>JAFGHA010000151.1 GCA_016930275.1 Chitinispirillaceae bacterium
CTATCGTCAATTTTTTTACTACAATCCAACGATAAAAATAGGTCTGCAACCCCCTTATCTCATATTTTTAACCGGACACTACTGATTGAGGGTATATTAATTACAATAGTGCTTTTGTCTGAATTACCAGACACAAGGGGGAAGCGCTATGAAGTGCCGCGATGTAGTTCTCGTTATTTTTTTATCCGCAGTGTTTGCGTCCGCCGGTACTGCGCTGGTTGAAACCGGCAATGTCCTCAACCTGTACTCGCTCCAGAAGACGCAGCTCAAGGGAACGTATTATCGGCCGTGGAGCACTTTCGCGCCGCCGTGCTCACTCAACGTCGACACACTGAAACGCTACGATTTCGTCTACCAGTGTTATGACTTCTGTACCTGCATTTGTCCCTGCTGCCCCGAGGTACGGATAACCTCGCCGCGGGCGTTTTACCGATCGAACGCTCCTATGAACTTCAGCGCGTTCAACCCCTCTCTGCTTGCCACCAATTTCACAAAAATATCCGGTCCTGATAGTGCCTACGCCGGCGGACTTACATGCTCCACTTTACCCTCGGTCACCTATGGACATACGGGTACAATTAATCCAACGCCCATAGACAGCATGGAATCCCGGTTGTTCGTGTTCCTGTCCGACAACGGTGGCGCTCTGCCGTTTTACCTATACATGCTGGTTCACATCGACACCGTGCTGCCGTATCAGTTCTGGTGCAACCCCAACGAGCCTAATCCCGGAGGACAGTACTATCCGCTTTCCGAAACCGCGCGGATCTCCATCTACGCCGGACCGATTGCCTCGATCAAAAAGACAGCAACGCCCGCTTATGCCAGGGTTGAAACAAAAGACCTGAATCTTTTTACGATCTTCGGGAAACGAATTGACAACCACCGCATCGGGGAACTGCCTGCCGGTATATACATCGTCAATGGACGATTAAGGTTTCTCCAGAAGAACGCTCCGCTTTACAATGTGCTAAACTCCCTGCGGTAACGCTGTAAAGCCCGTTCTGGGGTTCGATTCCCCATAGCGCTACCACTTCAAAATGGCTTTCCCGTTGAAGGAAAGGCGCTTCGCGGGTTTTTCATTACCGGCACTCCCCTGTCGAAGTCTACCGAATACCCCCTGTTGCTATGGAAACGTGATAGTGCCGTGATAGTCGATGCCAGTAAAACATGTATCTAGCAAGGTGAAAAATTAACGAGGGAATTGCATAACGGATATAATTTTTCTATAGTACGCCATTTTTAGTGTGATTTTTGCTTAAATAAAATGTTTTTTCATATCATTTTTGCTGTTTTTAAATATAAAGGCTTATCCTTTATTAGTTCCATTATCAGCGTGGTTGCCTCCCGTGCAATGCGAGCAGCAGCGGCTTTGAGAAAGTCAAAACGGGAAGAATATTCCGTACTTTCAGCGGAGGGTCACAATTTTTTCAGTTTTTTTATAATCACCGGCTTGAAAGGTCGCTAAGCAAACGCCAGCGCATAAAAGCTTTCCGGAGAGAGAGACTGAATACGTTCCCGCCAAATGATAAGCATTCACAGGAGTGGCTATCTGGCGGCCGGAAAGGTTATAAAGGCGAACTGAGACGCGGCCGGCGCTGGGGAGAGTGTAAGTTAAATTCCCGGAGCGGACGGAAAACTGGAATTGAGAAACTGCTGATACTGGTTTTGATGGTTGACTGACAGAAGTAATGGAATTGTCATTGAATTCGGCGAAATAGGGATGGCCGATTCCCTGGCCTATGGAAGTGAAACTTCCCCCTGCGTACACCGTTGTCCCGCTAACTGCCAAGGCTCCAACTCCGCTGTCCGCATTCGGGTTCCAGGCTGTGTAACCAGGGACGGAGGTATATTAGTCTATTAAGCACTCATCCCTTATCTGCTTATAAAACCAAGCCAGTGATTGACATCTGGTATCATGGAGTATTACTTGGCGTTCCCTGTCTTAACAAAGCATACTTCCATGTACATCACCGATATACGTCTTTCCTGTGCCGTACCCGCACGATAACAACGGTGATAATTTTATCCTCGACGCGGTAAACGATCCGATAATCGCCGACACGGACGCGGTACAACCCTTTCCCACCGTGCAGTGCTTTACCGTCATGCGGCCGCGGATCATCGACAAGGGCGAGAATCTTTCTGTCTATACGTTTCCGAACTTCATGAGGGAGGGAAAGGATCTCCTTTTGCGCAACAGGCAGAAAAACAATCCGGTATTTCACGAAAGCCCCATTTCCCTACGAATGGCTTCATAAGGAATGGCGTGTTTCCTTCCTTCGGAAAGCCGTTTTTCCGCTTCGGTCACGTCAATCATGTCCTCGATCTTTTCCAAAGCTTCCAGGTCCTTTGAAGAAACGATTGCCGCAACATCTTTACCATGCCGGGTAATAACGACACGTTCACCGCCGTAAACAACCCGGTTCAGAATGTCCGACAAGCCGCGCCGTGCATCAGCTACCGCGAGATGAGTCATAACTTTGCTCCTTACATATTGTTCATTATGTACAAATATAGCAAATGCCCCGAAGGAAGTCAATAGTCATCCATCAAATCCCCTGCAGGAAGGTTCTATTCCACATGGCGCAAACAAAACACCGGCCAGGAAACCTTCTTAAGCCGAATTCAGATAACTTCCCGCTGCTATATTACCCAACAACACACATTATATTAATAATATGTTGGGTAACAACGATTTCATTAAACAATTCTTGCGTTACCCAACATTTTGTGTTATATTTGTATAATGTTGGGTAACAAGAACAAACGCATAAGTGTTATTTTTCATGTAATGAAAGAAGAGTACGATCGGCTCAACGAAGCAGACCGGGCGTATCGCAATAACATTAAAAATATGCCAAAGGGCGCTCCAAGGATAAAACGTCTTCGCAACAAAGACTATCTTTACCTTGCACGCCGTAAAAACGATAAGGTTATTTACGACTATATTGGAGCCGCAGGCTCCGAAAAAGCAAATAAAATTCTCAAACAGGTCGCGCAGCGCAGGCGGTACGCCAAACTTCTGCAGGGCATTCGTCATGATCTCAGGGATGTAAAGAAAGTACTCCGTGGAAAAATTTGATCTGCTGGTGAAAGTCCTCGGCGATCTGCATGATGCGGGGATTCTCAGGCATCTTGTTCTGGTCGGAAGCTGGTGTCAGGATTTCTACCGCTACCAGTTCGGCAACCCTCCGCAGATCCCGGCCACGAGAACCATGGACGCCGATATACTGATCCCGCGACGTATGCCTAGGATTAACCCTGCCGTCGATATCGCGGCGATCATGCAGAAGAATGACTTTGCCTTCGAGGTCAGTCCGCGGTCCGGCCTGTACAAATTCAATCATCCCCTGCTCAAGGTCGAGTTCCTCACCGATCCCGGCGCAAAGCCCGACGAGGTGGCCAGGCATTTCAAGGAACTGGGCGTCACGGCGCAGGAGCTGCATTTCATGGGCCTGCCGCTCTCGTATCATTACCCATTGACATACAAGCACCTTACTATAAACATCCCTGAGCCGGAGGCATTCGCGCTACACAAGCTCATCGTATGCCAGCGCCGCCTCAATAAGGAAAAAGCCGAAAAGGACCGCCTCACCGCTCAAGGCATGTTCCAGTTCATTCAGGCCGATCCCAAGCGCGTCAAACGGCTGCACCAGATACTCGGTGAACAGTCTAAAGGCTGGCAGAAAAAAATCAAAGCCGCACTGGAACAAACCGGCCTCGAACTGCCTCAATGAGCCGTCTTCTCGACCTGCCCCCCGAAAACTGCTCCATTGTTGCTGAGAGTTTCCGTGAGTATATTAAACTACATCACAGGAGGCTCCTATGCGCAA
>JAFGHA010000152.1 GCA_016930275.1 Chitinispirillaceae bacterium
CAGCGCTCCATATCACTCCCAGCGCTCCATATCACTCCCAGCGCTCCATATCACTCCCAGCGCTCCATATCACTCCCAGCGCTCCATGTCACTCCCAGCGCTCCATGTCACTCCCAGCGCTCCATGTCATCCCCGCGAAAGCGGGGATCTGCTTTAAAAAACTATCGTCATGTAACAGATTCCCGCTTCCGCGGGAATGACACTATTTGTCTAACAACAAAATCACCAGTTACCCTAAATCTATTGGCCGTGAACCAACCTCTCTGGATAAACTCCTTCAAGGCCTTGTCCCAAAGCCTAAAAACTATTCCCGCCGGTTCCCCGAATTCCCTTCAAGTTCATCCAAGTCTTCGACGCTCATGACCGTGAGTTCGGTATCGTAGTAATCATATTGATTACCGCTGAAGACACAGTCCGTCAGTACGGGTGAAAGTGTTCCGTCTTCTTTAACGCCATACAGTTCGTTGTCCCGGAATATACAAGCATTGACCGTGAGATCATCAAACACATGCAGGCCAATCTCGTTTGAGCCGAAGAGTGTGTTGTTCAAATCTACCACAGCACCTACAAGCACCGTCAGACCCCGTTTCGCTCTCTCTATGGTGATTCCGTTGAGGATGGCTTCCCCGCTTACCAGAATACCGTTCCACAGTTCGCTCGTACCGTCCGCTGTCGTGAAGTTCGCGCCGGCCTCGGTTATCAGTTTCCCTTCTATTGTCAATCTGTGATCGTAGCCTTCGAGCGGATCAGACACAGCCAGAACCCTGGTGTTTACCATCACTGTGAGTGTAATCCCTGAAGGCACCAAAATATCGCCCAAAATCGTGTGCTCACCGTCCCAGTATTCATCAACGTAGAGCCGACCCCGTCTCGTGTTCTCCAGGATTATATTGGAATAAACACGCGCCATTCGTCCATCATTATCCGTGACTTCAAGTGTGAGCAGGTATTCGTTATGCTGGTCGTACATTTCTCTATGGAGATATGGATGAATTACAATAGTGCTTTCATTTTCTACTTCATGTCCGTCTCCAAAAATCCAGCGACAGGCAAAGCTTCCATTACCGTCCAGGTCAATTACCGTGGCGGATAACGTAAGTGGTTTGCCGGGTGTCGTTTCGAAATTCTGCTCAATGGTAACCTCCGGCGCCGCGTTCACCCGAATCCGCTGCGTGCTTTCCAACGATACGTTTCCAGCCGCATCCGTGGCCCTCGCGTGCAACTCGTAAGGTCCAGCGGTTGTTTTATCAAACACAAACTCATGGCTGCCAATGCCCGTCATTTCGACAGGATAGGTTTCCGCACTGCCGTCAGGGTATTCCAGCGTGAGCTGGAGGGTCACTTCAGATCCGAACTCTTCTGCGATCACAAACTCGATCATTTCTGCCTGGTCATTGACAATGATCACTTCTTCACCGCGGGTAAAGGTGACCACGGGTGCCGCCAGGTCGAAGGTCACAACCTGGCTATTACCGGTCCCGGACCAGTCACCGGCACCGTTTTTGGTTTTTACGCAGATATAAACCCGGTCACCATGTTCGAATATAAAACCTTCGGCGATCAAATCGCTGTAGTATATCTCTGTGGTGTCCTCGCCCTCGTGAACCTGAATCCAATTGGCCTGGGCTAACAAAACCGGATCTAAACTCTGGGTTACCGTGTATGCCCAAATGGGAATTCCACTTTCCAAATCACTGGATGTTACGGAAACCCCTTCTATTTTGTATGCATATTTTGAAAATGTATTGGAAACGGAGACGATCGGGGTCGTGGGCGGTGATTTATCGATGACAATTGGATTTGAAGTGCGTTCTCCACTCCATAAACCAACGCCGTTTTTCACCCGCAACCGAACGTATATCGACGACCCGTCCAGCACGCCGCTCAAGCCCGCGGCCAGATCCGCGAAATTCACTGTCATCGTCAACGCGGTACTGGTCGTGAAAATACTCTTCCAGCCGCCGGTTCCGGCACCCGGATTTTCCCATGTGCCAATCTGGTACTGGTACTCACCGATCCCGGATTCGTCATCCTGCGCCACGCAAGAGATGGAAATAAAGCTTGATGCATAGCGGGGTGTTTCAAAGTTTGCTACAACAGGTGGAGTGTTGTCGACCACGATCACCGGCCCTGTTTTCCAGGGCGAATCTGAACCGGTTGCATTCACGGCCTTCACATACACGCCATAGCGCCCGCTTGCAAGATTTTCCTTGTCCGTGTCGATCACAATGTTCTTTGTTGAAAGTGTTGATGTATAAACCGTTTGGCCCGTCGCTGCGTTTCGCAATTCAAGACCGTAACCGGTTACGGGGAGACCGGTCGAAGATACATCCCAGTCGGCATAAATCATGGTTGCCGCTACCCGGGCCCTGATTGCCGTAATCGAAGGTAGCGTGCTGTATACCAGCACTCCTTTTGTATATCCATTCTGTGACGGCAATCCCGCTTCGTTTATGCACGTACCACGAAATACGATGATGTCACCGGGACTCGCAGTCGGAGGCGGCTGATCAATCGAAAGTAAACCGCTATTTGAGGTGTACACTGTATCATCAACTCCATCGATCCATTCATTATTTGCATCCCAGTATCCTGCAATCGCAGTGTACTGTGTTATGGCTGTTGCCTCCTCAACGGCATCGATGCCAACACTCAATCCAGTAAAATTTTGGGTATAGACGATTTCATCATTCCCCTGCAGGAGCTTGACGTGCGCTAACAGCGGTGCGGTTTCATCATAAATAAATCCATTGCTGGTTCCCAGCGTTGTAAGTCCAGATCTATTTGTCGCGCGAACCACGAAATACCACACAGCAAGGTGCTCCCGTGGGAAGGCGGTTCCAAGCGTTTCTTCAACGGCTGCCGTACATGAACTGTCACCCAGGTACCAGTCGGCGTTTTCTGTATCCGTCAAGGACCTGACAATGGTCCACTCATAGACGACAGGGCCGCTTTCAGGGTCAGGTTCGCTCCACAACCATGAAGCACTCGGATATTGACTCGTATTCAGGGCGTCTCCCTGGTCAATCACACGCGGACTCGGTGGCGGGGTGTCGTCGATAACAATAACAGGGGCATAGCGATCGCAGGAAATTCCCCCACCATTCTGAGCACGAACCGTTACATAAATGGAATCACCTGTTGAAAGCATTAATGGATTCCCCTGATTGTCAACAAGGAGTGGAATGACTTCATTATTCTTATTGGGAATATTTATCCAGCCGTGACCAATGTCGGTTCTTTCATTTTCCCCGCTTGCTTTTTCCAGTAATACCTGAACGCTCTCAACTCCGGATTCACTATCCGTCACAAGATATTTCAGCCATAAACCGGTGCTTTGTGCAAAGGAAGGAGTTTCAAGACCAGTCGTCGGATCGAATTGAGGTGGTGTGAAATCAACTAAAACTGAAAGACTTTTACCGGTAAGGCTGTTGCCGGTGTCGAACAAGGCCCGTGCTTCGAAGAAATATAGTGCGCCGTTTTCAAGGGCAAGACCGCTTGCATTACAGGAGGTTTGAGATGTCCCCTGCCATGCGGTAAGCGTACTGCCATCCTCCTTTACTATCCGGTATTCATATCCGACTACTGTTTTGGTTCCGGTGTAATTCCAATGGGCGGCCAGGGTATCGGGCTGGCTTGAATATTTTCCGGCCGTCGTGACAATCAGCTTTTCCTGACTGTTGTCAACGCGGATTGTTCCGACATTTTGGGCCGTGGTCACGATCCCCGCCGCATTGGTCACCTCGAACGAAACCTGGTAATCACCGTTGGGAACCTGGGGAACAATAAAAGCAAACTCTGCTTTATCCGAATTACGCACCACAAGCTGGCCCTGTTCATTACCGTTGATAAGCCGGGATAGCACGGTGTCGTCGGTGCTATTCCCGACAGAAACGCGAAACTCGGCAAGAGCTGAATCCGGCTCTTCGGCCATGGCCGTGAACCGTATTTCCTCTCCGCTTACCACATACCCGCTGGGAAGCCCGGTGATCGCAAGATTGAAAGCGCCGCTTGAATCATAAACAAATGATTTACTTTTTGTTGTTGAAGCAAGTCCAACAGCGTTTATCACACGGTAATGGATATAATATGCATTCCCATCCACCAATACTGCATTCAAGGCAAGGGCAAGTTCACTCTGCCAGTTTAAAAGATTTTCATCGGTGCCTTCTACAGCCAATGCAAACTGTACCTGGATGATTGCGGAATCATTTTCTGCGTAGGTCCCGGAAACGTTCAGCTGGCTGATGGTGCTAATGTAATACTGTGAAAACAGTGTTGAATATCCACTAACGGATAAACTGACCTCCGGGGGTGTTCGATCAACGAGGATGCCGGTACCAGAACGCCATTCAATGGATTCATTCCCCGCCCAGTCGATTACTTTAATGACAAGATAACTGGTAGTTCCGTTTTCGCCGGTGAAATTGAGAGATTTTACATACCGTTTTTCATTTGACGCACCACTCGTGCCCTGTACAGGCTCCAAGAGAATTGTCATCCAACTCTGCACCGGTCCAGTCGCGGTTTCAGCATAACCATAAGACAATTCCTTGATACCTGAAAAATCGTCGTGACACATCAAGGTGATCGGGACATTTCCCGTGCTTGCGAAGTTCCCGCCAGGCAGGTCCGGCAGTTGAATCGTGACGTCGCTGATGACAGGACTGGTATGATCGCTATTCAGGCTACCGGTAGAACGCTCGCTTCGATTATGCACCTGGTCTTCGGCCGCGACTGTGATTGAATACTCGCCTTCCAGCAGGGGAATCGTTGCCGTATAGACTCCGACGCTTGCTTCAGCCAAAGTCAAATTAATGGGGGACTCCCTGCTGCCGGTTCCATTTGATGTCCAATATCCCACCATGGCAATGCCACTTCCGTTTTCCCTGATCTCCACGATCAGTTCCTCTGCGGGAAGGTCGGAAATATTGACAAAGGAAATAACCGGCGCGCTTGCATCGACAGTGAATTTCTCCTCTGTGCTTTGGGTTAAGAGTCCGGTAAACAAACCGGATGCGGGTGTATCATCTGCTTCCACATAAAAAGTGTATTCCTCTCCGTCCTCTAAAGCTAAAGTTGCGCTTTCTTCCGGGAATACACAGTCCTTGACTGTGCCTAAAAGAGTAAATTCACCTCCGGCTTGTTTCAGGTACACACGGTACGTAAGGATGTCGCCATCGACATCGCTTGCCGCCTGCCAGCTTAATTTCACCTCACCCGGGACGAACCCGGTTGGAGTAAGCCCGTTTGGTGCGCTGGGTGCATTATTTTTCAATGTTCTATCGAATATGGCGCCAAAAGTCGCGTCATCACTTCCGTTAAAGGCAACAAGCCGATACCGGAACGTCGCGTGCGCCGGCATAAGTCCACTCTGCCTGCAGAGATCGTCGACAAAAGGAATTTGTGTAATGACACTCCCTTCTGAATCCAACTGCTGTAATTCAAAGCGGGTAGCCACGCCACCGGTCACACGCCATTCAAAATAATGCCCCAGGGTCGGGCTGTATTCATCTGCGAGAAGGCTTAACGTTCCCAAAGTGGCGCTCGTGAATGGAGTATACACCATCGGTTCCGCCGTATTTCCGGCTTTATCCCGGGCAATCACCGAAATAGCGATTGGCGCATTAGCGGAATAGGTAGCGGTATTGATGCTCAATTCCGGTGTTGGTGAACCATCGCTTTGCATAACGCCCATCGCATCCGGGTATTGAACTTTGTAAGAAGAGCAGCCAGCACCCGGTACCCAGGTGACATGAAGCATGTTGCCACTATAGGTATGATGAAAACCGGTCAAGGCCGGAGCTGTCGGAGGCATTTTATCAAGCATGACGGTTTTCCAAAAGTATCGCGATTTTCCAACATTATCCACTACTTTCATGGCAACAAGACGATAACCTTCCTCGCCCGATGAGAGTGGTAACAGTTGCCATGTAATCGTGTGATTAGTATCAGGTGCGTTTTGTGGTGGGTCACCAGGTTCTACAGCGTCTGTTTGGATTTCACAATTGAACTTTTCAGCATCCGGCGGTTCATGTGCCATAATTTCGTTCAGGATATCAACAGAAGTGGTAGTGCTTGAAGAAAGAGGAGCATTCCAGACATAAACATCGGCAATCCCGCTTTCGACAGGACCTGTTCTGTCAGTTATCGCATTCGCGGGAATAAAAAGGTCAACCTCCTCAGTGTTCGTGGGGTTTTCACCATCAAGAGGATCCGTCCCATTCCTTTTTCGGACCTCAAAGGCACCTGTGCCTTCATTAAAGTCGAAATAGACAAAAAAACCTTCTTGCGGATCTTCATGTAACGTCTTGATCGATTGATATGGAATATCATTAACATCGGTATAAAAGGCCCCGAGTGATTTGACGACGCCTGTTTCATCCTCTGCATACTCCTCAACCTCTACGAATAAATGAAAAATGGAACTCTGCGTCGCTCTCAGAGCGATTACATGATTAATAAGTTGCGGAATATCCTTGGTACACGCCTCACCAAGATTGGTTGTACCCGTGCTGTCAAATTTATAGAGTGTAAATTTCAGCGTATCACCCTCACTGTCGGTGCCATCAGTGTTTACAGTTAATAGAGAAACTTGCAGATCATCCTGAACACCAGTATATAATCGAAGCGGAGTACTCGTTCCCGGGATATAGCCTTGCTCATTGATTTCACCCAGTAAATCCTGTTCAGAAGTTTCGATCTTTACATGAAACGCAGGAGGTATATTGGGTAGTCGATTAGCCGTTATTTTATTTCCCAATTCTACTACTTGATCCAGATAATAGTATGTGAATACGCTGTACTCATACCGTTGATGAGCATGCATCTTGCCGGTAATTGTGAATGTATAGGTGAGTTTCCCGGCGGATATGCTCCATGGTGCAATTAGGCTTCCATTTGCATCAATAATTTGATTTAAATTTTGATCTAAATCAATGCCGAAGTCAGATACCAGTCTTATGCCTTTTATTGTAAGGAGATTATTCGGTGAAAAATAATCCAGCCCTCTATCAAAAACAATTGTTCCATGATATTCCGGTTCGCCGGATGCGGGATTAATTTCAGGAATCTGATAATTTATTGACTCTATTTGTATGGGAACTTCGGGAATAAAAACTTCCTCGGAGATTGCCCAAGCCGATTCATCGTCACTATAGTTTCCTGCATTATCTACGGTTCTAACCGCAAATTTATAGGATTCCCCCGGGATAAAACCATCCGAAATCAAATCTAAATCAAAAGATGTTGAATCGCTTCCAGTTACAGATAATCCATCTGGCAACAGTTCCAGGTCAAAATATCTTGCCAGCATCCAAGAAATCTCATAACCTGCGACACCACTGTTCGGAACAGGTGGACTTGGAAGATCCTCAGTTACTTCATCCCATGACAAATGAAGACCAGTAATTTTACGATTTCCATCATCTTTCACGGTTGTTATAAAAGTTGAATTGATGCTGGCAGGTGCAACCGGGGCTGTACGATCGATTTTAATCTCTTTTGTTATGATTGACGAAATATTTCCGACATTATCTATAGCTCGAAAATCTACAAAAAAATCCCCTTCCCCTGTTAACAGCATATTATTTGTAACTGCCTCTGTATTTCGCCATGTGCCAGTTATAGCACCTTGTCTTATTCGATATTGATTACGCCATATTCCTGAGCCTTGTCCATCCGATGGGACTGCTTCAAGGATAACATCATCATTATACCACCCATTTAGCGCAATTGCTGCTGAGATCACATTAACCTCAGATTCATAGTATGGCGGGTCTTGATCTAATATAAAAGTATAAGGGAATTGGTCTATACTGTGCCTATTAGGGTCAACAAAAAGGCCGCGGTCTTCTGACCACAGATCGACAAAAACCGGTATTTGCAAATTAACAGGAGCGACATCATTTCTTGTAAAATGAGCCGAAATTGCACTATACCCAATTTCGAATGGGAAGGGGCCGATATTGCCAACTGTACGATATGCTTTACCGACAGCAATTACTGATTGAGCTTGCATTACCTCAAAATCCAATTTCCCGTCTGTGGATCTATAATAATAATCACTAGATTCTGGCGGGTTATATATTCCGCTATACCCTGAAACGTCTATTAATGTCCAAAAGGTCAGCTCGTCCCATAATCCGTATTTTTCTACATAAAAGAACCTCACATCAGAAAAAATATAAAAAGGAATAAAGAAAAAAAATAATAAAATCCATATTTTTTTCATGATTCACATCTCCACTTGCTTAAGTACTAGATAAATCTTCTAAAAAACTGATTATTTCCTTCACTCATTTTATCATCAATCTGATCGAAAAGAGCCTAAAAGTAAAATTACCTTTTAAACTTTTCGTATTTGCGTCTATGGAATAATAATCCCATCCTTTTTAAAACTCGAACCCGTTATGGTCTTACCGCTTAAAGTTGGCGCGTAAGTGCCATATTGATAATTTTCCATCCTAAAAAAATTGGTAAAATTACCTACCGCAATCCTAATATTTACTGTTCTACCACTAAGCAAATTTTGCAGCCATTGCGGTAAAATGATGGAATTTGAAGCGGTGGTAACATATGCGATTGGCCACATACTACCTCCTTGCTCAGTTATGGAAAACTTGTAGTAATTTGTATCATTTACTTCCTGAATGGAAAGTGCCCCCGTTGTGCTGTTATAATCTATGGAAGTTCCATCCGGTAAACCGGAAGGACCGTTATCGACGATCGCCGGGAGAACGACTGTCGCTGACCCCGCCGGCAACGGTAACGAATCACCGCAAGCCATATACGTTTTAGTATGAGCCGGTGGATCTGCTATAGATTCAGTTTTAGACTGGATCCAAAAAACAGAACCATTTGTGAAAGGCACCAGATCAAACGTGTTTGAGGTCTCGGGACCCGGAAACGTAATCACTCCGGAATAAACAGAACCGGATTTGGTAATCCCGGCAATGGGAATATCCGGATTATATGACCCCATAACGCCGGTATTACCAATTTGATCTCCCTGAAACGTTACATTTGAAATGACATTTTCTAAGGCCGGATCAGGCAAAGTAAAATCTTGATTAATCTCACCGGGATTGCTTAAATCGTATTCATAAACAACCAAATAATGCGATACTTGGCCGCTTTCATTCAGTAATTGTATAAAAATACTACAATCGTTTGCTTTGAATCTTATTTGACCTGAATACCCGCCGGAATAAGTTCCCGATATTATATCTCCAAAATTTTGTCCCTTTTTTACAATTATAATGTAATAATCTATTCCATCAGGTATCTCACTGCCGCCACTATAATAGATTTTGCCACTCATTGTTCTGGTAGGATATGTCCCTACATCTGTGAGTGGGTACAAAGCGCGCAATACGTCGATGTTCCTGCTTGAATTGATAGTCATATTACTCAAGAAATGAGCTTGATATCCGCTTTTATAAATTGATAGATCTCCGGATAGAGTGCCAGTAGTTCCCAAGGAAATACTAAAGTACCCGTTGCTATCGGTTGTTGTCGCTTCATCGCCGAAAGAAACGGCTACATCGCCTAATAATGTTCCATCTATTTCATCACAAATCGTACCCGTGAGAAAATGAGTGGATGTTTCTGGTACATTTGTGCAGGTGACGGAAAATAAAATTAAAATACCTGTAAAGAGGGAACGAATTACTTTGTTTTTCATCATGAAACTCTCCTGCTTCTTTAGAATACAAACCTTCTTCGATGCATCCCAGTTTTTTTGTGAAATAAAATTAAAAAGGAAATTCGTCTACTTTTAGTTTGCTAAATTCATATCAAAATAAAAACTCTGTGTCAATTGACTCCCTATTTTTACCAGCAATTCTCATTATGGCACTATCTCTGTACCAAACCTTCATTGTTTGCACTTGCGCGCGGCATGGATCTTCGGCTTATATTACGATTACCGGCCTTTTCTTTTGCAAGTAA
>JAFGHA010000153.1 GCA_016930275.1 Chitinispirillaceae bacterium
ACACTATCGTGTGTCGGCTTCTTCCTGCTTTTCGGCCTCTGGCCTCAAATCAGGAGGCCCCGTGCTCCGCGCGGGGAGGATTCACTCCCACGGCAAAAGAAAATGCCTTTTTCGATCGCATAAATGATTAATATTATGTATATATTGTTGAAGAGGCCGTTTCGGTCTGGCAATTTCATGGAAACATTTCAAATACTTCTAACAGTGGGGAGACTGTATGCATTTCAAAAAAGGATATCTGTCAAAATTCTGCACTCCGGTAGTTCCGGCTTTATTTCTCTTCATTTTCAACGCTCACGCCAAAACGGACATTCCCGTTTTTCTGCTTACCGGTCAATCGAACATGTCGGGGTACGCTTCGGCGAATGATCTTACCGCCGATCAGAAAGCGACGGTTCCAAATGTTAAAATTTACTGCGACATGACCTGGGAGAATAATGGTAAACTGAGAAAATGGCTGACACTGGGTCCCGGTTTCGGCAGTTCATCAAATAATATCGGACCGGAACTCTCCATGGGAAGAAAACTGTCCGAAGAGTTGCCGGATACGAAAATAGCATTCCTGAAAATATGCTGCGGATCGACCTACCTCGGATTGAAATCATCAAGCCCCAATGACTGCTGGGTACCCCCGAGTTCCAATAACGGCAATGCCGGTGCACATTACAAACGAATGCTGGCTTCCATCGAAACTGCAATGAAGTCATTCAATTCAGCATTTGACACTACCGAGTACACCCCACGCTGGGCCGGCTTTGTATGGCTGCAGGGAGAATTCGACGGTCAGGACCGTTCCCTCGCCGATGCCTACGAAAAGAATCTGACCAATCTCATCAACGATGTCCGCAAAGATCTCGATATCGACGATCTCCCGTTCATCATTCCGATGATCGACGTGCAGAACTCGTGGCAGTTCAACGCGCAGGTGCGATCGGCCGAAATCGCGGTAACCAAAATGGAAAATGTCGACACACTCGATACGAAAGGATTCGAAACGGACGGTGTCCATTACCGCGCCCAGGGACAGTGGAAAGTAGGTACCATCAGCGCACAACGCTGGCTGGATATGGATTATGAATACAGCCCGCCGGTGGCGATCAGCTTTGACTGTACCGCTACTCCCGCTGTAAAACCGCAAACGCTGCAGCAGGAATCATATTCCCTGTTCGATCTTTCCGGGAAAAAGTTAAACACTTCTCCTGCAATGCGGCTGAATATGCTTCCCGCAAATGGCGTTCTGGTGGTATCTCCCGACGATAAGACCGCTAAAGGCAGGTGTATGACGAAGGTGCGGAAATAAGGTACAAATGTTTTCAAATGGCGGGGTCGGTACCTGATTCGGTATCGATCCTTTTTTGTATCGACGCCGTTAAATGGATTGAGATGTTGTTTTCCTCTTATCCGTTCACCCACTCCCTATCCCTCCCTCTGCCTACGGGAGAGACCATAGGGACGGTATCGTCACGGGGAGAGGTAAGTTTTCTCCTCTCTTTCCGGCGCCAATCTATTATTTTGCAGTACATTCACTGAATATATTGAAATCTCATCTGAACATTCCATTATGCCGGGAAAAACAAAAGCCGTCAAAAAGAAACAGGATACCGACTCCATAAACGGTGATGCTGCGACTCAAACGTTCGAAGAGGCCATGGAAGAGCTCGAAGCTATCGTTGAACAGCTCGAACAGGACAACATGACCCTTGATGAAGCATTGAGCAGTTTCGAACACGGTATCGGACTGCTGCGTACGTGTGATACCTATCTCAACAAAGTCCGCGGTAAAATCACCGAACTGCTTAAAGGAGAAAACGGCGAGTTCGCGCAGAAGATCCTCGGTACATCACTCGAATCATTCCTCAGCGAAGAAAATGACCATGTCTGATCTGAAAGACTATCTCAGGAAGGTTGCGGCGGCAACCGAAACGACACTGCAGGAAATCCTGCCCGGAGAAACCGATTATCCCGGTTCGATCCATCAACTGATGCGGTACAGCATTTTTGCCGGCGGTAAACGGATCCGGCCATCACTCCTTATGGCCTCCTTCGAAGCGTGCGGCGGAACATTCGGCGATCAGGGTGCGCTCAAAGCGGGTGCGGCACTCGAGATGTTTCATACTTTCTCGCTCATTCACGACGATCTTCCCTGTATGGATGATGATGATTTCCGACGTGGCCGCCCGACGGCACACAAGGCATTCAACGAGGCGCTCGCCGTTCTTGGCGGCGATGCGCTCTGCATCGCGGCATTCGAGGTGCTCGGTTCACTCGGTAACATCGCTCTGATTACCGAAATCGCCTCGGCGCTCGGCACCAACGGCATGCTCGGCGGACAGGTGGTCGATATCGAATCCGAAGGGAAAACCGTCGATCGCGAAACCGTAGAATATATCCACCGTTCCAAAACCGCGGCGCTTATCCGTGCATCGGTGCGTATGGGTGCCATAATCGCCGGTGCTTCAACCGAGGCTATCGAAAAACTTTCCAACTACGGCAATTACATCGGTCTCGCATTTCAGGTGGTCGATGATATCCTCGACGAAGAGAGCACTACCGAACAGCTCGGCAAAGATGCCGGCAGCGATCGCGAACGGGGCAAGGCGACGTTCCCCGCGGTTTGCGGCATGGAGGAGTCGAAACGTTACGCGCGTGAACTCACCGAAAGCGCATGGAAAGAAATCGGGTTTCTTGGCCCTAAAGGCGATCTGCTTCACCAGCTGGCGGAATTTATCATTACCCGTATTTCGTGAAGTTGCGGGATATCCATCTCTGTTCCTCTTTTAAAGATAACGGTAAAGCGATCCATTGATCCCGATATAGGGGATCGAAAAGGGCACGAAATTCACCAAGATGTAACTGGGTTGTACTATCCTTTTCTCCTCATCCATTCCCCCGCCCCGGCGTTCTTCCCCCGATTTCGGGCAATGTGGAGGGGGAATTGATCACCATACCGTGCAAACGGCACAACCGCCTGAAAGGAGAGGCCACAGAGTCCTGCCCGGCGGGAAGAGAGATGAGGTCCAACTCCTCAACTTTATGTAGTTTTTTCCAAATCATTAAAGTATTTTGCAATATTTTATTTCGCACCGACGTCTATATATTCTTTTTCGGTTAGCACTGGATAGTATCTGAAGCGTCGGCAGTATTCGAGGCCTTCTTTCCGGAACATCATAATCACACCCGTTTACGGAATTTCTATCAGATTCTGAAAATAATATGAACTATCTGTACCTTTTCCTGATTGCCCTGCTTATTACATCAGCATCGGCCGATACCGTTCCCGAAGCTGCCGCATCGTATCCTCTCGAACAGATTCTCTCCATTGCGGAGAGTAACGCGGTGGAACTTGAAGTGATCGACACGAAAATGGATGCGGGCATCGCCGAGGTGGATATCTACAGATCCGAAGCGATGCCGTATGTTTCTTTCGGAAGTGGTGCGTCGCTGGTTTCCCAGTCACAAGCGACTCAGAAACTGGAGCAGACGATGATGCTTGCCATGTTCGGCGGCTCTTCTGACGGGAGTACGACGGATCCCTCCTCTCAGGGAACTGGCAGTTCAGCTATCCCCTACCCCGACAGAATCAACGGATACGCCTACAACTGGTCGCTCAATGTTCAGCAACCGCTTATAACCTTCGGTAAAGTCCGTAGCGCACTTAAAATGGCACGGATGCGCGACTGCACGCTCAAAGATATTCGCCGATTCGAACGGGATATGTTTTTCCTTAGGGTGATCCAGGAATTCGCGGCCGCATACAGTGCACAAATCGAAGTCGAAAACGCTGAAGACGCGCTTAAACGTTCACTGCAGTTGCAGACCAGGATCACATCGGAATTCGAGGCAGGTCGAACCATACGGCGCGAAGTGCTGCGCATCGAGGCACTGGTCAAGGGTGACCGGGCAAACCTGTTCGCTGCCCGCGGTCAGGCGGCAACGGCCTACCGGCGTCTCATGCAGACCATCAGTTCCGATGACACATCGGTTGTCAATCTGGAAATTGATCCGCAGGGAGCACAGTCGACCTTGGCCCCGTCATCAGGACCGGGAAACATACAGCTGTCGCTGAAAAAGAACGAGGCTGCCCTTTTTAAACAGCAGTCGAAATACCTCCTTTCCGGCTTTTTCCCGACACTCAATCTTGTCGGATCGGTCGGCAACCAGTTCATGACCATTGACACGAACGGCCTCGTCGGTGAGTTTCTGCCCGAAGGAACACCTCCCGGGCAATTTGAGGCTATCGCCCGGGCATTCGATGAATCGAACCCGAAAGCCGACAGATACTTTGATCCCGATTTTTTCAATTATTCCATAGGAGTACAACTCACCTGGACGCTGTTTGACGGCAATCGCACACGTGCGCAATACCGTCAGGCGAAGCTCAAATCACAGCAAGCGCTTCTTGAGTACGACATTATGGAACAGCAGCAGGAAACCGCCATCAGCGAGGCGCGCAACCGGATCACCACCGTTGACAGCACGTTTTCCGCTGTCGCACTCCAGAAGGAAGCCGCGCTTCTCGCTCTTGAACAGACCGAAGAGGATTACAAGGACGGGCTGACGGATTTTAGTACCCTCCTTGAGGTTGAAAAAGAGGCTCGTGAGGCTTCACGAATGCATTACAGCCTGCAGATACAACGGGTTCTCGCACTTGCCCAACTGAAAGTAACGATGGGATTACCAGTATACGGAGAAGAAAAATGAAGTGGTTTCTACACTGCGGCACCGTGATCGCCGCCTTTGTTCTACTCGTCGGTTGTTCATCCGGCGATAACAAGCCCGGCGCCACCGAAAAGGTGCTGGATACTGTTCAGGTGGAGGTAATGACGGTGCAACCCGACACGTTTATAGAAACAAGTACCTATTACGGAAAGGTAAAGCCGATCAGCGACGCGCAGATCGTCATTTACTCTGGCGGCAAGGTGGAACGGTTATCCGCGAATGAAGGCGACTATGTGAAGGCTGGAACCTCGCTCGCCGCCGTCGATTCCGGTAAAGCGGAAACAATGCTCGAGACGGCACGCCTGCAGGAGCGGATTGCACTGAAAAACTACGAGCAGACGAAAAAACACCTCAAAGAGGGGAATGCTTCGCAGCTCGCGGTCGATCAGGCGCATCTGGCGTACCTCAATGCGCATACCGCCGCCATTGACGCGGAAAAAAATTACCAGGGCGCCATGGCGATCACACCGCTTTCTGGATTCGTTACCTACCGCTACATAAATCCGTATCAGGAACTGCCTCCCGGAACGCGCGCCTTTACCATTGCACGGACCTCGGCGATGAAGGTGGAAGTCGCACTGATCGAATCGGACGCCGCACGCATAAAAAAAGGAACCGGAGCTACCATCACCACCTCTGATAAGGTCGGGTTTATCGGCGAGGTAACCTCCATTGCACTCAAAGCGGAGGAAAGCGACAAAACCTACCGCGCTAAAATTACCGTTCCAAATCCCGATAACATTCTGCGGGCCGGTGCAACGGTTGAGGTGGCGATCGAAAAACGGAAATATACCGATGCGCTCTGCATCCCTACCGCCGTTATCCGCAGCGACGGCGTACAGCATTCGGTAATGGTGTGCACTGTGGAAAACAAAGCGGTGCGTCGCGTCATTACCCCGGGACCGCAATCCGACAACATCACCATGGTAACCGAAGGGCTTCTGGTGGGTGACCGGCTGATCGTTTCGGGGCAGCAACTGGTCACCGAAGGAACCCCCGTGCGCGTCATGGAACGGTAAATTCATTTTACGGGAATCAGCATGATAAAGTTACTTGTCAATAAAGCTTCGGTAGTATTCTCCGCCGCACTGCTCATTATCATTATGGGGGTGCTCTCATATATACAGCTTCCGCGGGAATCCACACCGGAAATCAAGCAGCCGTACATATTCATCACCACACTCTATCCCGGTGTCGCGGCCGGCGATGTCGAGAATCTGGTAACGCGGGTTATCGAGGACGAAATTGACGGTGTGGAAGGCCTTATCGAACTCACCTCCTCTTCCCAGCAGAGTCTTTCGTTCATTTTCACGAAATTCGCGTCGAATATTTCGGTTGAAGCGGCACTGCGGAAAGTACAGGAACGGGTAGACCGCGCTAAAACACGTCTTCCTGATGAAACCGAGGAGCCATCGGTACAGGAACTCAGTACCTCGAGTTTTCCGATTCTGTATGTATCGCTTTCCCATCCCGACGGTCTCAAGCCTATCGACAAAACCGCCGAAGAACTCCAGAAGGAACTGCGCCGGGTGAAGGGTGTACTCGATGTCGATATCGCCGGTAACCTTGAAAAAGAGGTGGCGATTGAACTCGACCCCGCGAAACTCGACCATTACGGGCTCTCGATCAACGATGTCGTCATGTCCATCCAGTTCGCCAATATCGCGATACCCGGAGGAACACTCAAGAGCAGTACCCGTAATTATTCCATCGCGATCAATTCCGAAATCCGTGACGCCGCATTTTTTGAGGATATCATCGTAAAATCCGGCCCGGTAAAGGTACCGCTCAGAGAGATAGGAACGGTCGCATTCAAATTCGCCGAACAGAAAACGTTTTCACGTTTCAACGGTGCACCGGCCATCACGCTTACGCTGACCAAGCGGAGCGGTGAAAACATAATACACATGGTCGACGACGCCCGTGAACTCATCGATGAAAAAGTGAAGGCGGGAGCGTTCCCCCAAGGAACCCGGGTCGCCTTTCCCTACGACGAATCGAACTACATCCGCCAGATCATCGCCGACCTCGAGAACAACATGTTCACCGGGTTTATTCTGGTACTGGCGGTAACGATATTCTTTCTGGGAATCGTCAATTCACTGTTCGTTTCCCTGGCGATTCCCTTTTCCATGATGCTCTCATTTTTCATTCTCGACATGCTCGGTATAACTCTCAACATGGTCGTGCTGTTCAGCCTGATCCTCGCGCTCGGTATGCTGGTCGACAACGGCATCGTGATCGTCGAGAACATTTTCCGCCACGGCTCCATGGGCAAAACGGTAATACAGGCGTCAATAGACGGCGCATCCGAGGTCGCCGCACCGATTTTCACCTCCACCCTTACCACACTCATGGCGTTCTTCCCTATTATATTCATGCCCGATGTCATGGGTGATTTCATGAAATACGTGCCGATCACCGTTATCGTCGTTCTTTCGTCGTCACTGGCGGTGGCACTGACGATAAACCCGGTATTCTGTTCCCGGTTCATGCATATCAGCGAAAAAAATCAGCGTAAAATAACCCAGGGAAGCGGTTTTTTCGCCCGACTTCAGGGAGTGTACCAGAGCATCCTCACCTTTTCGATACGCAATGCCGCAAAGATACTTCTGCTGTGTGTAGTGGTGGTCTTTACCGGCTTCTACCTCTATTTTACCTTCGGTAAAGAGATAATATTCTTCCCCTCCGTCGACCCTTCCGATGCTATCATCGCAATCGAGATGCCCCAGGGAACACCGCTTGCGAAAACCGATTCGACCATTTCGCAGATCGAAGAACTGGTACGGGATGTCCCGATGTCCCTTAAAAACATACAGTCGACAACCGGTAAGGCCGGAGACGGTGACAGGTTCGGTGGCGTGGGCGAAGAATTCAACAAAGGATCGGTCCGTTTATCGTTCACCGATTTCATCAAACGGGAGATCAAGGGAAGAACCGCGATCGATTCGATTAAAGCACGTCTGAAACATTTTACCGGAGCCGAAACCAAAGTACTTGAACAGGAGATGGGTCCGCCGTCCGGGCATGATATTTCCTACGATATTGTCGGCGACGATTACAAGATACTGGGTGCCTATTCGGACACGATGCTTGCACTTCTCGGCAGATACCCCGAGCTCAAAACGGTGGAATCGGATTTCGAAACGGCAAAACCCGAAATAGCGGTATCAATCGACCGACTGAAAGCGGCGTATTACGGAATGAGTGTCCAGGAGATCGCCTCGACCATCCGCAACTCGATGAACGGTGCATCCATCGGTAAATTCCGTCAGGGCGAAGAGGAGTTCGACATTGTCATACGTTACGGCGACCGTGACCGGAACGCGGTTTCCGATATTTCCAGATTACACATTGTCAACAAAGATGGCGACCGGATTCCTCTGAGTGAACTTGCATCCATCACCTCGACGTCCGCCGTGGGGGTGATTAAACGCCGGGAATTGCGCCGCAGTGTCGGCGTATGGGGGGACTTCAAACCCGGTACCCAGAATAAAACAAAAATACAGGCCGAGGTGGATTCTCTCGTGCATCAGATCAGGCTGCCGAAGGGCTACGCGTTCGAGAGCGGACAGGGTTTCGAAATGCGCGAAGAAGCCACGAATTTTCTTATAAAAGCGTTTATTATCGCGGTGTTTCTCATCGGCATCATTCTTATCGCCCAGTTCAATTCCATTCTGCAGATGATCATCATCCTGACCTCGGTGTTTCTCTCGATGGGTGGCGTCTTCTGGGGATATTACCTGAGCGGTCAGGAATTTATCGTCATTATGTCGGGGATCGGCTGTATCGCCCTTGCCGGTGTCGCCGTCAATAACGGCATTATTCTTGTTGATTACACCAATATTCTCGTACGGGGAGGCATGCCCCCGCCTCAGGCAGTTGTCGAAGCCGGAAAGACCCGTCTGCGTCCGGTATTGCTTACGGCGATAACGACCGTGCTCGGTCTTCTTCCCATGGCCTTCGGCATCAGTATTGATATTCATCCGGGTACCGCCGGTATTCAGGTCGGATCGGAAATGTCGGAATTCTGGAGAGCGTTCGCCTGGGCAACCGTTTACGGACTTGCATTTGCCACCGTGATGACGCTGGTGATGGTACCCTGTATGCTGTCGGTTTATTTCAAGCTTGTACCGCCGAAGGCGGCGTCAACGCCATTGTAAAGCAGGTACCTGCACCGGTTACTCAGGACGCCCCCACTTTTTTCCCGCTTCTGCATCCCCCGAAGGGGGATTCTCGTGTACTACCACATATTCAGGATCAGATAATTGAGGAGCACTAATGATCCAGTGGTTTATACACACCGGTTTCGTTTCCGTGATACATGCGCATGAGTCCAGATATCACCAGCTCGGGAGTAATTGATTTCATGCAGCGATGATCAAGACACCAGCAGAAGTTTCCGCCGTGGGGGTGACAGGGACGACAGAAATGACTGGTCTGAAAAACGGTACAGGCATCATCGCCGTCGGGCTGAAAACCGAAGTGTACGGTAGTAGGACCGAAAAGGAACCCGGTCTTCACGCCGCAGGAGCGTGCAAGATGAGATAACCCGGTATCACCGCCCAGAGCAAGATTGCACCGCTTCAGTACGATCCCGCATTCATGAAGCGACAGTTCTCCCGCCAGCGAACGACAACGTTCTCCGATATGATACTGCATTGTTTCGGCTTTCCGTTTATCTTCTTTTCCGCCAAGGATAATGATATTCCATCCTTTGATACTGAAATAGTGCCCGACCGAAATGAAATATTTTTCGGGCCACTCCTTGTTTCTCCATGCACTGAACGGGAAAAAAGCGACCACCGGACGATCGATATCCCCGAATTCTGCCTGTTTGAACACATCATCGCCGTTGTCGGCACTGAACTGCAGACTGAAGTCGAGCTTTCCTTCAGGCAGACCGGCAGCACAGGTCCGTATATACCGCAGCGCGATCGACTCTCCCGTCCGGTAACGGTTGACCCGGAGAAACAACAGCAGATTTCTCTTCAGGTGGAGCTTGTTGAATCGACGCAGAACGGTATATTTCAGTTGCGCAATCTGAGCGGCACTGCGGTGGTTATTCTGAAGATCGACGATCAGATCCCACTCCGTTTCGAGCAATTGCGGTTCACGACACGATGTTCCTTTTTCCGAACCGATAACAGCCGACAGACGTTTATCGTTCCGGAAGAAATCCCGGTAATACCTGGAGGTAATCAGTGTAACGGCGGCTTCCGGAAACCGTTCCCGCAGAAAGGAGATACAGGGTGCGGTAAGGAGCACATCACCCATCGACGAATAACGGATAATCAGAATGGAACGCGGTTCAGAGGGCATGAAATCAAACTAGAATGTAATGGTTGTGGCCGTTGCCGGTATCGATGCCAGAGAGTTGTTATTTTCCGGAACGCACTGCAGTGAAAAATGAATATCCGGAGATGCCCTTAGCATTGTTTCTTTGTTAGTAGCTTTTCAGGATATAAAAGTCCATTTGGGACGCCTGTTTTCCGGATCGAAGCCACTTACGTTTCAACACACCGTATTTCATCGATAAAATATATTATCGAGGTACAAGTCACCAGTACTTGCAGTACACCGTGATTCACCTTAAAATTATTTCCCGCGGAACCACATCCCTGAAGATTTCCCTCCTGATACATCAGAATGACCGATCCGGCGATGAAAAAATTACTGTCGATCTCCACGAAAGATACCCGGGAATAATTCATTTCAGGAATAGTTCCTGAGTGAAAAATGACTATCCTGAGGTGCCCTTATCTATATTTTTAAGATACCGAATTTCATCCAAAAAATGGTAGTGAGAATACAGACACCGGTAGTTGTAATGCATCACGATTCACCCGAAGGATTGCAGCGTATGGAATCACACCCCGAAACATCACCCTCTGAACACATTAAAATGACCGACCAGGTGGTGAACCCGTACAGATCGGATTCCCTCCCGTTACCCAAACTCGACGATAAAATCGGGCCGAACAAGGTACAGGCGATTATCGGTGAAGGCGGGAGTGCCCAGGTCTACAAGGTCTGGCACGAAGGGCTCGAGGTAGTCAGAGCGGTCAAGGTACTGAAAAAGTACTCCAACAAAGAAGCCCGTGAACGTTTTTTAACCGAAGCGAAAATTCTCGCCGATATTCACCACCCCAACATCATCGAAATCCATAATATCGGTTTCTTCACTCAACAGATCCCGTTTATCGAAATGGAATACGTCGAGGGCCTTTCCATCAAAACCCTGCTCTCCCAAACACAGCGGCTCCCGCTCTCGGTGGCGATATCGATCGGTTACTATCTCTGTCAGGCGCTTCATTATGCGCACACCAAGGATTACACTCTCTACGGTAAAGTCTATCGCGGACTCATCCATCGCGACATCAAACCAGAGAACATTTTCATCTCGAAAGACGGGATTGTAAAATTGATGGATTTCGGGATTGCCCGTCCCAGCGAGGTAAGCCTGCATACCGTAGGTGCTAAAATCATGGGAACTCTGGTGTACCTGAGTCCCGAACAGCTCAACGGTACGACACTCGATCACCGGAGCGATATTTTTTCACTCGGAACGGTACTCTACGAGATGATCGCCGGTAAACGTGCCTTCCCTCAGAAAACACTCACCGAGATCGTCCAGAAAAAAACCAAAGGAATCTATGTACCGTTGCACCAGACGGGTATAAAAATGCCAGCGAAACTCTCTACCATCATCGACAAGAGCATGGCGCTCGACCCTGCCGACCGGTACCCCAACATTGCGGATTTCGGGCATGATCTGTTCAAAGTTCTCCGGCTCATTTCCGATCATTCTCCGCATGAAATAATCATGGATTATCAGCACAACCCCGAAAGCATTCCTGTCTGGACGCCCGGGAAAGAGAACAAATCCCTCAACCCTGCCTTGATTATTGGGGCGGTTTCCGCCGGGATTATACTTCTCTGGGGTATTCTGAAACTCTCTGGAGTCCTCTGAGCTTACCACTATATTCGGACGGATTCAAACGGAGATTTATTACCCTGTAAAGATTTGAATACGACGTGGGGCTGGAGCGATCAGTTTGATGCCACAAGATGAGTGGGAATGAAATAGTCTTCCGGGTTCACGATCTCATCCTTGTACCAAATTTCATAATGCAGGTGTGGACCACTGGTGAGTCCGGAAACACCTATAGTACCGATAACGTCGCCCCGGGCGACTCGTCTGCCTTTGGCAGTGGTTATTTCTCCCAGATGCGCGTAAGTCGTGGCAAAACCTCCGGGATGGTCAATCATCACTTTATTTCCCCAGAGCGCATGTTTTTCAACCCGCTTCACCACTCCCGATGCGGTTGCGAATACCGGAGTGCCGGGTTCAGCGATGAAATCCGTTCCGTTGTGAAAACGCTGTTTTCCCGAAAACGGATCGAGTGATACGCCGAATTTTCGTGAGATCTGATAGGGCTCGGGAACCGGCCGCAATACCGGCAGGGAGTCGAAAATGTTCGAGCTTCCCGCACTGATGTTGCTGAAAGGCTCGAACCGGCGTTCGATCACGCTCACATACGCGAGAAGTTCCTCTGTTTTCACTTTTGAAAAATCGATGCTGTCGGCGGGCTCTTCGGGAATCGAAGCTTTGTTACCGGTCACTTCGACGACATTGTCCCGTTTTTCCTCAAGATGGGTGAGTTGACCTCGGAGATCCTTGAGCATACGCAGTGTGGTGATGATTTTCTGAAGAAGCGCTTTATTCTGCTCGGTAAGATTCTTTTTCTGATTCTGTTCGGCAACATCGTTAGTCAACGTATTAAGCGGCAGCAGAAGACCGGTGAAACCGATTGCTATGAATATCCCGAGAAAAATCGCCACGGAAAGTCTGATCCTGAAGGATTTGAGAGGAACTCCCCGCGGCGGCACTATTAAAATGGTTCTTTTTTTCATTACACAACTTAAATACCGTTAATATCCCCGTCCTCTTCTTCGGGGGTATGGTCCTTCCGGGCATTCTCGGAAACTTCTTTCATCTTCTTTTCAAGTTCTTCGATCTCTTCGCGTAGTGCGGTAATATTTTCCGCCGCCTTTTTAACGGTAAGATCATCACCGACGGTATCCGCTTTCCCTTCTTCCATAAGATCAAACACACGCTCTCCCATATCGATGAAATTGCGTTCGATCTTTCGCTTGGCGGCCATCTCTTCGACTTTCAGTTTTCCCAATTTCGTATATTCCTCGATTTTTTCCATCGACATTGCCGCACCGTCTCTGAGGTTCTTTTTGATTTTTCCCCACATATTGTCCATTTTTACCTCCTCTACTCTATCTGTTACGTGTTATGGTAATGAGTTATCAGAGTAATGATATCATAAAAATGGTTTAAGCGGTAGCGTACAGCTACAAAATTATCCCACAATGTTACGATTTGAAAAATCGGAATATTTTTTGAAACCTGTGTATTTCTGAATGACCAGCCGGACCTGACTAACAGGTCGAGCGGAAAGACTCTCGTTCATTCAGAAAACATCTCTCTTTTCCTCGGAAATCTAAAAAGACCACGTTTTAAAACGAAGCAATCGGTGGGATCATTTTACCCTGCCGAAGTATATTTAGTTCCGGCACATACAGCACATAGACGGAAGCACACTAGTGGTTTTTACGACTCAGGATCCGGGAACATCGGTCTCATTTGCTATTTCTTCCTGTTCCAGGTGACCTTCATGGTAAAAATGTAGCTGTTTTTACGGAAAAACAGGATTGAATTAAGGTGACCTCTAAATATTCATTTTTGTAACGAGACTGAGCGAGAAAGTTGCAAACGAGGCGCATGAGAAGGCCATATTATCGAAAATATAGCCGCCGAATGGAACGAAGTTTGCGTCTTTCGCAGCCAGTTGTAGTAAATAATGAATTTTTCGAGGTTATCGTAAAGTTTGTACCCTAAGCAACGGACACATCACGATATATGAAACCATCTTCCGTTCAGCGATGTTTTCTGCTGACCCAGAACTCCCGTGATACTGCTCAGGGATTCGAAATTGAACTGTTCGCCCGGAATGAGGAAGGTGTACTGGTCCGGATACTGATCACCACCTTTCGCCCGCTCTTTTTCGTTCCCCGGGAACTGTCGCATGAACTGACGGCATCCGCTGCGCAGCGTAAAGAGCTTCCCCTCGCGACGCTGCGGGGAGAACCGGTCGACTGCTGTTATTTCGATCGTTATTCGTCGATGCAGGAATGCGCTGCCCGGCTCAGAAGCGGATTTCATCCGATTTACGAATCGGATGTTCACCCTGCGGACCGTTATCTGATGGAGCGGAGCATCGCCGGGGACTTCGAAGCCGAAGGTGTAACAAGCGGCTCAGGAGGACTCCTGCAGATGGTCAACCCCCGCATCCGCGGCACCACCCCCGTACAGCCGGACCTGAAGGTGCTGTCGATCGATATAGAAACCAATGTTGCGGCGGGGACTCTTTACAGCATAGCCTGCGCGGGAATCGAAAAGACGGTATTCATTCTCGGAAACGGTACGCGACAGAAGGGCATCGTTTTCCACCGTACCGAACGGGGACTGCTGGAAGGTTTTTTCTCTCACCTCGCTCAGGAGGATCCGGATATCATTATCGGATGGAATTGTATCGACTTTGACCTTAAATTTCTTTTCGAACGATGTCGCGCGCTCGATCTCCCTTTCCGTACCGGTCGACACGGATCAACGGGCAGCGTTTTTCCCGCACGGAGCGGAACCCACTCGATTGCCCGTATTCCCGGACGGGTAGTGATTGACGTTCCGATGCAGTTGCGTACCTATTATCCGTCGTTTGAAGAGTATTCGCTTAATTTCGTTGCCGGTGCCCTGCTCGGGAAATCAAAGGAGATTACTCTTTACGGAAAGGATAAAATCGCCGAGATCGATCACCTGTATGCTACGGACATCAGAGCGTTCGCCGGTTACAATCTGCAGGATGCGCTGCTTACCCGGGAAATTTTCGAAACGACGTCCTCACTTCCGGATGCGATCGAACGAAGCAGGCATTCCGGTCATCTGCTCGACCGTCTCGGGGGGAGCATCGCCGCGTTCGATTACCTCTATCTTCCGCGACTCCACCGGTCGGGATACGTCGCCGACGATGCCGGTGCCGGACAGACCTACGACAGCGCGCTTCCCGGCGGTTTCGTACTTGAACCGCAACCGGGCATTTTCGACAATGTCATTGTACTTGACTTCCGCAGCCTTTACCCGTCGATCATCATGAGTTTCCTGATCGACCCGCTCGGAAGATTCCTTTCGTCCCGTACCGACGATCATATTCAGGGACCGGCCGGTCCGCCATTTTCACGTTCTCCGGCACTTCTTCCCGGTATTATCACCGAGCTGCTGAATGCGCGCGTGGCGGCGAAACGCGACGGTAACGCCCCGCTTTCACAGGCGATAAAAATTCTCATGAACAGTTTCTACGGCGTTCTCGGAGCGAGAAACTGCCGTTTTTTTTCTGCGGAACTGGCGACGACCATCACCCGTACCGGCCAGTACATTCTGAAGACATCGATCGGTTATATCGAAAAAACGCTCGGGTTTGCGGTTATCTACGGAGATACCGACTCACTGTTCATTCATCTCGGCCCCGACCGGGAGCAGCAGGCCGACGAAACGGGAAACAGTATCGCCGGCAAAGTGACCGGGTTTCTCCGGAATCATCTCTCGGAAAAATTCGGTGCGGAAAGTGCCCTGCTGCTCCAGTACGAAAATCACTTCCGGTATTTTCTCATCCCGGCGGTCCGTGGCGCATCGCACGGGAGCAAGAAACATTACTGCGGCGGTAAAGTAGCCGACGGCACCCTCTCGCTTCACTTCAAGGGCATGGAGGCGGCACGGACCGACTGGACCGATCTCGCCAAGGAATTTCAGCGGGAACTTATCCGTCGGGTTTTTTCAGGAGAACCGGTTGACGATTTCATAATACAGACGGTGAAAATGGTTTCGGACGGCAAAGCGGATGATAAACTGATCTATAAAAAGAGGCTGAGAAAACACCACGACGCCTACACCCAGAATATCCCTCCCCATGTTCAGGCGGCACGACAGCTTGACGATCCGCCTCACCTTATCCGCTACTGCATTACCGTCGACGGGCCGCAACCGTTGCAGAAACTGCGCTCGCCTCTCGATTACCGGCACTATATCGATGCGCAGCTCCATCCGGTGGCCGACTCGGTACTCGAACTGGTGGGCAGGAATTTCTCGTCGATTATTTCGGGGCAGCAGGATCTTTTTTCGGTACCCGACCGATAATCCCCGATGCTAACAGGGAACTGCGTCCGGTCCGTTTCAACCGGGGATCTTCCCCGTCACGAACCTGACGGGTATCCCGCCGTTACGGAAGACAAGCGCGGTAGTGCACTTGAGTCCGGACTGGCGCTCGAATTGCGGATCGGCAACCAGAAAACCGAACGACCATCCGGCGCAGTGTTTCCGCAACGCGACTCCCAGAGAACGGTGAAAATGTCGAATTCCTCCGTCAACACTTATTCTCTTTCCAAAAGGAAGATTGGAAATCAGCAGTCCGTTCCTCCCATATGCTCCGTCGCGGTTGAACTCCAGGCAGTCGGCACAACGCACCTCGGAATGTATCGCCACCTCCGGATCGCTCACCGAACTGAGATTCCGTTCAATCGAGGTAATCGCTTTTTCATTGATGTCGCCGGCGAACAACCGGACGGAGCGCCCGGTACCCTCCTGTAGAGCGATCTTCCTGCAATGATTCCAGTGGGGCACACTGTACGCCGGCCATGAGGTGAAGGCGAAATCCCGCCGACTCCCCGGCGGTATCCCCGAAGCCATCCGAAGCGCCTCGATAATGATTCCTCCGCTGCCGCAGCACGGATCGGCAATGACCTCGTACCGTTCCCAGTGCGATGCGATCAGGAGAGCGGCGGCAGTGGTTTCGCGCAGCGGTGCACCGGCGATATTAGGCCGGTATCCTCTTTTATACAGCAGCGGTCCCGTGGTGTCCATGCTGAGCGTACACCGATCTTCATGCATGCGAACAAAGACGGTATGGGGCGATGTTTTCACGCAGGTCTTTTTCACCCCCATCCGCACCATATAATCATTTATCGCATCGAATACCGTTTTGCACAATGTACCGGTATGGTGCATACGTGAAGACCGGCTCGATACGACAAAACCGATATCCGGGTGAAAGCCGGTATGGAGTTCCCATGGTATCCGGTGGAGTTTGTTGAAGAGTTCCGGATAGGAGCGGGCGGTAAAAGAATCGATGCGCAGAAGAATGCGCGATGCGGTTCTCAGATGCAGGTTGAGCCGGTAGACCGCATCGAACGGTGCTTCGAATTCGAGAATGCCGTTCTCGAGCCGAAAACCGGAAGGGTTTACAACAGACTCGATCTCCTCACGGGTGACCGGTTCGAATCCCGGTGTGGTTATCACTGCGAATTTCTGGAGCCGGGAGGTAAGCCTCCGCTTGAGACGACGCTCCAGGCCTCGTTGCGTAAGTTGTTTTATTTCCATTGTGTTACAATGCTGCAGCATGGTTCCATCCGCAGCCAAAGGTTTGGTGTGTCACTTTTTCCCGTCATGAATATCGATGATTTCCTGACGCAGATCTTCGAACATGTTTCCAACCGCTCTTCGCAGCAGGGATTCATCCAGTTCAAAAAGCGGATCGTGAAAAGTCCCGTACAGACGGCAGGCGAATTTTCGTTTCCCCTTCCCCTCCGGCAGGAGTGTTTTCCTGACGACCGGAGGAAAAGAGTCCGACAACGTTTTTGAAAACACCCCTTCGAAACGCTGCTGCAGTTTCCCGTCAGTCAGAATCCAGCCATCCGATGAAAAGGTCATCTGATCGCCTTCTCCCGTTATGCGAGCGGTGACCGTATCACCCGTATCGATCAGTGCATCGGCGGTGAGACGATCGAATGAAATAACGGAAAGTGACGGTATGAACAGCGATGTCGCAAGCGCACGCTGCACCGGCAGTCCGGAAACCCTGCAATTCTGCAGGGTACCGTGCAGTTCGGCGCCCCGGGGCGGCATGCTCAGCGGCAGCCGTTTTCCTTCCGCCTGCAGATCCAGTTTACCGGTGATCTCGCCGATTCCAACATGGACCGCATACCAGTAAGCCATATCCATTTTCTCAACGGTACAGGTATAGGAATCGATCCGCTGTTCCTTCAGATTCAATTTCACCCTGCTGCGTACCTTTCCGTCAAAATAGGAACCCGAAATCTCCGGAACGGTGATTTCACCTTCAGATGACGAATATACGCTGCACCGCAGATCCTGAATACCGTCTCCCGCTATATTGATAAATGGTATTCGTGCCGTAAGGGTGAGGCGATCACCGGATCGTTCCGCGCTGCCGAATTTCAGAATACCGTTTCTGCACCTGACGATCTCTTTTCCGCGCTGTTTCCAGAACATCGCGAAATCGGTCACCGTTGTTCCCTTTCGAAGCCCCAGTACCTCCAGCGCGGGAAAGTAGCGGGAAAAGTGCTGCGACAAACTCTGCGTGGTTTTCTCCGTAGAGCGAGATACTTTCAGATTCCTGATTGCTTTCCGGTGAAACAGCAGTGTCGGTACGTTGCAACCGAGATTTATTTTTGCGCATCGAACGCTGTAATGCCTGATGGAATCAATCCGCCCGGAGAAGGTCACCTCTCTGCAGGAAATCGATTTCCACGCCACCACATCGACCCGTCCGACTTTGCAGCTGTCGGCCCCGGCTTTGCGGAACAGCTCCTCGACTTTCACGTCGATAAACCGGAAGTGCATTGGGACAAAACCGGCCACGCCAATCGCCAGAATACAGAGCACACCGAGAAATATCCCACCATCGGCAATGAGATTCCGTAAATTCACCCTGTGCTTGTTCTCGGTCATCTTCCGTCGTTTCTGTTGCCGTTTTCTCTTTTGCGGTGCTATCCGATCCCGGATCTTCCGGCATGTATTTCAGGGGATTTTCTTCCTGCCGATGCTGCGGAATGTTGTTTCAACCGGCACGAAAACGTATTTTATCCGTAACTTAATGAACGTGCCTTCCTCCGGATGCGAAATGCCGATACAAGTATACATTTTTCCACTACCGTACAAAAGACCCTATGTCAATTTCAACCGCTCTTGAAACCCGCAATCAGACCGTTGTTCTCATTTCCACCGATACCGCTTTCAGGAAATCGGTACGGGAGCAGCTTTCCGGCCGGGGTTTTTCGGTACTTGAAGCATCGTCCCAGGTCGAAGCGCTCTCGATACTCGAAAAGGAGACGGTATCGATCGTATTTCTCGATATCGAAAAAATGCCGCTCATTGAACTCGAAATCGTCAGTTACATCCGCACCAGGCATAATGCCGAGGTGGTGGTACTGACCACCATCAGCGAACTTGAATACGCTACTCACGCGTTACGTAACGGCGCCGCATTTTATCTGGTGAAACCGATCAAACCTACCGACTGGCATACGGTACTCGAAAAACTTTTACACCGGATCGAACAGCGCAATGAGTATGTCGAAATGGAACACCGGTTTCTTGCCGATCTCATGGCCGGTTCGCCGTCGATGCAGAAGGTTCTCCGGTATGCGCTCAAAATCGCCCCCACCAGCTCGACCGTTCTGATCGGCGGCGAAAGCGGCACGGGTAAGGAGTTCTTCGCCAGAATCATTCACCGGATGTCAAACCGGTTCGAGAATAATTTCGTGGCGATGAATTGCGGCGCGATTCCTGAAACACTCTTTGAGAGCGAATTTTTCGGTCACCGGAAAGGATCGTTCACCGGTGCCGACCGGGATAAAGCCGGCCTGGTGGAAGAAGCGCACCTTGGTACACTATTTCTCGACGAAGTAGGGGAACTCTCCCCTGCCGCACAGGTAAAACTGCTCCGTTTCATTCAGGAACGGGAGTTCCGCAGAATCGGTGAAACCACAAACCGGTCGGTCGATGTCCGTATCATCGCCGCCACCAACAAGGACCTTC
>JAFGHA010000154.1 GCA_016930275.1 Chitinispirillaceae bacterium
CCCGATAAAAGTATTGATTTTATTGGGTGAAACGGCCTTTTTGTCTTCTCACTCCTTAAACTCCTGTTAGACACCTTGGAGTTTTATATTAACAATTCCGAACATGGTAAAAATTTGAGGATGTTTGCCAGGGGAAAGTCATTATCTTATTGTAATCCAGGCACCTATTTATTCGAAGAGTAGTTGCTATCGCAATACCATTAATCGCTTCGCCACTGTCTTGCCATCCATTGTCATAGCGAACTGATGGATTCCGGGATTAAATCCCCTGACAACAGCTGTCGCCTTACCATTAAGAATTGGCAAATAATACTCGGCCGATATCCTTCCTAAAAGCGAATAACATGTACAATGAATTGTTCTACCAGTCATAGATACCGTAACTGTTACTACAAGGCGGTTGCCGCATACCCGCAGTCCAAGGATAGGTGGTGTTTGGGAAGGCGCGGCATGAGGCAGTATGCTAATAAAGTTCTCATTCGGCGAGGTGAGGATCACGCCCCCTGCCCCAACCGCGACAAACTGGTTCCCGGCAAGGGTTACAGAGGCAAGATGGGCAGTGGTACCGGAACTTTGTTCCATCCAGGTCCGGCCATCAGGCGAGGTAAGCACCGAACCATCGGTACCTACAGCCACAAGTTCGCTCCCACTCCAGATTACTGAGAGCGAATCAGGTCTTTTTACTCCGGTATTGTATTCCGACCAGGTTTCACCACCATCCTCTGATACGACCACCTCACCGCTTTTTCCAACCGCAACCGCTTTGGCGCCGGTCCAAGTCACTGAAAACAGGCTTGATCCTATACCTGATTGACGAAGGGTCCAATCGATTCCGTCCGTTGAGGTGATGATGATACCCGAGGCTCCAACAGCGATGAATTTGTCGCCTGCCCAGGTCACTGAAAAAAGCTCTTTTTGCGTGTTGGGAAAGCGTTGCGTCCAGGTAATTCCGTCTGTTGAGAAAAAAACCGCGCCAAGCCTGAATGCCTTATCGAACCCCACTGCGACTGATATCGCGCCATTCGATGCTATTGACCGGAGCGCAATGGAATCAGTTGGCACGCGGACCGTATTCCAACCCATACCATCGGGTGAAAAAACAATCACTCCGCCTTCGCCAACAGCAAAGAATCTATTACCGGTCCATGCTATTGAACTCAGCCAGGCGCCGGTATTGGAGATTTGTTTTTCCCAAGTAATTCCATCCGTCGAAGTAAGTACGATCCCATTATCTCCAACTACCACAATTTTTTTACCGTCCCAGGCAACGGAATAAAGCTGGTTGGTCGTTACCGGATCGGGGGGATCCGGCGGCGGAATATGCACGTGGGGAAGACGCTCGATCCATACATTTCCATCAATGGAGGTCACAAGGGTGCTGTCATCCCCGACCGCAACGTACATGGTGCCGTTCGAGGCAACGGATCGAAGTGGTTTGGATACATTAGACGAGCATCTGGACCAGGCCTGACTTTCAGGAGAGGTATAGATTTTTCCGCTGCTATCGTTGGTAAAACCGATAAGCCTGTTTTCAATCCAGAAAATGGATGAAAGGTGCGGCGCAGAAATCGCGGTATCATGAACCCATGTACCGCTCTTTCCTTCGGGGGAGGTATATATCAAGCCTCTGGTATCTACTGCAAAAAGTTGCGTTCCCGTCCAAGCGATGGATATAAAGTAACTCCCATTGATGCCTGTTTGCTTGGTCCATGTTTCACCGTCAGGAGAGGAATAAATATCAGACTGATAAATTTTCTGACTGGGCCCATCTATGGAAGGTTGACACAAATTCCCGCCGATTGCGAATGCCTGATTTCCGTTCCAGACAACTGAACGCATTACTTGGTTGACTCGATAATCGGTCCAGGTTATTCCATCGGGAGATGTCAGGACGATTCCATTACCCCAAACCGTATAACCATAACCAGAGGACATGGAGTTAGAATCAACAGTCCCGCCAACGGCAAACAACATTTTTTCTGTCCAAATTATCGATAGTAGATTTTCTGTTGTTCCCGATGACTGAAAAACCCAATCTCTCCCATTCGAGGAGGTCAGGACCATTCCCCCTGACCCTACGGCAACAAGCCGAGTTCCGGTCCATGTGATTGCATTAAGATCCTGTGTAGTACCAGTTGATTGTATAGTCCAATTGACACTGTCGGCCGAAGTAAGGACAATTCCATGACTTCCAACCGCAACGAACTTATCGACTGCCCAGGTTACGGAATTAAGGTGGTGGTAAATATCCGGTTGAGCAGGAATGGCATTTCGTATGGTCCAATTAACCTGCGCTCCTGCCATTTGTATTGAAAAAACAATAGGGAGAATAACAACAAATCGGTATTTAAACCTGTGCATAAACCCTATCCTTTTATCTCTGCTCTGTATTTTAATATACTCTTTTCTTAATTTCGAATAGAAATCAATTCAATCATATCGAAGATACCCCTTTCTCCCCCGCATCAGCGCCGGCCGCGCATTCTTTATTGATCTTTTTTTGCTATTAATAGATATTGAATCATGATTAAATGGAAACGTAATATTCTATTTATTCATGCCGGGTCCCGGCCCGGCAGCCAGATTGTGTAGATTCTCAAATTAATCCGTTCATATTCCCTTCAGGTTTCTCATTTTATCTTCGTTAAGATTATTTTTATTTCTTGGAATAATTCGAGAAAACATAAACAGGAAAGAGGGAGAAGGAGCGGGTTTAATCGTCCAAGCTCCATTCTCCCGCCAAAAAAGACTATCATAAAATATTTATCTTCCGGCATAAGTTACAACCAGTATGCAGCACAGGGGAAAAAGAACGTTATCCCCAAGCCCGAGGTATGTCCGCACTGCGGTCGCAAGGGGTGCCTCATAGGACATGGATGGTACCCAAAAAAGGGCTTTCGGGTGACCCCGGCGGTTACAAGGGAATTTTGATTCACCGGCTTCTCTGTAAAAGGACCGGGAAGACGGTTTCGATGCACCCGCGGTTTTCCCACACGGCTAAACGATATACCCTCGCCTTTGTTATGGAATGCCTGCAGTACATTATCGAACTCGGCAGCAGCATCAGGGCAACGGCCGGGCACTTCGGCATATACCGTTCGACTGTTCGCCGCTGGATGCGGGGATTTTCCCGACACGACATCAATGCCAAGTGGGCCTGTTTCTTTCACGGCGATTTGCCCCGCAAGACGACCGCCGGATTTGCACCGGCACTGCTGCGACACTTCCGCGCCATGGGTAAGGGCAACCTTGAGGACGGGACCTCCCTGGCGATGCTACGCCTCCACGACGGGTTTTCCTGCCGGTTGTACTGAAAAGGAGGGTTTCCGCGTCGTTGAAACGAGCGATTTTTCCCGCAGTACTCCGTTTCCTTCCTGCGGCAACATTCCCGCTTTACCATCACCCACAGAAAACGCTCCGTCCGTAATGCCATTGCGGCATGGTAGTTTACTTCCCGAACTTCGGGCTCCAACCCCAAACCGACTACCCATGGACGAGAAGCAACGAGAAAGAATCGCGCTTTTCCGTTACAGCGTCATCGGTCCGCTTGCAAGCGCCGAACTGGCACACGGAGAACTCAAACGTCGTATCCGGGACCTCAGTACGGGTTCCTACATCATTCCCAACAGCCGCAGAAAAACCGTACGGGCAGGTACCATTGCCCAGTGGCTGCACTGGTACCGTAAAAACGGCATCGAGGGTCTCAAACCGAAATCCCGCAGTGACAACGGCGCTCTGCGGGGCCTTCCCGACGACGTCGGTAAAGCCATCATCGAACAACGAAGCGCAACTCCCCGAATGCCGCTGCGGCTGGTGCTGCGAAAGGTGCATGGGGAAAAGAACCTTCCCGCTTTGCATGTCCCGCTCTCCACGGCATACCGTTACCTGCGAACCCACCTGCCCAAACGCCCCGTGCCGGCTACCGGCAGGGAACAAAAACGCTTCTCCCACCGCTACCCCAACGACTGCTGGCAGGGCGATACGATGCACGGCATGTATATCCGCGACAAGCAGTACGGCCGCAGCAGAAAAACCTATCTGATCGCCTTTCTCGACGATGCCACACGGCTGATCACCGCCGCGCGGTTCTTTTTCTCAGAGACAGTGCAGCATGTAAAGGAAGTCTTCCGGGATGCGGTACTCACCTACGGGGTACCTTCGAAACTCTACCTGGACAACGGTAGGAACTTCTGCGCCGAGGATATCGAGCTGGCGTGCGCGGCAATGCGGTGCGCCCTTATCCATACAACCGTCTATTACCCTGAAGGAAAGGGCAAAATCGAACGTTTCTTCCGTACCGTGCGCGATTCGTTCATGACGGGAGTATCGACGATACATTCAATCGATGATCTCAATGTCGCCTTCGACGCCTGGCTGCAGCATGAATACAACCGTAAACCGCACAGCGGCATCGACGGGGCGACTCCCCTTGACTTGTTCCTCAAAAATGCCGAAAACCGCATCAGGCGTCTTCCTCCCTCCATCGATCCGGCCGAGCTCTTCTGCCGCAAAGAACCGCGGCAGGTGGCAAAAGACGGCACCTTCCGCATCAACAATGCCCTTTACGAGACCGAGGAGCACCTTATCGGAAGGAAGATCACCGTGCTCTTCGACAAAGACGATCCGATCAGAAAAGTAAAAGTGTTCGACGGGCAGCTCTACGTTCACACCGTCACGCCTATCGATTACATCGCCAACTCAAAAGTCCGCCGCAGGGAAATCACCGACAACGACCATCAGAAAGGATGTGTCTCATGATCCGCGCCGCATTCAACCTTACCGAACTGCCCTTCTCCAAGGAAATCGACAACACCCGCCTCTTCATGCATCCGCAGTTCCAGGAGTTCACCGCCCGCTTGCGGCTTCTCTGCGAAAACCGCGGCATCGGCCTTTTCACCGGGGAAGTCGGCTGCGGCAAATCCACCGCCATACGTTCCGTACTTGAAGGCTTGAGCCCCCAAACCCACCGCGTCGTCTACCTGTATCGGGGGCTCGATCACATCGGCGCATTCTACACCCAGATGGCAGCCGAGCTCTCGATTATCCCGAAGTTCAGAAAGCCCGATGTCGCCCGCCAGGTCCTTTCCGCCATCGAAGAGCTTTACACCCAGCAGAAAATACTGACCGTCCTCGTGATCGACGAGGCCCATCTGCTCAAGGCCGACATCCTCGATGAAATCCGGTTGATGCACAACAGCTGCTACGACTCCTGCGATTATCTCACCACCGCGCTGGTCGGACAACCGCCGCTCAAGAAAATGATAACCCTCATCAAGTATCTCCCCCTGCGTCAACGCATCAGTGTCGCCGGACATATCTGTCCGCTTTCGAAGGACCAGGCGTACCACTACTTCGAACACCACCTCACGGCGGTCGGCGCCGAACGAAAAATATTCCTCGACAATGCGCTTGAAACTATCGTCACGGTCTCAAAAGGCGTCCCGCGCATGATCAATACCTTGGCACTGAAGTCTATGCACCGGGCAGCCGTCGACAAAAAACAATCCGTCGTCGATCAGGAATGCGTCATGGCCGTCCTCGATGAACTCGGGCTGAAATAATGATGACAACTCAACTCGCCCAAAAAGCGTTCGCCGTCGTTGAAGCTGCCTGGGCGCTTGAAAACGCACTGTGGGAACTCTTCTACGAGGAGTTCCTTACTTTCTGCGAAGAAAAAACCGAACATCTTCAAACGGATAAAACGGAAGGAGGCACTGCAAACGACGTAAGGTGAGAAAAGGAATGGTATCTTTCGGCACCGCAGAGAATACTTCCCGGGTGCCTTTTCTCTTTGTCCTGATTGTACATCGAATTAATCAGAGAATAATGTCCGGATTAAATCGGAAATTTACGTCGTAGGAAATTGGAAATCTAAACAGATTGCTTTATTTTTTTATGTGAGGTTTCGTTTC
>JAFGHA010000155.1 GCA_016930275.1 Chitinispirillaceae bacterium
AGGTAAAGATGGTCGTGGGTCCGGTACAGATCAACCGGGAGAAGAACCGGCGCCGTTGGGTGGTCTCGGCGAATGTGCGTGGTCGGGATCTGGGAAGCGTTGTTGCCGATAGTAAAAAACAGGTCGGTTTGAAGATTCCCCCGAAACCGGGCTATTCCATTGAATACGGCGGACAGTTCGAAAACCAGGAACGGGCGATGAAACGGCTTGCCCTCATTGTTCCGACGGCGCTTCTGATCATCGGCCTGATGCTCTATTTCGCACTGGGTTCATTCGGTGGTGCTGCCCTGATCTTCATCAATATTCCGCTTGCCCTTATCGGCGGGGTGTTCGGGCTCTACCTTACCGGTAACTATCTTTCCGTACCGGCATCGGTCGGGTTTATCGCACTATTTGGCATTGCGGTACAGAACGGGCTGGTGCTGGTATCGTATATCAACCAGTTGCGCGAGAAGGCGGATACGACGGAATCTGCGGTTACCGAAGCGTGTCTGCTGCGGTTGCGCCCGGTCCTGATGACCGCTCTCACGACGATTCTCGGGATTGCTCCGCTGCTTTTTTCGAAGGGTATAGGGTCCGAGGTGCAGCGTCCGCTTGCTGTTGTCGTAGTTTCGGGACTTATCACCTCGACCATATTAAACCTTATCGTACTACCAGCCCTCTACGGCTGGTTTGTTCCGGAGAAAAAGAAAATGCGGCATTGATCATTATCTCGACGAACTGAGGCTGTCGCTCATTTCCCGCAACGTTGCTTCGGCACGACATCCGGCGATACACTTCTATCCGGCGGGAATCCATTCGCATTGTGAGCAGAAACGGAGTGACCTATATTTGGTGCTCCGGTTTTCATGCGACCGTTGTCGGTTGAAGGTAACCGGGATGCAGACCTTACTTTTCAGTATATGAAAGCGAGCTATTGCCATGTCAGTTGAACCTGGAACGTCGGCACGTTCCTACGAAGACGCTATCCGTAAAGCCGAAACAATAGTTTCAACCATGACGCTTGAAGAGAAGGTCGACTACCTTGGCGGCCACAATCACTTTTTCATCAAAGGGGTGGAAAACCATAATCTTCCCCGGCTCTATCTGGCCGATGCGACTCAGGGGGTACACCTCCGAAAAAATCTTGATGGGCAGCTTGAAAAATCGACCTCATTTCCTGCACCCATCGCACTTGCGGCTTCGTGGAATACGCAGCTTGCGGGGGAGTATGCCCGCTGTGTGGGAGAGGAGTGTCGCGCGGGAGGAGTGGCAGTACTGCTCGGGCCCGGGATGAATATCTATCGCAACGCTCAAAACGGACGGAACTTTGAATATTTCGGTGAAGATCCGTTTCTCGCCGCCCGGATGATTGAACAGTATGTCCGGGGCGTGCAAAACACCGGTACGGTGGCGACCCTCAAGCATTTCGCCTGCAACAATACCGACCACCGGCGCCGCACCTCGAATTCTGTTGTTGACGAACGGACACTGCACGAGATCTACCTGCCGGCGTTCAAGGCGGGAATTGACGCGGGCGCCATGGCGGTGATGACTTCCTATAACCAGATTAACGGCGAGTGGGCGGGGCAGAGCGGTTACGTGATAAGTGAGGTGTTGCGGAAACAGCTCGGTTTCAAATGGCTGGTCATGACCGACTGGTGGTCGATTTGGGATCCGGTGAAAGCGATCAGATCGGGGCTTGATCTTGACATGCCGGGACACGGCCGCAAAGGTACCGATAATTTCGATGACTTCGGCAATCCGTTTCTGCGGGGCAATGCGAAACGGCTTGTCGAAGAGGGGAGCGTGTCGGAGAACGACATTCACCGGATGGCGAGAAACGTGATCGCAGTGTCGGTTGCCATGGAATTTGACAAACGACCGATGACGGATACATCGCTGCTCGAAAAATTTCCGGAACACCTCGATACGGCACTGCAGTGCGCACGCGAAGGCATTGTGCTGCTGAAAAACAGCAACGCGCTGCTCCCGCTTGCTCCCGGGCGTCCGGGGTCACTGCTGCTGACGGGGCAGTACGCGGATCTCAATGCCTGCGGCGGTGGCGCAGCCAATGTCGAGGGGTACGACAATATTACCATGAGGGATGCGCTCCTGGCGGAGTTCGGCGATGCGGTAACGTATCGTGCGACACCCACGGAAGAGGAGCTGCGCAGTGCCGAAGTCGTCCTGCTCAGTATCGGTACCGAAGACAGCGAAGGGTGGGACAGTCCCTTTGAACTGCCCGATGCAACGAACGAGCTGATTCTTCATGCGGCGTCGCTTAACAGCAATGTGGTGGTCATCATGAATACCGGCAGGGGAGTCGGCATGACGAAATGGGTCAATCAGGTGGCCGGGCTTCTTTACTGCTGGTATCCGGGGCAGATCGGTAATGTGGCGCTAGCCGAGATCCTGAGCGGAAAAACGAATCCGTCGGGAAAACTCCCGATCACCATCGAAAAAAGGTATGAAGATTCGCCCGCTTTTCCCGGCATACCCGATGGCGATGCTTTTTATACCGGGTGGGATGAGGATTTTGACATCAACCGTCCGGTGCACGACATCCGCTACGACGAAGGGGTCTTCGTCGGGTACCGCTGGTACGAGAAGAAAAAGATAGAACCGCTGTTTCCGTTCGGGTTCGGGTTATCGTTTACGACGTTTGCCCTGTCGGACCTGCTCGTGACCCAAATCGAAGGAGTTCCGGATGAACGTGTCAGGGTTCAGTTTACGGTAAAGAACACCGGCGCGGTTGCCGGCGCGCACGTCTGTCAGGTCTATCTGCACGATCATGAGGCTTCGGTACCTCGCCCGCTCAAGGAACTCAAGGGATTCCGGAAGGTGTATCTGAAGCCGGGTGAAGAGCGGACCATTACGATCGGACTGCGGGAGCGGGATTTCGCTTTTTACGATGTGACGACACACGGGTGGCGGGTGGAGCCGGGAGTGTTTACCATTATGGCAGGGTCATCTTCGGTTGATTTGCCGCTTGGGGCGGAGTACAGGATCGACAAATCGTCAGGACTCTGAAGCGGATGAAGCTTTCGAACCCGGCGAAGTGCCTGCCGCCTGGTGACATTATTTTCGGGATCTACGGTGCGGGTAGTTGCAAATACAACAGGCGGCTATTTGAGCGCTTTCGCCGTCATTTTACGCAGTTTTTTGGACCGTGGGTCAACTCCGATACCGGTGTTATCAAGGGCAACGACGCCAAGAATCGGATCGGCATTTTCCGGTCCGAAGATCACCTGGGCAACCGTTTCCGCCCCCATGAAGGAAACACGAGCGAATCCATAGTCGTGTTCAACCGGAGTTCCGTCGGCAAGTTCATAGACGGACCGTCCTTCCGGTTTGATGCCGGCTCTCTTGAGCTTGCTTGCCGGTACAAGACAATCCACCGCCCCGGTATCAACAAGAAACGGTGCTTCGTACGGTTTGTGCGATTTTGCAAGGTCCCGTAGTTCCACGGTGACCATTGTCAGTCCCATATAACCTCCGATAGAAAAATACTATTGTCGGGATAACTCACGCTACCTCTGAAAATATTCTTCACCGTTACTATTTTTTCTTCCGGAGCACGGCAGCATCAGCGGTTGCAGCGTGCGGATGAAGGATGCCGCGGTATGATGAGGATCAACCGTAACGGCCTTCAATATACTCTTCCGTTTTGGGATGTTGCGGCGTGAGGAACAGGTCGGCGGTTTTGGCGTGTTCGATCAGTTCTCCCATGAGCATGAAGATGCAGTCGTCGCTGGCCCTGCGGGCCTGTGCCATATTGTGCGTTACGATCACGATGGTGTATTTGCCCCGCAAGCCGAACATCAGCTCCTCAATCGCGTGAGTTCCCTCGACATCAAGAGCGGAGCAGGGTTCATCCATAAGTATGATGTCGGGTTTAAGCGGGAGCAGGCGTGCGATGCAGAGTTTCTGCTGCTGTTCAAGCTGCAGCAGGGTGGCCCTCTTTTTCAGGTGGTCCTTGAGGTCATCCCAGAGTCCCACCTCGGTGAGCGATTTTTCCACTGCTTCATCAAGCATGCTCTTTGTAAGTTCCCGGCGCGGAGTGTGGACACGGATGCCGAACACGACGTTTTCGTACACCGATATCGGCAGCGGATTGGGCCGCTGGAACACCATGCCGACGTTTTTGCGCAGTTCGATAAGCGAAACATCGGGGTCGTAGATGTTTTTGTCAAGAATGACGATTTCACCTTCGGTGCGGACATACGTGAAACGCTCATTGATACGGTTGAAGCAGCGCAGCAGCGTGGTTTTGCCGCAGCCGCTCGGGCCGATGAGCGAGGTGATCTGGCCGTGCTTGATATCGGTGTTGATGCTTTTGAGCGCCTGGAAGGAGCCGTACCAGAGGTTGAGGTTCCGGGTGGTGATACTGCTGCGGGTGGTCTCACTCATGGTGGCCTGTTCCATTATCCGAAAAGTCCGTTGATGTATTCGTACGTTTCTTTCCGTTTCGGATTTTTCGAAAAAATAACGTCGTTCGTGTCAAGTTCAATGATCTCTCCGTTCCAGAGGAACATGGTCCTGCTTGCGAGGCGCTGCGCCTGCTGGGTGAGGTTCGTCACGAGAATGATCGTTTTCTCGCTTTTTAACTCCTGGAGCACGTCTTCGATGCGCATGGTCGTCACCGGATCGATCGCGATGGAGAATTCATCGAGGCAGAGAATGTCGGGTTGATGCGACAGGGCACGGGCAATGGTCAGCCGCTGCTGCTGTCCGCCGGAAAGTGCCGTTCCCAGACTGCCGAGCCGGTCCCTGACTTCGTCCCAGAGTGCCGCCTGCGTGAGGCATTTCTCCACCAGTCCGTCAAGGTCGGATTTATTGGTCAGTCCGCTGCAGCGCGGTGCGAAAGCAACGTTGTCGTAAATGGAGAGGGGGAGTCCCACCGGAAGCGGGGCGACCATACCGATTTTCCGCCGGAGCTCAAATACGTTTTTCATGGTGGCGGTATCCTGCCCGTCAACGTTGACTGTTCCCGAAATGTTGGTGCCGGGGGTGAAATCAATGGTGCGGTTGAGACAGCGCAGCAGTGATGTTTTACCTGACTGGGCCGGGCCGATTATACTGAAAATCTCGTTGCGGTAAACGTCAAATGATATGCCGTGAATTGCCTCGATGGTCCCGTAGGAAAGTCTGAGGTCCTTGACGCTAATCGTGATGTCGGTGGCGGAGCTTTCCATCGGATTACCATTTCTTTCTTGTTCGCATGCGGATACGAAGCGCAATCGCGCCGGCATTGACCAGCAGTACCACGCCAAGCAGTACCACGGCGGTTGCAAAGGAAACCGATTCCTTGACGTCGGGTACCTGTGTGGCAACCGTGTAGAGGTGCATGGAGAGTGCCATGCACTGGTCGGTCAGCTGGTATGGAAAAAGATCGCCCCGCTTGACTGCCTTGTAGAATACGGCGCCGGTGAACATGATGGGAGCGGTTTCGCCTGCAGCACGGCTGACCTGCAGGATAACGCCGGTGAGTATACCAGAAATGGAGTTGGGGAGCACCACTGCTTTGATTGTCTGCCAGCGGGTGGCCCCGACATTCCAGCACGCCTCCCTGAAATTCATCGGTACCGACGAAAGTGCTTCCCGGGTACTGGCGATAATTACCGGGAGCGTCATGATGGCAAGCGTGAGCGAGGCCGAGAGTATGGAGTAGCCGAACCGGGCGGCATACACAAACGCACCGAGACCGAAGAGCGCATGAACGATGCTGGGTACACCGGCAAGGTTGATAACCGCAAGATTGATCAGCCGGTTGAACCAGTTGTCGCGGGCGTATTCATTCAGATATATGGCAGCGAGAATCCCGATGGGTGCGGAAACCGCCAGGGAAATGAATACCAGATAGATGGTTCCCACAAGCGCCGGCCAGATGCCGCCTTCACGCATACCCCGTTTGGGTACTTCAACAATGAACTCCCAGCTCAGCGAGGGTGCCGCATGGTAAACCAGATACCCGATAATGGCCACCAGCGGAATGATCATCAGCAGCGCCATGGTAAAAAATGAATACTTGGCAATGGTCTGGCGGAGTTCCTTCGCTTTTACAAAGGGCGTTCGGGTGAATCGAGTTGACGGTTCCGGCATACCCTATTTCCTTTTGATTCCGCGGATGACGAAGTCGGCGGTCAGGTTAACGGCAAAGGTAATGGCAAAAAGCAGTATTCCGGTAAGAAAAAGTACCCGGTAATGATCGGAACCGGCAGCGGCTTCGCCGAGTTCAGCGGCGACATTCGCCGTGAGGGTACGAACGGAATCGAAGATGCCGTGCGGCAGCTGTACGGAATGACCGGTTGCCATCAGTACCGCCATGGTCTCTCCCACTGCACGCCCCACTCCAAGCAGTACTGCGGCAAGCAATCCGTTTTTTGCGGCGGGAAAAAGTACCCTGATGATCAGCTGCCATTTGGTGGTTCCCATTGCGATCGATGCTTCCCTGAACGAGTCCGGCACCGCCTTGAGCGCGTCTTCACCGATCGAGACAATAATCGGTACGCTCATCAGGGCGAGAATGATGCCGCCGTTGAGCAGGTTGACCCCAACCGGAGTTCCGGTGACATTCACAATGAATTTGCTCATCACGGTGAGCCCGACAAATCCCCAGACAACGCTCGGAATTGCGGCGAGTAACTCGATGATCACCTTGAGTGTTTCACGCTGGCGGGGGCCCGAGAATTCGGAAATGTAGACCGCCGCGCCGAGTCCGAACGGAACGGCAATCACCATGGCGAGCGTGGTGACTGCAAAACTTCCGACGGTGAGCGCGAAGGTACCGTACCGCACATTGGAAAGTGAGGTCGGATACCATTTCGTGCTGAAAAGAAACTCAGGCAGGTTGAATTGCTTGTTGAAGAGTACCGGTATGGCCTCACGGAAAACGAAAAAGAAAATCGCAATAACGAAAATGACCGCACTGATTCCGCAAAAGCGGATGAGTGCTTCGAGCAGTTTCTCCCCAACGACCGCCCAGCGCGGTCGTTGAGGTTTGCGGGCAACGGTGTTCATTACGGTAGTGTTCATAGGTTTCAGAGGTCAGTTGGCTGCCGTCGGCATGGTTACCGGCACATACCCGTTCTCCCGTACGATCGCCTGCCCGGCATCGGAAAGAATCCAGTCGATATAATTTTTTACCGCACCTTCCGGTTCGCCGAGCGTGTAGATCAAGAGCGAACGGGCAAGCGGGTACGATTTGTTGACGGTGTTTTCAACCGTTGGCGAGAACGTGCCGGCAGCAGTGGTGATGTTGACCATCTTTACATCATCGGTTGCATACCCCATACCGCTGTAGCCGATGGCGGTTTTGGTGCTTCCCACCAGTTCCACCACTTCCTTGGACCCGTTCATGTCGCGTGAACCTAGCTTGAAATCGACCTGCTGCAGGACGTGTTCACGGAAGAATTCGTAGGTGCCGGAACTTGACTGGCGGCTGATCCTGACGATTTCGTCGCCGGATGCTCCGGGAATGGTTACTCCCAGCTGCGACCACTTGGTAATGGTACCGCCTTCGGCGTAAATCTGTTTGAGCTGGTCAAGGGTGATTTCATTGAGCGGGTTATCCTTATGGACATACACCGCCATGGCGTCGAATCCGACCACAAATTCCTTCGGCTCCTTGCCGGTATTCTTTTTGGCAATCTCAAACTCTTCCGGTTTCATGTTGCGGCTTGCATTGGCAATGTCGATAGTGCCGCGCTCCAGCGCCGCGATTCCCACGCCCGAACCTCCACCGGATACTTCAACATCTACATCGGCGGCAACGTTGACATACTCTTCTGCCCATGCCTGGGCTACATTGACCATCGTATCGGAACCCTTCACCTGAATGGCGCTGCGCTCCTCTTTCTGCGAATCGCCTTTTTTACCGCCGCAGCTGACGACCATTGCCAGCGAACAGAGCGCGAGAATCTTCGCGAAACGGATTGAATGAAGACGAAATGAGTGGTGTTGTCCGATCATGAGTTCCTCCTGTCGGTGGTGGTACCTGCCGCGATGGCGTTAACCAGATTTGTAACGTGAGTTTTTATGAAAGTGAACATGTTTTCATATCCTGCCGCGATCGTTTCGTCGTTATCTTTCGAAAGTGACGGGACATCGATCTCCCAGTCGAGAAAGATGGTTTTGCGGGGTTGCCGAGGGAAAATTCCTTTCGCTTCGGACGCGAATACGACAACGATATGATAGTAATCAAGGTTGGGAATCTGAGCAAGTGCACGCGGTGCATTTTTTGAAATATCAAAACCCTTTTCTTTCAGAAAATCGATGGTCCGCTGATTTATCGGTTTCGGATCGACCCCGGCGCTTGAAAAAATGAAGCGATCCATATTGAGACCGTTCGCCACCGATTCGGCAATACGGCTCCGGATCGAGTTGTGTTCATCGACAAAAAGCACTCTGTATGCTTCTGAACCGGGGTGCTTGAGGTATTCACCGGTTAACATGTACAACACTTCCATACAGATGTTCTGTGCCTGATCGGCTACCCGTTCAAACCGTCGAACGACGTTCAACAGTGAAAGAAGCGGAATGTTGTTTGGAGGTGTTGAGAGCAGGAAATTAATGCACTGATCTCTGAGTTTATCGACATTATCTTCGGTGGCAAGTGTTTTACGGGCAAGTTCAATCGATTCTTCGGTGAATGACTGAATCGCGTCGTGAAACATGCTGATGGCGGTTTCCGCCAGTTCTATTATGAGGTTTCTGACTTCGTCGGATGGCCAGTCGCCGAATTTGAGAAGGTGTCGGGCCATACTCTCCGCGTAATCTCCCACCCGCTCAATCTCCATATTGAGTTTGATGGCACTGAAGGCGAATCGTAACGGTTGCGCCACCGGTTGCTGTTTGACAATGAATTCAAGACAGAGACGATCGATCTCTTTTTCTTTTTCGTCAATATACTGGTCGCGGAGGATGATACCGTAGGCAAGTGTGTGGTTGTGTTCAATGCAGGTGGTGATGATATCGCGCAGCGATGTTTCAGTACATTGGGCCATCTCAATAATGCGTTCGCGAATCCGGTTGATGTCCCGGTTAACCGATTCTTCATGTTGAAGGTACATAAATACTGTCACCTTTCTGGTGTCATGTATTATGGGGTTCTGAAACTGTCCGGGGTGTTAGCTTTCTGTTAAAGAAATAATATACATCGAACAGTATGGCTGTTTCTGTTAGAAATCAATTAGAACAATATGTGGGAATCACTAGATATGTAATTAATCTTTACTCAGCGAGTATTCTCTGACTGACACATATAGTAACTGTCTCATAATAATCTGCACGGATAATGTAGTACCGAAAAGTTTTACCGCCATCCCGGCGAACCCGGGATCCAGTGGAGTAAAGCTGAAACGCGCATTTCTGTTCTGGACTCCGGTTTTCACCGGAGTGACGTTGTGCATTCAATTATAAGATAGTTGATGTTTATGTGCTGTCACGTGAGGTGATCCTGAATCCGGGGCGGTCGTGGAATCGGGATTGATTTGAATCCTGATCCTTTCCGATACCGACTACAATGTCAGTCCGACGTCGCAGCAACAGCTGATAGCCGGGATACTGTAATGTTCAGTGGAAAATAGTGAAGCCGGTTTCAATTGCCGTTCCGAAAACCGTTCCACGGGGACGTTCTTTTGAGAAAAGTGCCGAATAGAATAATTTAAGACCGATATACCGTCGTTTGAATTCCGGACCCGGAAGCCGAAAACCAAACAGGCTGGATATAATCGGGCCTGCTGCAAAAAAGTTTTCACGATCTGCGGCATCACGTTCCGTGGTATAGTCGGGGCCCCAGTGAAAACTCCCGCCGATTCCCGATTCGATGAAAAGGTGATTGCCCAATGTTCCTGAAGGGGTGTATTCCAGGGTTATCTCCGGCTCGAATTGTAACATCCGGAACGCCGCTCCAAAGAGAACTGGACGCATAACCGGGAGTTTGAATCCGACAGAACTTTTTTCATCAACCGGAACTCTGAATGCGGCCATAATATCACCGATGGGTCCTCCCTTTACTCCGGCGGGAGTGGCAACACACATGCGCAAATCATCATAGCGGATTCCCGCGAGAAAGACAACCCCGGTCTGGGTTTTGTCATTTGCATGAGAAATACTTATAAAATATGCAAGTAGTACTGCAGCAAGTGTAAGTTTGATTTTCATCGAGCAGCCTTTTTTTTAAAACTCCGGAGATAACCGAATTAATGAGACTTTAAAATCCGGTTTCCTTTAAATAAATACATCATCACCGGGGAATGTACAATAGCTAAAACAGTCGCATTTTTGCGACAGCTGTCGCAAAAATGCGACTGTTTTAGGGGTGATAAAAAACGCATTACCAATAATATAGAAAAGGTGCAATTTGAATTGACATTGGCATGGTATTTGTTTTCTCCATAACTCCGCTTTTTTAACAATAAACAATGGAGGGCTTATGTCAGTTTCAAAAATTGGTGGTATGGTATCGGTGGCAACCGTTGCCGGGATGTTGTTGATGGTTGTTTCCTGCGGGAAAGTTCCCGATCCCGTCGGTCCACGTTCTTCCGGAGATCTGGAACTACAGGTTCAGGTGAAAAACGGACTCGGGAAAAGGACCTCGCAATTGAAGACGAACTTTGATTCGCTTATAATCGAAGTCGAAGCTGAAGATGTTCCGGCGATACGTTTTTCGAAGCCGGTAACGGCAGGCCAGGCACTGATTATCGATACCCTTTCGGGAATTCCGGCCGGTGCAGAAAGAACGATAGAAGTAAGAACAATCGATAGAAACGGGAGCACCGTGCATGAGGATGCAGCCGGTGTGCATACTGTTCGCATCGAGCCTAATTTCACCACGGTTATCCAGGTCGTTCTGGTGCCGGTCAGGGGGTCTATCTATTTACAGATCGCGGGAGTACCAACTGACATCGATTCGATGGGAGCGCTTTTTATCTCTGATGGTAACGGTGAGTGGACAACGACGGTTGCCCGCAGCCCGAAGATTTTCCTGAGCATTGATGGTATTCCCAATAAAACGGCAGGGGTCCTGAAAGTGGCAGGTTTTACCGTTGAGGGGGATACACTTTACAGAGCAGAAGCTGAGCTTGTGGTGGATGCCCGTTCCACGAACAGCGTTGACTTGTCATTTAATACATCTCCGGGAGGAGTCGTATTTGAAGGGACGCTTGAACTGCCGGGAGCGGTTGCCGTATCGGGGAGTATCAATGATGTGACGGTTGCGGCATCGGAGCAGGGAGATCTTATTATTACCGAAATTATGTATGCCGCCAACGACTCTGAATATATCGAAGTTTTCAATCCCGATGACCAGGATCACTTTTACGATTCGCTCTATCTTGAGATCGACGGTACAAAACGATTGTTTACCGACGTGAACGTTGAGGGCAAGGGTTTTTACGTGTTCGGGCGAAAAACGCTCCCGTGGGTCGATGCCGCGCATTCGACGGCGAGTGCACTTGATCTTTCGGGGAACGGCAACTGGATAACCGTGCTCACTAAAAACCTTTTGGTGCTCGACCAGGTGGTTTTTACCGGAGGAACGAATAATCTGGAGTGGCCGAAAGTCAGCGGAAAGCGATCGATTTGTCTGAACAGCAGTGCCTGTTCCGCAGAGCAGAATAATTTCGGACGAAACTGGTTGATAGCGACTGAGGGTATCGATGGTGCTCCGTCACAGTACGGAACGCCGCATCAAATATAGCAACAGTTATTGCAACAGTATGAAATGAAAAAAATGGTGCCTTGAAAAAGGCACCGTTTTTTTTAGGGACACGAATGCACTACGAATAATTGGTGAATCAATGTATCTCGGTGGAGTTACATTTTTTTGATGAATTCGGTCACGCTTAAAGTCGTGTTGAGGAGTATCCGCAAATTAATAATATCATCGGGCGTAATGATGAATGTTCTTTTCGGTCGTCCCCCGAGAAACGGGATGAAATCCGCCTTGGTAATATCTTCAAGGTGTAAGGATCGTTTATCGATGATTGTTGGCTTATTCATTTGATTCTCCTTTCCGGTTGTTTCCGAAATAAGTAGACGCAAATACTGGGCCATGCTACCTGAAAAGGTGAGCTTAATGAGATAAAATTTGTTAAAATGATGAATATTGGCCGTTTTTGGATACTAAAGGGATAAATAAAATTAAGAATGGCTGATTTGGACCACAGGTTGTAATTATTTCTATGGATTAAATGGACACAATCTGGTACATTTTAGAAAAAGTGTTTCAAATTTATACAGATAGAAGAATTTACCATGAGCTATTTCCCTGCATGATTCTGCTTCTCTGCGTATATTATTGGAGGTTGCAGATTGCCTGGTCTGTTGATCGTGACATTTTTACCGTTTATTATATAAAAACAAAGTCCTTTGTGAACTCCCTAGTATAGGAAAGTAACTAATTAAAGCATATCATTTCTTCATTAGAAAAAAGGAGTAGATCCGTATGCAACCGATTAAATACGGAAAATATGCTGTTTTCATGGTTTTGATGCTCATTCAGGTGTCGTTTTCGGTCGAGTATACGGTGAGTAAGGACGGCACTGCGAATTTCACCTCAATTCAGACAGCCATTGATAACGCGCAACCTGGTGATATTATCACCATCATGGATACCGAGGTGTATGCGGAGCAGGTTACGATCGATAGTACCGTGAGCGACCTGATTCTTCGGAGTAAGGATCCGGATAATCTGGTCAAACCGACGATCAAATACTGCGACAAGACCAACGTCGGTCCGCGTAATGCCGATGAGGCTCTGGACGATTCCAAAATTAATTTCGACCAAAACGGTGCGCTGCGGGTTCTGGCTTCCTCCAATATTCTTATTCAAGGAATTGCTGTTGATGGCGGTGGAATCGCTCCTTTCGGATATGATGCCGTCTGGGAAGGACGATATGCACTGCAGCATGGAAACGCCGCAATCACGTTGTGGGTTGCAGGCCAGGTTATCATTCAGGATTGTGATATAAAGAATGCGTATATCGGTATTAATGTGAAAGACCGCAATGAAGGCGGAGTGTTCGCCAATCCGAATCCTGCTGATATTAATCCCGAAAACATCATTCCCTTTTCAGGGTTTGCACAAACGGGAAACCATGTTATCGAGTACAACCGGATTCATGATAATTCTCTCGGTTTCTTTTTTGAATCCACCTGGGATATGGGATCAACCGTCAGGTACAACCTTATTTACGAAAACCACCATCCGACCACTGCTATCGCGAACCAGGTGAAATCCCTGACCTCCGAAGGCGGCAATCAGGCCGGTGGCGCATTCATGTTCAAGGATCAGTTACTCAGCCCTCTGGCGATCTACAACAACACGCTCTGGCATAACTCCATACCGTTTCTCGGTAACTGGAAATCGGGCGGACAGCATCTGATTTTCAATAACATCATTGCTGAACCGGACCAGTATTTCAATAATAGTACTACCACGTTCAGCACGAACTTTGAAATGTCGAAGACTTTCGTCAACCGGATGCACAATACCGTGTGGGCAGCCCAGCAGCAGGAACCTCTCGCAACTTTCACTACGATCACCAATGATCTGAGACCGGCACAAACGGGTGGTTCCTACGTCGAGGGGTCGCTCATTTCGCCGTTCCCCGCAAGTGCCGAAGTCCGCTGGGTTGAAACGAAGTTTCTCTCGACCGATCCGACGAGTCTCGATTTTCTGACTCCCGACTGGGGCGACGATCTGGTGCAGGAATACATTGTCGATAAAGGGTGGGCTGCTTCCGGAGTAAAAGACCCCAACGGGACGCCCGCCGATCTCGGTGCCATTCCGATGGAAGGCGGAAGGCCGGTGGACCTTGCTACTATGCGTCTTAAAATGCCAATCCGTATTACCGGCAATTCAGCGACCATCAATTTTGAACTCTCGGAACGTATCGGTGAGATGACCGATCCCAAAGTGGTCATGTTCGGGGTTGTTACCCACCTTGACACCTCCGATGTCTTCGGAGCGGATTATACTCCGATTGCCGCGACTAATATCAGAACGGTCCAGCTGGGAACCCAGACGGTGAAGGTGGGCGAAAATAGCCTGACGGTAACGTTGCCTGCCACCGGTGACTTCGCTTTTATTGAGATGATCATCGAGGGAACGGGACAGAACGGGCTTCCCTTTACCAGTGCGGTCGGTTTTTTCCCCTACAGGGATTTCAAATACCTGATCGAAGTCGAGGTGCTCGACAAGGTGGGCGGGACCGTGCTCACGGAAGTTCAGGCAGGGCAGGCGGTCGTTCTTCATGTGAAAACGTTCAACGGTACGGTTCCCTTTACCAATACTATTGTTGAAGCCAATACCGATGTCGGTCTGCAGACACTTGGTCTGGAACTGCTCGATCCGAACGGTGATACCGTTCGCGTTATAACCGGTGGTATCACCAATGGTGAGGGAAATGCCGATGTCATGTTCACCAGGGTTCCTCCCAGCGGTGAAGAGATGGTTCGTGTTACCGCGTTGTGGGTCGATCCTTCCAATCCGTCAAACAAGCTCACGTTTATGGGTATTTCCGACGGAATCAAAATCAAAGCCGGACCTCCGGACAGTATCGTCATCACGAAACCGACACAATTCGGCGACGTTATCGAGATGATGACGGCATATGTTGTAAATGCTCAGGTGTATGACAAATACGGTAACCGTGTCGATGTCGCGGTCAATGCCACCTGTACAAGTCTGCAGCCGGACATCGGTGATATCACCGAGAAAACCGTCGCGACGGATATCACCGGACAGGCGAGGTTCGTGGCTTCGGTGACCGACGGTGCACCGAAAGACACGTTCTATATCGTAGCATCACTTGAATCGAAACCGACCGCCACGGATACCGCGTTTCTGATCGTGGGTGAGCCGAGGGATAAAATTTACATCTTCTACGGCGATACTCTCGCCTACGATGAGACTGCCATAATTGACGAATGTTCAGGAGTAAAGGTTCCCATTACCATCAGGGCGTCCGCGAACGGAAAAGACCCCGTTGCCACCAGAAACACGACTCTGACGCTTACACTGACTCCCAGTGATCAACTCAAGGCGTTCGCCACACCGACATCAACGGATCCGATTACCGCGACGCAACTGGTTAATGGTCAGGTGGTCATTTACGTTCAGGGAACAGGAAAAAGCGTGTCCAACGGAACGATCAATGTCGTTTCGACCGATCCGAGTCTCATCAGCGGAGATCGATCAGGTATCAACTTCAAAGAGTGCTTCAAGCTGGTTGAAGGCGGCGCCTATTTCGCCGATAACGGCAGAGGCGCTGTTGATAGAGCGGAAATCTGGTATGCATCTCCGCTCGATGCGACGGAGGTGCCGGATTCGGTCAGGCTCTGCTGGCCTTCAGAAGGTACCGGATGCAGGACATTCTTCAAAATCGGCGGGGGTATCGTTCAGGACCCGAACGACCCGTCTCATATTATTATCACGGTTTCCCCTCCCTTTGCCGAAGGTGTTACGAAGATAAACGGCGCATCAAGCAGCCTGGGAATGGTGTTCTGGGTGAATCCGAACACTCCGACAGCTCCGAGTATCAACCAGAATGTCGCGATGCGGGACAGCGTCGGTCCGCTTATCGCATCCGCCGTGCTCATCGAGCGGCTTGCGGCAGGCGATGACAACATGATCGTCACGTTTACGGAACCGGTTGATTATCAGAAACTGCCGGGGCAGACGTTGACACTTGTTAAAGGTGATCAGCATTTGCAGCTTACCATCAAGGATGCACGGCCGGGAGACAACCAGGCGGTGATCGTAACGGTTGACAATGGACTCAGTGCCGGTGCTCCTATGGCCGGTGACAGCCTGATGATAACGGCGGCCGGAACAGTATCCGATGCCAATGGAAACAAGGCGCATCCGCAGAATCGGCCGGTGGTTATTCAACTCCAGGCGGTCGCTCCTTCGCTTGTTTCGGCTTATTACCTCGATGTGAACGGAGATGGTGTCGTTGAAACCGTCAGAGCGACATTCAACAAACCTGTCGAACTGACGAACGCCCGTATTACGGTGAATTTCGCAGGGCAGGAAGGCAACGGTGGAATTGCAGCGGAGAAAATCACCTTTGTGACCGATGGTGGAAATGCCATTCTTGATCTGCAGATTGATCAGCTGTTCTCCCGATCCTTCCTTCAGGACAGAACTTCGGGTGCGATGCTGATAACGGCGGAATTTTTTGATTTTCCTGATGGTGAAAATAAAAGTTCCGTTACTGCCGACGACAAGGCGGGGCCGGTTCTCACCGCTTTGGAGTATCATTTCGGCATGATTCAGGATGCGAATGCCAATCCTGACCCTGATACGATTTTCGCAAAGTATTCCGAACAGCTTTCCGCACCTCCGGCGGCAGGAATACCATTCAAATTCATAACATCGACCGGAACGCCGTATGAAATAACCGTGCTGCTTTCAGTGGGATATGTCGGTGCCGGCGATATGACCGGGTATTACCAGTTTACGGTTGATCCTTCGACATTGCCGCTGACACCTGAAGGCGGTACGAAAGGAGCAAACAACATAGTAAGGAACCCGAAAGATTCCGCCTGGATTAATATTGCGGAAGCTGCAACGAATGCGGTTGATGCACTTTCAAACGCACAGAAGGTCGAGACTAATAAAAAGGTGGCGATTGTCATTAAAAAACCGCCATTCAAGCTGGATGTCTCCTATGGCCCGAATCCGATGATTGGTGTGGCATCGCCTTTTAATGTAACGGCCAAGGCGAAAACAAAAGAGGCTGAGCAGACAACGTTCGAGTATAACTTCTTTATATTCGATAAAGTCGGCAATCCGATTTACCGCTTTCCGGAAAATGGAACGGTCACCGTCAAGGATTCCATCGTGATCAAATGGAACGGGGTGAATGAAGCGGGGCGTATGGTTGGAAACGGTACGTATCTGGCTAAGCTCTTTGTCCGCTACTGGAACACCCTTACACCCGAAGATGTATTTCTTCATTCCCAGAATATTAAAATCGGTGTGAAAAGAACCCAGTAAAAAATCTTTCCGAAATCCGGATTATTCAGGTCTGCTTCTCACTGAGAGGCAGACCTTCATTTTTCTAAACGGGACCGACGTTGCCTGTTACCAATGTCAGCGGGGTATGACCATCTTCCGTATGGCGAAGAGGGGTTTTGCCTCTGTTGTAACTCATGGCTCCATGCTGGTTATCGTAGACAATAGGGGTTTTTGCAGTATGGCAATGCATTGTCTGGCAATGGTTCTCTCCGTTGTGTTATTCTTTTTTTCCACTCTTTCCGCTGCTACATTCACCGTATCGAAAGATGGACGGGGGCAGTTCTCATCGGTTCAGAAGGCGATAAGCGCGGCAAAAGCGGGGGATGAAGTCGTCATTCTTGATTTCGGTACCTGCAGGGAACAGGTTACTATCGACAGTACTAAAAACCGTTTAACCCTCCGTTCCGAAAAACCGCGGTTACGGCAACCTATCTCTCTTCCCTTTTAATGAAACGTGGAACTGCCCGATGGACCGCAGTCTCCACTGCTCGCGACGGGGGGTAGTACTTTGTTGCTCCTTAGAATGGTTGGCGTGTATTTTTAGACGTTCACGGGAGGTTGTTTGAATTATTCTATGCTTTTTGGTACAACGACGATAACTAAAGTTCTTTTTTTCCTGGCGGTAGCCTTTGTCGCCGGTGATCTGCTGATTACCTTGTTCACTATTTTCTATCAGCGGTATCTGTATGACCGTTTTGTTCGCAGACGGTTCAGCGCCTCGTATGCTCCGAAGTGCGCCATTATCATACCGTGCAAAGGCGTGCCGAAGGATCTGGGAAATAACCTGCAGGGTTTTCTGGATCTTGATTACCCTGATTATTCGGTGATCTATTCGGTCGAGAGTGAGAATGATAAAGCGGTACCGGTTATAAAATTCATAATGGAACACTCTGACCGTGCACATCTCGCTGTTGCCGGATTGTCCACGAAATGTGTTCAGAAAAACCAGAATCTGCTGGCGGGACTCGAAAAAACCGGTGACGCCGAAGTGCTGGTCTTTGCCGATGCGGATATTAAACCGCAGCCTGAATGGCTCCGGGAACTGGTGTTGCCGCTTGCCGACCCGCGCATCACTGCAACAAGCGGTTTCAGGTGGCTCAATGTCCGTAGCGGTACGGTAGGTGAACTCGCTCATTCATATGTCAATATTGTGATCTACGTGCTTTTTTCGGTAGCCTGTTTTATTGGCGGTGTCGGCTTGTGGGGTGGTTCGATGGCCATTAAACGCAAAGACTTTGATGAGCTTGGTGTGGCCGACAAATGGTCGCGTGCGGGCGTTGATGATATGAGCCTGTCGTATCTGGTGTTAAAAGCACGACGCAAGGCGGTGGTGGTACCCCATTGCGTGATCCAGACAGATGATCTGTTGCAGACGGTACGTGGCACGATCTCCTGGTTTGAGCGGCAGATCATGTATTTGAAAGCGTATCAGCGGGTGCTTTGGGTAATAGCCGGAGTACTGTTGGTGATTCCGGGGATGTTTCTGACGATGTTATTGCCGGTTGCCATTGTTGCAGCCTTGCTGTCCAACCATACCTTCTTTGCGCTCGGCGGCGGTGCGGCGCTCCTTTTTTACGCCGGCGAGCTTTTGACGGTCGCTCTGTATCCGCTGCTTGGTTCGATGCACTCCTTCAGGAAGTTTGTGCTGTGCTGGCCGTTTTTACGGTTGACTCACGGGGCAAGTTTCGGTTTGACGGCATTCACCCGCACGATCACCTGGGCCGGCATCAGATACCGGCTTGCGTTCAACGGTGACGTGACCAGCATCAAACGGCCGGGTGACACCGATGTGGAGGGTGTATGACGGCGCGGTGTGCAGTGTTCGCTTCGGGAGGAGGGTCGAATTTCCAGTTGCTGGTCGACCACAGAGATACCGG
>JAFGHA010000020.1 GCA_016930275.1 Chitinispirillaceae bacterium
AACAGCTGTCAGAATAACGCCAACACCTGTTCAGATAAGTAAATAATAGATTATTTCAATTTTTTCATCATCAATCTGGTGAAAGGTCGAACTTTATTAATTTCCTGATCTTCTGATCACGCGACCGCGGCATCATCAAAATCTTTCCCCGACGTCTGAATTCAGCAGAGAGAATCAGGATTATTTTGGAATCTGCGGATATTGTTAAATGCTGGTGTCTTCCGCAGTGAGATACTTACTCGTAATCCCCTTTTTTCATTACGGGTCCAGAATCATATCCTCCGGAATCTGGCAACCGAAATCACCACCATACTTGATCGCCTGTTGCCGATCGCCGGCAAGACCCCAGTCGATAGTTTCCGGTGGATTGAGGTAGTGCTTATAGGCGAGAGCCATTTGACGTGCTGCCTCCATGGGGGGAACTTGCCCGGTACCGGTACCAAGCCCGGGGCATAGAATTGTTTTGATATCGTGCCGGACGGCGTTGTGCCGATAGATGGCTAGGAAAAGTGCCCACATGGCGAGGTACGCATTGTCGGTGTGTCTGATCGTCATGGGGGAACGCATTGTTGGTGCATGAGCCAGATAGGGATGCTTCGGGTGCATCGTTTCGACGACCATACAGGTGCCGACCGGTTGTTCTCCGAGGAATTCATCGATGATTCTCTGTTGCACACGGTACATAAGTTGTTCCCCGAAGTATTGTGTTATTGCCGCATCAACACCGCCGTCCATCAGGCCGAATGAGTTTGCCGCACTGACCATGCAGTCGTATTCAGGAACGTCCTCGAAGTTGCCGTGAACGATAGTCACCTCGGGTAAGTCTTTGAAACGTTTCTCCCAGGCGAGGCATAAAGCCGCATCAGGGCAGACCAGAATCAGGTTGAATTTGTCCATGGTTTACTCCTTTGTTGATGATGGGTAATGGTTTTTCCACGGTTGGTGCATGAATACCAGGAATATTTTTTTAGCTTTTGAACAGGATATTGCTTGAGGTATACTTCTTATCGCCGATTCAATGATACCATTGATCGACGTTTTTTCCTATGAAAAGAGCAGGATAAGAAGCCATCGCATGCGGTGTTTGTTTTGCCAAGTGAGAGTCGGTGACACGTCTGGAGGCGCTCACTGTGGAGTCTTTTTTCGGAAAAAATGACCGACGGGAAATGCCTGGAATTTGAAGAAGGGAATAAAACTATCGCAACCCGAAAAACCTTCCCACCTGATACACGCCGGTCGCCATTATCCAGGCGAATACCAGCTGATATGAAATTGAAAAAAGCGACCAGCGCAGTTCCCGGATTTCCCTGATAACGGTGATGAGCGCCACGAGGCAGGGGGTGTAGAGCAGGACAAAGAGCATGAAAGCGAATGCGCTTAGCGGAGTAAAATGTTCCCGCAGTTTTTCACGCAGGTGGGTGTTCTCTTCATTTTCGTTATTATCGTCCATGTAAAGCACCCCCATGGAACTGACCACCGACTCTTTTGCGACAAATCCGGTTGCGAGAGCGACCGCACCCCGCCAGTCGGTACCGAAGGGCTTCACCAGTGGCTCAAAGAACTTTCCCACTTTACCGATGTACGTGTTTTCCATAATCCCGGTATGCCGTTGCAGCTCTAAATCACTGATTTTTTCACTGCGTTTATCGGTTGACAGAGAATTATCAGCTGCGACTGCGGCAATCTGCGCATTGAAGTCGGCATTGGTTGCCGGCTGTTTCGGAAACGAACTTGCCCACCAGAGGATTATGGAAAAAATCAGTACCACACCACCCATTTTTTCGAGGTAATGTCGTGCTTTCTGCCACATATGCACCACCATACTGCGCCAGGTCGGGAGGCGGTATGGCGGCAACTCCATGACAAAAGGATAATCTTCGGCATTTCTGAAAAGCACCAGCTTGAACAGCAGTGCCATCATGACGAACGCTCCGAAACTCAGGATTACCTGGAACAGAAATACCATGTTTCCTGCATGTTTCGGAAAGAACGCCGAAGCGAAAAGAACAAAAACCGGTAACCGCGCAGAGCAGGAGATGAGCGGTGTAAGGAGGATTGTTTTGATGCGGTCTTTGGGAGATTCGAGTGTTCGTGCCGCCATGATGGCGGGGACGCTGCAGCCCAGTCCCATAAGCATCGGGATGAAACTCTTGCCGTGCAGTCCGATCCGGTGCATGAGCTTGTCGGTGATAAATGCCGCCCGTGCCATGTAGCCGGTATCTTCCATCACCGAAATGCCCAGAAAAAGAATGAGAATGTTGGGCAGAAAAACAATCACTCCGCCGACACCCGCGATGATCCCGTCGGCGAGAAGATCCCGCAGTATCGAATCAGGGAGCGTGGTTACCGTGACTTTATGCAGCCATGTGAAGAGTGAATCGATCCAGTGCATCGGGTGTTCGCCGAGTTTGAAGGTGACCTGAAAAAGCAGCCACATGAACAGGAAGAAGATGGGATATGCCCAGAACCGGTGGGTTACCACTTCATCGATGTGTTCCGAAAGATCAACACGATCACTTACCGTGTGTTTCACCGCTTCCTTCACCGCTCCGGCGATGCAACCGTACCGCGCTTCGGTGATGAGGGTCTGCGGTTCATCCCCGAGTGTATGCGCGAGTTCTTTGCTCAGCGAATCCCGGAGGGCGAGAAGCTCCTTACCGCCGGGAAGCGATTTTACGTGGTGCTCACAGCGGCAATCCGCCTCGAGGAGTTGCAGCGCCAGCCAGTGTGCGGGATAGACGATGCCATTGAGCTGGAGCAACGCGGTTTCAAGCTTTGCAATTGCACTTTCAATTTCCGGTGGAAACGTGGTGACGAATCGTTTTGCGGGACCGCTGCTGTTTACCGACTCTGCCGCTGCGGTGATAAGTTCAGCGATGCCTTCACCGGTGCGGGCATTGGTGGGGATGATGGTGCATCCGAGTTGTCGTGACAGCAGATCGGTATCGATGGCGAGTCCTTTTTGCGCTACTTCATCCCACATGTTAAAGGCAAGCAGTGGTTGCACCCCCAGTTCCAGCAGCTGCAGGGTGAGATATAGATGCCGTTCCAGGTTGGTGGCATCGATCACGTCGATCACGATATCGGGTTTCTCGTCAAAGATGAAATCACGCGCCACCTGTTCTTCCATTGAGCAGATACTCAACGAGTAAGTGCCGGGGAGATCGTATACCGTCAGTTTCCGGTTGTCGTGGTGGGTGGTACCCGATTTGATTTCAACCGTGACACCGCTCCAGTTACCGACTTTCTGGGTAGCGCCGGTCAGCCGGTTGAAAAGCGATGTTTTTCCGGAGTTGGGATTTCCGGCCAGAGCGATGCGCAACTGGCTCTCATACTTTTCCGGTGCCGGTCGGTCAGAGGGGTTCGGTGGAGGATCGGATTGGTGTTGTATTCTCATCGCGGTTTCGCAATTATTTATCCGGTTGAATAAGAATCGTATCGGCTTCTTCACGGCGCAAGGAAAGCCGGAAACCCTTTACCTTCACTTCAATCGGATCACCCAGAGGTGCGATCCTGACGACGGTGATGCGTTCACCGCGGGTGATACCGAGTTCCTGCAGCCGCTTTTTTAATGTTCCGGTACCGTTGATCTGGATGATGGTTCCCGATTCTTGCGGATCAAGAATATTCAGTGTGGCAACGTCTTTTCCGGCGGGTGCTGCCGCAGCACGTGAAGGGGCATATCCGCAGTCGGAAGAACAGTCAATATTATCCGCAAGCGTTTTTGTCAGTTTTTTTATCGGTAAAGCATGATCGGAATCCTGCTTCATTGCCATGAGAAATGCGGTCATGCTTTTACAGACCTCCGACGACATGCCATGCTCCATACTGCAGGCTGCCTGGTCGGCGACCGGTTCGGAAAGTCCCAGTACATCGTTGAACATTTCAAAGAGAACATGATGCCGGCGGTCGACGCATCGTGCGACATTAAGCCCACGGTCGGTGAGAGTGACATACGAGCGCGCCTGATAATTAATAAATCCTTTTTCGGCGAGTGTGCGCAGAGCGACGGTAACCGATGAACGCTTCACGTTGAGACGCTCGGCTATTTCCATGGACCGGGCAACCATATTGGTTGAAACGATATGAAAAATGGCTTCCAGATAGTCTTCGAGTGTCGGGGACAGGCGGCCTTGTTTCATTATGCCTCTTATTTAGTTAGATGTATCTAATAATATACTATAAATGTAATACGGTTTCAATCGTAATAATTAATGATATTCAGATAGATACGTGTGTATTTCGTTTGAACTGTAATGTTGATCAAAAGAGGCTTATTATATATGC
>JAFGHA010000156.1 GCA_016930275.1 Chitinispirillaceae bacterium
AAAAAAGCAGGTGCCGGATTCGTTGCTGCAATGCTTGGTGAAGGTGAAGTTCTCGGGCCGATCGCAGATTCCCGTGGCGTCGTTCTGGGAAATTACACTGTGGATACGACCCTGTTGTTTGAGTATGATAATTACAGGCTGCCGCTGAAACGGCAGTTTTTTCCCCAGTGTGAAGTTCTTGCAACCTGGGATGATGCAGGAATGCGGGAAACTGCGGATGGCATTGCACCCCGTGTCGTTTTCGGGGCCCGTCCATGTGATACCCGGTCCCTGCTGCAGCTCGACAAGGTGTTCACCGATGAAAATAGTGTCGATCCCTATTTTGAACGGCGACGAAAGAACACGCTTATTATTTCGCTGGCCTGCAGCAACCCTGCGGCAACCTGTTTCTGCACCTCGACTTCGGGCGGACCGGCCGGAACAGACGGGTCAGATATTATTGCTTTTACACTCGAAAAGGTGTTGCTGTTTAAAGCGATTACGGATAAAGGAACGGCTTTTCTGAAAAAGAACAGTACGCTGTTCCGGGAAGCTTCAGCTGAAGAAATCGGAGCTTGCGAACAGCAGGCGAATGCCGCTGAGGAGAAACTCGCATTATTTCATGTTTCCGCAATGCCCGACAAACTGCACGACGGACCGTCACCCGAGTTCTGGGACGACATCGCCCGGACTTGCCTGAGCTGCGGTGCATGCGCGTTTCTCTGTCCGACCTGTCACTGTTTTGATCTGCACGATGAACAACGGCGGGAGGGCGGTGAACGGATCCGTGTTCACGACACCTGCATGTTCGAATCATTTGTAAAAGAAGCCTCGGGGCACAATCCTCGCAGTAAAACCGGACTCCGGATGAAGCAGCGGATTTTGCACAAGTTCAGTTATCTGCCGGAAAATGCCGGTGAGATTTTTTGTGTCGGCTGCGGACGGTGCGTGAGCAGCTGTCCGAGTGGTATCGATATCCGCGAGACTATTTCCAAGGTTACCATATGAATTCCACGAAAAAAAATCCCTATATACCGATGCCGGTGCGTATCGATGCAATCACCATAGAGAATGACGAGAAAGATCTGAAAACATTCCGTCTGGTATTCACCGAAAAGAACGATGCGACGGCTTTCCGGCATTCATGCGGCCAGTTCGCCATGCTTTCGGTAGCGGGAACAGGAGAGATACCGATCGGTATCGCATCTTCACCGAGTGATGAAGGATATATCGAATTCACCGTCAAGCGGTATCCCACCGGTTCAGTGACCACCGCGCTGCATGATCTTTCGGAAGGGGACATCATTGGTGTACGCGGGCCGCTCGGAAACAGTTTTCCGCTGGCTTCACTCGAAGGAAGAAATCTGCTGATTATCGGTGGTGGATTCGCATTCACCACCCTGCGTGCGACGATCCGGTATCTGCGGAATGCGGAAATGCGGAAAAAATACGGTAACATCACCATCCTGTACGGTGCACGGAATCCGGGTGAGTTGCTCTATAAAAAAGAACTCGAGGAGTGGCAAAAGGCCGGTGATACCACCACCGTGGTGACCGTTGACAAGGCAGACGACACCTGGAAGGGACGCGAAGGACTCGTGCCGAATGTCCTGTATGAACTGGCGCCGAAGTCCGAAAATGCCACTGCCATCGTCTGTGGTCCGCCGATCATGCTCAAATTCACCATGCCGCCGCTCTTGAAGCTGGGGTTTACGCCCGATAACATCATCACTTCGCTCGAACGCAAAATGAGCTGCGGGATCGGGAAGTGCGGAAGATGTAATGTCGGCAGCAAGTACGTTTGCAAGGACGGGCCGGTTTTCACGTATGCGGAAACGATGGCTATGGAGGATTGAGGAGCGGGGAGGAATCAACTGATTGCGCTGATTCTTTTGATGAATTGCTTTTGTGACTTTCAACCACATTTTCAGATCGTGTGCCACGGTTGCCCCCGACCGTGGCAGTAATGTTCAAGAAACAATTGCTCATTCCGGCTAATCACTTTTCCCGCACTGGTGCACTTCTTCTACTGCTGAAAAAATTGGTGATACACTCGCCGGACGTGTCGGGTATATCAGGATGCTGCCGCTGTCACTTTTTGAACTGCTTGAGATGTCGGGTGTTCCAACGTTGCCCGGTTGGATGGTTTCAAGGGATTGACGAAAGTCGCCCTGGGTTTGACCGGGTACCGAAATGCCGGGCAAAAGGAAATTTGAATGGCCAGGGGTACGGCGCAGGCCCCTCCTTGAATCGAACCCGGCGTTTTTTCTCATTTCCGCTTCAGTCCGTTCGATCGTTTCAACGGTGAATCCGGCGATTCCCGGCGTACCTTTCTTCGCGGATTCAACGGATTCTCCCATGGATAAAAATAGTCTTCCTGCGGATGCCGTGCTACGGGCGTACGGGTTACCCGTGCCGGGTGAACCAGTGAGCCGTCGAGCCGTTTCCCCATAAAACACTGTCGCTCGTCTCCTTCTCCCAGTGCGATGGCTTTCCCTTCCTCCGACCCGAAAAAGGAGTATGCGGCAAGCGCATCGCCGAACCGGTATACCCCGTAATAATCCAGATAGTTTTCCTGCCCGTAAACGTACCGCGTGCCGTAGGGCACAAAATGATCGGCCCGCATGGCCATTCCGTCGATCGAGTCGCTCATGAGGGTGATGAAATTTTTCCGTTCCGCCGGCAATCCCGTTGCGTAGTGAATGTCGACCGCGATTGCATGATCGTTGATGTGATCATCGTCGAAAATCATGGTGAGCATGTTGACATGCTGCGGCATGGCCTTGAGCTGCTTATCGCTGATGCCGCTGCAATACCAAGGCGCCGTCAGATAGAGGTATGCCCCGTTGCCGCCCCACTGCCGCTGCTCGAACAGATGAAAACCGATGGCCGGAACCAGACCGCCGCCGAACGATTGTCCCTGAACTCCCACAAGGGAAGTATCAAGTAAATCTGCGAACCGTTCATGCAGCACGCCGATGCCCGCTTTGACTATGGCCAGTTTCTCCGCCACCCGGGAGGCCGAGGAGGCAACCGGCAGCATCGGATAGGTCGGGTAGAGCAGCGCCATACCCCTGCTTACCACGTGAGAAATATACGGTTCAAAAAAAGTGTATTCCTGCCCGGTATACCCATGAAGCAGGATCACGACCGGCCACCGGCGCGCGCTGTCGACAGCGGGTCTGAAAAAATATGCCGGAGACATACTTGCCCGTTTATCAATTACCGTGTCGACATGGACGGCGTAAGGTCCGTCCGCACCAAACCCGCTATCGATGGGATTGTCCAGGATATCGATATCACCCTCATCCGCGGAGGATTCCCGCCGTTTTTTATCTACCGTGTACGACAGCAGGCTGGATACCTTCTGTCGTCTGAAATCCACATACAGGCGTCGCGCCCTGCGGAATCGCGTTACGTCGAGGAATGGATTGCGTGGACTTATCCAGGAATTGATATAGGGTCGAACCGTGAGATAGGGTCTGGGCTCATCAGTCGCAATCATGGCGAATGCCGTATCCCCGGGGTTACCCAGAGGGATCCTGCGGGTTGTTCCGGTACCGAGAACAAATGCACGGGCCGACGGGCTCCCGTCAAAAACCCCCGCAAAAACAGAGTCAACCATTCGAAAAACAGCGGCACTGTCAAGAATGTCGTCGCTGCCGCCGAACGCTTCGGCGCCCAGCGGCACCAGAAAGTCACTTTTGATCCGGCGGGATATTTCAGGCGAAGGCACAACAAGGAATTCTTTTTTATTTGATGGAAGTTTCAGCTTCTCGAAGAAATAGGCGCCGATGCGCGGATCGTTGATGTTGTCGTCCGCAAATACCTGCACGATCACCTCCGCGGTGCGCGGAAAATTGGCAAGCGTTCGTGACGAGGTGCCGGGGTAATACCATGGAGACATGAGATAAAGAAATGCCCCGTTGCTCCCCCAGCCCGTACGATCCAGAACGCGCGCAGCAACCGCAGGAATAATACCGGCGCCGTAACTATGCCCCACAAATCCGATCCGCGTCGTATCGACCTGGTTTTTTATCACACGGGATACCAGTGAAAACAGAACATCGGTGCGCGGACCCACTTCAACGGAGCGGCGGGTGAAGGTATTGGCTTCGTAGACCGGAAATACGACAACCGCACCCCGGCATGCCAGGTGTTCCAGAAGCCCGCGGTACTCTGCCGGATCGTCCGTGCCGAAACGAGGACAAAAAAGTATGCAGGGATGCGTCCTTCCGGTGTCCGGCCGGATGACATACAACAGAATACGCTCTGATGAAGGATCACGAATCGT
>JAFGHA010000157.1 GCA_016930275.1 Chitinispirillaceae bacterium
GAAGTACCTGCAACAGATTCACACCCGCAGGCACATTGCCATGATTGATGACGTGGAACCATCCGAAATGTTCGATCTGTCGATCGGTTCTGCAGCCAGGATGGCGGTTGCCCATATTCTCGGTGCGGTCCGCGATGTCTGCAGCGGCCGTCTGCGTAATGCCTTCTGTTCGATACGTCCTCCGGGGCACCATGTGATGAACAGTGGTGAACTGGGATTCTGCTGCTTTGCCAATGTGGTTATTGCCGCCTGTTACGCACGTAAAGTATACGGAACGGATAAAAGAATTCTGATCGTTGACTGGGATTTTCATCAGGGAAACGGTACGCACCATTTCATCTGCGGAGAAACGAAAACGTTTTTTTTCGAAACCTTCAACCCGACCATGTTCACCACGCAATGTAACGATTTTATTACCGTCAGAAATGGCGGTACCGTACCGGAAGATGTACTCAGAATCAATGTACGTATGTCTCCCGGCTCAACCAATGATGATTTTGTTGAAGCTTTCGAGAGGTACCTTATACCCGCGGCAGAGCGTTTCCGACCCGAACTGGTACTTGTCAGCAGCGGTTTCGACTGTAAAAAACATGATGCGTTAGGCACTTTTCAGGTTACCGCACATGGTATCTCGAAACTTACCCGTATTGTGCGGCAGATTGCGGATACCTGGGCTGGCGGCAAACTGGTATCCCTGCTCGAAGGTGGGTACCGGGACTTGCCGCGTGATGAAACCGTTCCGGGCAGGGAACATACCTACAGCGGTCTGGCGCAATGCGCCGAGAATCATGTTAAAACACTGTTGACGGGAGATGTGGAGCCGGAAACGCCTTTTTTCAGTTCGGCAACGACCATGAGTATGTACAGACGACAAACGGTAATTAAAGTGGAAAACGACTGGATAACGGGTCTTCCGGTTTCGGATCGACCCTTGAAGATCACCATTGCAGATGATACCGGGCATATCGTGACCAGTCTGCATTCCGGTAAACGCAGTTGGGTCGATCTGAAAGGAGTGCAATTGGCGAAGGGGAGTTACACCATAACAGTATACCACAGTGACAGTACGGTACTGACCGAATTGCCGCTGCTGCGATGAGTGCCCCGGTGCCCCGAACCGGGCGGGCTACGCACGCCCTTGCAGGCACGGCTGCGGAGCTATAAAAACGAAAAGCGACCGGTTCAGGTGATGTTCAACCTATGCGCCGTTGGGCTATTCAACCAGGATTGATGAAGCGCCTCCGGGCTCCACGCTGCCGATCTGTGTTGCTGCGGAGTATCCGGTGTGATGCAGTTCATCAAGCATGGCATTGGCATCAGCCTCTTCCGGAACGCAAATGAGCAGACCTCCCGAGGTCTGGGCATCGAGCATCAGCATTTTCCTATTGTAATCGACACCTTTCTCCACGATAAGCTGTGTTTCCACGAACTCCTGATTACGAAAACAGGCACCGGGAATGCACCCGGTTTCAGTCAGTTCGTATGCACCGGAAAGCAGCGGCACTGCCGTGTTGTCAAACCGGAAACTCACGCCCGATGCCTCGGCCATTTTGAATGCGTGACCGAGCAGGCCGAAACCCGTTACATCGGTTGCACAACGGATGTTGTAGCGCTGCATGATTTCCGCCCCGGTTTTATTGAGCTGTTGCATTGCATCGAGGGCTGCGGCATAGTCGGCATCGTTTACCTCCCCGAGCCTTTTTCCGGCGATGATCACGCCGACGCCGAGCGGTTTGGTGAGAATGAGCCGGTCACCCGCTCGTGCGGCGGCGTTGGTGATAATCCGGCCGGGATGAACGACACCGGTCACTGCAAGGCCGTATTTCGGTGGAAAATCATCGATGGTGTGTCCACCGGTTATGACTGCACCGGCTTCGGTGACTTTTTCCTGGCCGCCGGCCAGAATCTCCGCGAGTACTTCAAGGGGGATTCTGGTTGATGGAAAACAGACGATATTCAGTGCGGTAAGAGCGCTGCCGCCCATGGCATATATATCACTAAGCGAATTGGCGGCAGCAATTTTTCCGAACGTGCGCGGGTCACTGCAGACGGGAGGAAAAAAATCGGTTGTTTGAATGAGGGCAATGTCTTCGCTGATTCTGAAAACACCGGCGTCATCGTGTGTTGAAATGTCAACCAGCAACCGTTCGTCGTGCGGCTGACTGAGATGACTGAGTGCGGCGGCAAGTTGACCGGCCGGGATTTTCGCACTGCAGCCACCGTAGGTCACGGTAGAAAGAAGATCAAAGGCCATTGCAGTCAGGCTTTCCTTTCGTGGTGTTCAGTGGAAAAGGAGACGGGCGGCGGCTTTTCCGAATTGCCGTAACGGTTGTTTCCGGGGATAGCGGCGCGAGAGATAGGGGAGTACCGTTTTTTCCCAACGGTGCCACTGCGCATAATGCGGAAACGACTGTTCCATTTTTTTGAAATCCGGTCCGTGATAAACATTCCTGCCGTTCTCCCGCCGCGGAGGAATATGAATATGGAGCATTTCGTGAAACATGATTGTGTCGATCGCGAAACGCGGAACCTCGGGATGATTATACATACCGGCTATGGTGATACAGTGATAGGGCTGCCCGTCGGAATCGTGTCGGGTGGCTTGAAAGGAGGTTCTTGAGGTTGGTGATCCCCAGCGAAGAAAACTCCGGAGCGTTCCTCTGAAAAAGGTATCGTTGAGTGAGTCGAACACCTCTCTGAGATCGTAGTGTCGTCCGATGGTCGGCCATTTCTGAACAGGCGGTCTTCGACGAGTCGCGGCACCGCGATCGTTGAGGAATGATCTGATCTGCGCTTCATAGTGTCGTTGACGGCACTTCACCTCCTTTTTCAGATGAGGAAGACGGGGGCTCGGGAGTGTCGCCCAGTTGACAGCCGCTCTCTTGACCGCTTCCGGTGCATCATCGAGAATCTGCGGAATATGCAGCTCACGGACCGGTTGACCGCGATGAATCTTCACATACCAGTTACTTTTCAGACGGGGATTGATATGAACGGTCAATGTTATACCGGTACATTGAGCGCAGAGCTCGTCGAACGAACATGGCGGAAACAGATCGAGTGAAAGTTGTTCCACGGTGGAAGAGGTTAGGGTGGTATGGTTATGGTGTATCATCTCCCGGGTTGCTGAACAGAGAGCTGTTCCTAGAACAAAAAGGAAATCCCGAATATCGAATAACCGAGGACACCCAAGGCCGAACCGATGATGGTACCGGCGAGGTAGGTGTTATGGTCTTTCAGGATCTTTTCACGATCGGTCCAGCCCGGTTTTCCATTATTGGCATTCCATTCCGCCAGATGAATCCCCGTTTTGATTCCAAACGCGACCCCGGTGACGGTTCCCGCAATACCCACACCAAGTGCGGAATACCGAACGATTTTTGTTCTCTTGGAGGTTGGCGATTTGGCGGTGCCTCCACCAATGGGAGCGGGTTTGTCCGGAGCATTTTTTTCATCATATTTATACGAATAAGGGATGTTGTCCTGGACGAATTGAATTTTATCGTTGATGGTGAAATGAAACTGTCCGTTGGATCTGAAGGTACCGTTATCGATTACGATGTTGGGGTTCTGGGATTTTATACCATATACCGAGAAGAACAGTTTGAAATTTTTAAGTGTCACTGTACCCGATTCCCGGGTTACCAGAATACCGTTCCAGTCGAACGGGTTGGGAAGCTGTTCACTTGCGGAATTGTATTCCCCGTCGTTGATGGAGGAAAATATTACCGGCTGCTCCTGAGTACCTTCCACCAGAAGGTGACCATGAACGGTCAGGCCGGTAAACGGTTTGAATAGAAAAACGCATCCTTCTTTGATTACCGCTTTATTACCCGAAGGAATCAGGACATCTTGCTCCACGATAAACGGATTGCCGCCTGATTCAAAAGTCATACCGGTAATATCGCCGGTGATATGCGTTTCGGCGAATAGCGGTACTACGAGTAACAGCGGGATAAAGACACTTCTTATCAATAAAGACATACCAGCTCCGGAAAGAGAGTTGCTTCGGTTATTGGGCAAACCGCTTATAAAATACTTGATCAACAGTCTTAAAACAATAGTGGTATACTAACTGCGGCACACGTTGTTCCGCATTCTGCAGGAGAGCACTACGGCATTAAAAACGTCTACTGAATAGTCGCAAGCTCTGTATTGGCTCTTTTAAACCGGGGATGATTCGGGGAGCCCATATAGGTTCGTTTTACCGTATTCCAGGCATTGAGTGCCTGGACCCGTGAATCGGCCGTCGGGTTGGTTTTATGCTGGGCACTCCAGAGAATAGCAGTCTGATAGAGCGCATCGTTTCTGATTTCACTTCTGCTGCGGATGATGCTTGGTTTCGTCAGCGCTGACTGGTAATATTCAAGTGCCCGTTTGTCTTTACCGGTACGTTCATAGAGGCGTCCGCAGAGATAGTCGAACTGGGCATCCATGATATTCTCATTGTTGGCGATAAACAGTGCATCTTTGATTTTGCCGCTCGAAAGATAGGCATCGAAAAGATACAGTGTTTTTTCTTTTGAATTCGATCCCTGCGGTACATTTTCGAAAGCCAAAATCGCGTCGCTGTAGGCACGTTCCGCCATGGCTTTTTTCCCGATGGCGAAAAAGTCTTCAAGAATGTACCGTTTTTTCAGCTCATCGGCAGGCGAGAGCACCGGTTCCGGTTCGACAACGGGTTTGGGAGGAACTTTCGGTCGGGTGGGTGCCACATAGCTTGCAACCGGTTTGTGCGGTTTCGGAGGTTTCACCGGCTCACTTACTACCGGTTTTGGTTCGGGTTCCGGTTCCTTATCGCTCGGACCGAGAGGGGTAAGCGAATTACCGCTTCCCGACAGTGTCGCAGGAGTCAATGGCTTCGTCTGCTGTGATTGCGTACCGGTGGAAGTGGCGACCGGTTGATCGCCGCCGCCGGCAGGTTCGCTCTCGGGACCGGTGATGATGAAAACGGCAACAAGTGCACCGATACCCAGCAGTCCTGCAACCGGAATAACTATTTTAGGAGAGATCCGTAGACTGATTTTTCCTTTGAAATCATCTTCAAATGCAACGGGATCGGCGATGTATTTTTTCAGAACCTTTGCAGGACTGTCTGCAGTGAGTGAACGATGGGCTACCTTGAGATCTTCGAGCAGCGTCGTCATATCGGGGTAACGGTCTGATTTGTTGATCTGCAGACATTTTTGTGAGATACGGGCGAGATGCGGCGAAACATTGAAATTGAAATCGGAGAATTTCCGATATTCATTCATGATTTTTTTCTTCATCAGGTTCGTGATCGTATCCTGCGGGAACGTTTTCGTTCCAGTCAGAATTTCATAGAGAATGGCCCCGAAGGAGTAGATGTCGGTACGGTTGTCAATATCCACTCCGTCCATCTGCTCCGGAGAGAGATACTGCATGGTACCGACGATATTTCCTTCAACCGTATGCAGGCTCGCTTCGGTCGGTCGCGCGATACCGAAATCCATAAGCCGCACATCACCGATATTCGGAATCATGATGTTTGCCGGTTTGAGATCGCGGTGAATGACGCCGTGGTAGGTTTTTCCGTAAATGAGGAATTCCTGACTGTGAGCGTATTCCAGTGCCCGGGCAATCAGAATGGCAATCGAACTGCATACCGCGTTGGGAAGCTTCCCGTGCTTACTGATCAGCGATTCGAGGGAAACGCCATCGATGTATTCCATCTCAAGATAGGGAAGACTGTTCCAGTCGCCGACGCTGTAAATTTCAACGATATTGGGATGGTGCAGTTTGGCGGTGATTTTGGCTTCGGTTTCGAATCTGCTTTTAAGATCCGCCTGCTGGGTCGGAAGAAGGATTTTTACCGCTCTGAATACCTCGAGCTTTTCATTCCAGATTTTATATACTTTTGCCATACCACCGGTTCCCAGAAGACCGACGATGGTACCGCTTCCGAGCGGAATAGGCTCGTTACCGGACGGTAGAGCATCGGCACCGTACCGGATGCCACCCTGTCCTGCACGGGTCTGTGATCCGCCCGTTTGTGTATAGGGGTTGACAGATGGAAAAGCTGTCGCATTGGCTCTCGTTCCGGGCTGCAAATCGGGGAATACCGGTTGTCGTTGCGGCTGCTGCTGGTTGTCGCCTTCAACATAGGTTTTATCAAGTCCCTGCGGCTGGGGAGTATAGCCGGAACGCGAGTTGGGGTCTTGCGGTTGATTCATAGCCGTTAACGACATCCTTTTTAGAAAAAAGCCAGAATTTCAAGGCCGATCAGACAGAGCGATCCACCGACGATACCGAGAATGCTCTGTACCAGTGGTCCATTCTGTTTTTTTGTGAAATCATCCCGTTCAATCTCATCATAGGCATAATTCCTCGATAGTTCTTTGAACCGGGTATATCTCGCATACTGCACGATTCCCAATACATATCCCCCGGCGGTTCCGACTCCCAGGGCAAGTCGCCAGAAATCCTTGTTATCGAAAGGTTTCTCTTTTTCGAGCGTTTTGGAGAGCGATACCGATTCACCACGCGGGATGACTATTTCCTCGATTACCGGATGAAAATTATCGTCGGGGTGCCGAATTTCAAGGCGGTATTTCCCTGGATTCATGAAGTCGTTCGATACAGGAGTGGGACCGAGTTCCGTGGCAATCGATACCTCCGCTCCTTCGGGTACCGAAGTAACCTTCAGGGTACCGAACTTTGATTTGATGGTTTTTTCGATAACGGTATTTTCATTATCCTGGATATAAATTTCTTCGACCGTACTGGAATGTTGTACCGGATCCACCAGTTTGAGCGAGTACCGTCCGGATTTAAGTTTTTTATCGATAATCGGAGAATCGCCAACGAAATTGTCGTCCAGCCATACTTCGATTCCTTCCGGATCGGTCCGAACGGTAAGAAATCCATCGGCGAAAGCCGAAGAGAGAACAAATACCATCGAAAAAAAAGCGACGATGCAAAACACTCGAGAAACTGAATTCATTGCTGGTCTCCTGAGGATTTATCAAAATTCATAATCAGATGTCGCGGATACCGGTTAACGGTTTCTGTCGGAACTGAAATCCCGCTTTTCCGAACAGATACCGATCAACACTTTGCACCGGTCGGTTTTCCGCAGATCCGACACCGCGTATTCAACGCTTCGTCAATGAATTATCTGCTCTACCGGTAAAAAATCAAAATTTAACAAGTCGGTAGATAATATATATTATTTTACACTGTTTCGGGAATATCTAGATCGGATGACAGCGGTATTCCGGCTTTATCCGCAGATGTGCCGAATGAATTTATACCTGCTCTACACACATCAGATACAAAAAGGACGGAACAGATGTTCGATAACAACAAGGTGGTATGGAAAGAGGGAATGTTTCTGCAGCCGCAGCATTTTCAGCAGGCGGAACGATTTCTCCTGAATACCATGAACAGCCGGATGGGAGTATACACCCCCTTTTTCTACGGTACCTGGGAAATCGAAATCGACAAGGACGCCCTCGTCAATAACCTTCTGACCCTTACGCGGTGCAGCGGTGTACTTCCCGACGGCGTTGCCTTCTCGATTCCTCGTGAAGACGCTGGACCACCCTCCCGGTCATTTTCCGATCATTTCAGTCATGATCAGCAGTTCCTCGACGTGTACCTCGCGCTTCCCCTTGTTAAAGAGGGAAAACCGAACGTGAGCAGTGCCGTTACCGAAGCGCATCATCAGGTGCGGTATAAAAGCAAAATGGCGGGAATCGCCGACGATGTATTCGGGACGCAACGGAAAGAGATCGAACTGGGCGGGTACAATTTTCAGATTCTTTTCGGAGATGAGTCCCTGGACAATTTCACCAACGTGCAGATCGCCCGGCTGAAACGGAACGCGAATGGTCAGATCACTCTGCAGGACATATATATCCAACCGATTCTGCAGATCGGAGGTTCACGGTTTCTGATGGTACAATTGCGCAGTCTGCTCGAAATGATACTCGCCAAATGCTCAACTCTTGCACAGGGGCGCCGGCAGGTCGAGGGAGGGTTCGCTGAATTCTCATCATCGGAAGAAACCGCCTTCCGACTGCTCGAAACAATGATGACTTATGCGCCGCTGCTTAATTATCACCTATCTTCGCCGTTGGCACATCCGTTTGAACTTTATTCAATTATGATGACCTTTGCCGGTGCGCTCAGCACGTTCTCTTCGGATTTTTCAATTCAGGATTTTCCACGGTACGATCATCACCAGCTTTCCAATACCTTTGGTAACCTCATACGGATCATCCGTGTGGTACTCGAAGCGGATATTTCGGCAGGGTGTGTACAGGTACCGATTGAACAGGTCAATCAGGCGACCTATGTTGCCAATGTCCCTGATAACCGTCTGTTTTCCACCGCGAAATTTTTCTTCGGCGTTTCGGCGAAAGTACCCGAAAAAGAGCTTATCATCGGAGTACTTCAGAGAATCAAAATGTGTTCGCGGGATCGTATCGATCTGTTGATCTCTTCGGCCATGCCGGGGCTGACGCTCATGCACAGTTCCCGTCCGCCCGAGGGACTTTCGACGAAACCCGGTTTTCTTTATTTTACCCTCGACCAGCAGGGACAGTTCTGGGAAAGCATCCGCACTTCCGGAACCATCGCATTTTATTTTCCGAACAATTTTCCCGAACTAAAAATGGAAATGCTCGCGCTTAAGGAATAGTGCGGCGGTTTCATCACCGTTCAGGGCTGATTTCAAACGAGAGGCTGATTGTGGGCGCGACATTCGTTGATACCATCGCCGGTCAGACCATGAATCTGGATCTGACCAAAACTGTCGGGGGGGCAAAGGATCTTCCCGGATTGTGCACCGATCTGTTTCTGATCGTTATTCGCATGCGTGAAGCGGAAGATCTTGGTGATCCCGCTTCACTACGGAAGCTTATCAGTTATTACCTCGACCTGTTCGAGAAAAACTGCAAGGCGATCGGAATCACCTCGGAAGCCATCAGCGAGACGAAATACGCTCTGGTGGCACTTATCGACGAGACGGTACTGAGTGTTCCCGGTATCTGCCGTGACTACTGGTTCACCCGTCCGCTGCAGCTCGATCTGTTCGGAGACAATATCGCCGGTGAGGAGTTCTACAACAAACTGCAGAAGATGCTTCTTTCCATCGAAAAGAACAAGGGCGTACTCGAAATCTTTTACATCTGTCTTTCACTCGGTTTCGAAGGACGGTACAAACTCTTCAACGCCGAGGAGCGGGTTTCCATCATGGAAGACCTCGGGCGCAAAATCCGGCGCACGAAGATCCGGTCATCGTCGGGAATCTCCCCGCACGGTGCCCGTACCGATTCGCTCAAACGCCGTCGCCGGTCGAGCGGATTTCTGTTTCCACTCTGGCTGGCGGTTATCATGGTTGCGGGTGGTATAGTGGCGCTTTACATGTCGCTGTTTGTCATGAGTGCCACACAAGCAGCCGGTATCATGGATTTTCTCGGTAATTTGACATTCAAATAGTTCTCCGTTTGGGACACGATCCGCTCGCCGGGGAAGTACCGGTGAGGGGTTGAAATGATACGACGGTCGCTGTATTCCGCTCAACGGAACCGGCGACGGGATCCACAAAGAAAGTTTCCGTATGAGAAGAATCAAAGCCTGGATGATTGTCGTTTGGTCGGTGCTGTTCGCCTCCGGTATCGCGCTCGGACTGATCGGATCGCTCACGAAACTACCGACCGGTCTTTTCTGGGGCATTGCCTCGATCGTCTGGGCCGGGGTGATCACCTGGTTACTTATTGCGCTTTTAACCGGAAAGAAAAAGAAAAAAAACGGCCGGTCGGTCATGGTCGGAAACCAGTCGTTCAACAGGATTATGCGCGAAACCGAAGAAGCGGTCGCGCGGTATACCGATGCGGTCAATCGCCGCGGGATTCTCAAGAAGAGCGCGCTCTATGAACGTCCCTGGTTTCTGCTCTGCGGCAGCACAAAATCGGGGAAAAGCTCGCTGCTCAACGGTTCCGGACTCAACTTTCCCCTGCGCTACCCGTCGGAAAAGGACGGACTGCTTGTGGAGGGTGCGAACCAGATAATGTGGTACTTCGCCAATGAGGCGGTGTGGATTGATACACCAGGAGAACTCATGGAGGAAAGCGGTCGTGATGACTGGCAGGCACTTATCGGTGCGATGCAGCGGGTGCGACCGGGGAATCCCGCCGACGGCGTTGCTATGGTGGTGAACACCAACGAAGTGCTCAATACCGATGATCAGGGTATCAAGGAACTGGCCAAAAAACTTCGCAGCAGGATCGATGAACTTATTTCGTTGTGGGGCATCGAGTTTCCGGTATACCTGCTGTTCAACCGTACCGATGAGGTTCCGGGGTTCAATGAGTATTTCGCCGACCAGATCGATCGGGGCAACGAACAGATTTTCGGCGCCACCCTTCCGGCCAAAATGCTTTCGGTGATGCCGCGCATGGCGTTTATCGAAGAGTTCAATCTGCTCTGTAAATCTCTCACCGATCTGCGTCTCGACAAGCTTCACAAGGAACGCGTCGAAGCCAGAAAACGGATGATCTGTCGTTTCGTGATACATTTCGAAGGAATTCAGCAGAAACTCGGTGCTCTGGTGGCTGAACTGTTCAAACCATCCAACTACGAGGGAAAACCGCTCTTCCGCGGTTTTTATTTCACCAGTTGCACGGAACTCAAAGCTGGCGGCGGCTCCGAAACGGCGGCACCTGCATCATCGGATATGAGCATGACTCTGATCAATCATCCGCTCAATCCGAATCGCGCGTTTGCTCCGGCCGCGAAAAAACCGCCCACCTCGGTAGGAGGAAGTTCGAAAAAGACGGTACGCAGCGCTTTTGTCCTGCCGTTGTTCCGTGAAATAATGGTGAAGGATAAAACACTCGTTACCTCCACCCAGAAACGTACCCGCCGCGAAATGATCCGCCATTATACGATTATCGGATCAATTGTAGGCGCTGCGCTGCTGCTTTCAGGTCTGGTGGGCCATACGTACCTCAGAACCGCCCGGTTCATGAACGAAGTATCGGCGACGCTCAAACGGCTGCCCACCGAAGACGCTCCCCTCATGGAGCAGTACAAAGCTCTTGACATCGTTCATTCGCTCATGGAGAAACTCCAGCGGTACGAGGATCGCGGAACACCGCTCACGATGGGAGTCGGTTTCTACCGTGGAAAAACGGTGCTGCAGGAGCTCAAAAAGAGTTATTTCTATCGGTTGCGACGGTTCATGGTCGTTCCCGCGGTCAAGTATCTTGAATACGATCTGCGGAGTCGAACCTCGGCATTCGGAGAACTTGCCGGCGAGGACTACGACAACCTGTATCGGTCGCTGAAGGCGTATCTGTCAATTTCCGAGGGAGGACCCCGTGAAGCGAGGGACCTCGATACCACCTTTATGCGCGAAATGCTGCTCAATGCGATAAAGCAGTCCATTGTCGCAACGGTTAAAAATAACCGGCTCCCGGCGCAGGTCGAGACGATACTGCAGGATAACATGGGTCTGTACCTCTCGTACCTCTGCCGTAAGGAGTATCCCCGTATTCAGGAAAATCAGCGGTTGGTGGAATCCGCACGAAAGCGTCTTTCACGGTTGCCGAGCGCCGGTGCGCTGTACGACGCGGTGATCAACCGTCTTTCGACGGAGGCTCCCTCCTTTACGCTCGACGATATTCTCAAACGTGACGGCGAAGGAATTCTGTTGTCTTCGGCGACCATCAGCGCCCTGTTTACCCAGGAAGGGTGGGAGAACTACATATCCGATGCGATCAACGAGGCGGCACGCAATCCGTTCAAGGTGGACTGGGTGATCGGGGTTGCACAGGATGCGCTTCCGCAGTCGGCATTCGATTCAAAGGGGCTGCGTGAAGATATGGTGGCGGCCTATCTGACGGATTTCAAGAGTAAATGGCTTGAATTTCTCGGTTCGGTCAGCGTCGCGCCGTTCGGTGATCTGCAACGTGCGTCACGCCTTATCGGTAAACTCGCCGGAGACGGCTCGGAGATTACCACACTGCTCGAAACCGTCGCGGAGTACTCGACACTCCGGCAGGAGAGTGAAGCGGAGGCTGCCGGCAGCAAGGCACTCGAAGCGGCATCGAAATTCAAGAAGACAAAGAAGAATGCGAATAAACTGAAGAAATTGAAGAGCAAGACCGGATTTACGCTTCCCGGCAGTTCTCCGTTCGATACACATAACGCGTTTTTCGATCATCTCCGGTCATTCATCCGGTCTTCGGGAAGTGCGCTTGGCGGTTTTGAAGGATATAAAGACAAGGCGATGACCCTTGCGGAAAAATGCGGTACCATCGATGCACAGGGTGAAAGTAAAGCGATCACCATTTTTAACGGTAAAGACGACGATCCATTGCTTTCCGGATGGAATTTCACCCAGAAAACACTCAACAGTATGCCCGAGGAACTGGCCGCTTCCCTGCGCAATATCCTGCTGCAGCCGTTCGAATATACCGGCAACGCGGCGACCATCGTGCTCACCCGGACGCTGAATCAGAAATGGCAGGAAGAGATTATCAAACCGTTCACCAGCCGTTTTTCCGGCCGCTATCCGTTTTCTTCACGAGGGGAAGAGGCTTCGTTCAATGATGTGATGGATTTTTTCCGACCGGTAAACGGTACCTTCTGGGGTTTTTACGAACGGGTACTCTCCTCGTTCATTATCAAGGACGGTAACCGCTGGATGGTACGTCAGCTCGGCAGTTTGAAACTGCAGTTCAATCCGAAACTGTCGCAGTCACTCAGTACCGCCGAACGGGTGCGGGATATCTTTTTCAAACAGGACGGTACCCAACGGGCGCTTGATATCACCATCATTCCTTCGGCGGGAAATAAAAACACTGCCCGGCTGATCATCGGCACCCAGGATCTCGAACTCAAACCGGGTGGAAAGTCGGTTCACCTCAAATGGCCGCTTGAAATGAATGCCGGTACGACACTCAAGGTGATTGTCAGCAGTAATTTTTCGCAGGAAATCACGAAAAGCGGTGCATGGGGATTTATGAAACTGCTTGAGATGGCGCGGTGCAACAAGATGAATAAAAGCTCGTTCAGTGCCAAATGGCAGGTGAACGTTCAGAATCAGTATATGGTATTTATCGAGGCACGGGTCCAGGTTGCGGGATCGGATCATCCATTCAGCGATAAGATCTTTCAGACCTTCGATTGTCCCACCGATCTGCTGCTCAAGCCGGTTGAAGATTTGAGCGGGAACGATGTCAAAACATCACTTGAGGGGGATTGAATCGGGAACAAATCAGTAAGGGCGTTCAATTGAACGCCCTTGCAATGTATCCGATTTCTGCAAACGTCCCTGCGGTAACCAGGTCCGAAGGTATCATCTATTCTCCGAAAAGTACCATGACCTCCTCCGCATTTTTCGCCGCGATCAGAGCTGAGATGAACGCTTTCGATTTACTCATGCGGGCGATTTCGGCAAGCGCTTCAATATGGGGTCCCGATTTATCCGGAGGAGCGAGCATGAGAAAAAAGAGTTTTGAAGGTTGCTGGTCTATCGCATCAAAATCGATACCGTCAGGACTGATACCGATAGCAAGAGTGAGTGCAGATACCGCCTGTGTCTTCGCGTGAGGAACGGCGATTCCCGCTTCAAGTCCGGTACTCTGCAGGGATTCCCGTTTGGTGAGCGCATCAAGGATCTCTTCTTTATTGGTTACTCTACCTGCATCGATAAGAATCTGCAGCAACTCACGCAGTACCGAAGGTTTGTCTTTTGATGTCAGCCCCACTTTGATGACCTCCGGGGCTACAAGGTCAATGATCGCCATACAACCACCTTATACGTTAATGATGAATCTATTCTCTTGATTGTATTATACGGTACCGGATTCGAAAAGATCGTTTACCCGGTCCTCATCTTTCACGATCAGCACGGAACAGTTCACCTGCCGCATCGCCCGTTCGGTATCGTTGTAAAGTTCATCGCGTCGGCTGCGGATACGCGACAGTTCACCGATAACAAGAAGATCGATGCCATTCTCTCGGATGGCAGCGAGAATTTCCTGATGAATGCTGCCTTTGCGACTTACGGTTTCGATGGCGATACCCTTCCGCCGTGCCAGGTCGCTTACGAGATTCAGATACCGTATCGCATCGGCCTCGATATCCTGGCTGTATTCCTCCTGTTCCTCCATCAGAAAAATACTCGCTTTGACGAGGTCGTCGAGCGCCCGGGTGTTGATGACATACAGGGCAATGAGCGGGGCACCGGTGGATTGTGAAAGGCAGATCGCGTACTGCGCTGCAGTAATCGATTGTTCACTGCCGTCAATATAGACCAGAATTTTTTCAAGTAACCGGGGCATTGCCGACTCCTTGTGCGGAGGGTGTCAGACGGGTACGTTTTGCCTCGAGGCGTTGTTTCACCTTTTTCATGAGGATCACCATATCACGTTCATTTTCTTCCAGTCTGCTCTCAATATACTTCACGGTTTCCTCAAGGTCGGGAATGGCAATCCGTTCAAGCGCATTTACTTTACGTATGGTTTTATGCACTTCGGCCGCCAGGCGCAGTACCGATATTTTCAGCTCGGCGAGGTGCCCCATCATTTTCAGCGCCTCCTTGAAGGAGACCTGTGCATCATCAATATGAAACGTGGTTCCCCGGGGACTGAAATAGGGGGGATGCTCGGTGAATTCAGTGGCAACCACCGGGAGCGCCACTCCCATGACCCGGCGCTTGTTGATGGCGATTGAGGTGGTAATGTTGATGGTGGCCGCAAGGTGGTGAACCTTCAGTTTTCCGACCTGCAGCACGCCGTGTTCATAGGAGACGAATGCCCTGGCGAGACGTTTGTCGATTTGTTCCTGATAATCAACACATTGATCGACCAGGGCAAGCAGTTCGTTGATGAGAATTTTGCGTTTCTGATCGAGCAGTTCAAAACCCTGACGCGCGAACTTCAACTCATCGCGGAGTTTGAACAGGTTGGTTTTGGTAGGAGCAAGATTCAGCATGGCGGCTCACGGAGGCGTAATCGGTTACCTGAAGTGGTACCGTCGGGTCCGCTTTCAACAGAAAAAATAGTACACGACACACCTTGATGAGAAAAATCTATGGTTTCATCCCGTTTTCAGGCGCGAGGTCCCTAATGCCTTCGGCGATCATCTCGTTTTTACGGGGGAGGATAATATATTCGTCACAAGGGGCGGCAGATGATGTCCGACCGTTTTTTTGGGGTTCATTCGCTGCATCGGATTCTTCATCCGGAATCGTGGAAGAGTACGGGTTCCATACAAAACGAAGACCGTTTCTATCATACCGTCCGTCGGGATGGCAGCGTGACCGGACTGCGGAGCGGCAATCAAGCAGCGGCACTGAATGCAGAGCCGCCCCCTTTGAGGACACGGTAGTTCCCTCAGCCGGACCAGATGGATCGATGACGGAGACCATATCAAATGCTCCGTACCAGTCGTTACACCATTCCCATACATTGCCATGCATCTCATATAGTCTCCACTGATTGACGGGCAGTGATTTGACTTCAACGGTCTGTCTACGGTTGAGCCCCCGGTGATCACCCAGGTAAGGGAAATCCCAAGGGCGGGATCGTTTTCATGATCCCGTTTTACTTCTGTTCATATGCACCGCAGAGAAATTCACCTTCTTCATCCTGCTGATCGAGGCGATTCAACGTGCACAGCATCTCTTCACGCGGATCATTATCTTTTCTGCATAAAAGACAGAGGGAGGGCTTCGGTACCAGTTCGGGATTGATTTTGTTGCCGTCGTCATCGTAGATGCCGGAAATGTCGTCATCATCGTTTTCGAAAATATCACTCATAAAAAGGCTCCTTTTCCACGTATTGAAATGGTTGAAGGTAAAAACAGGCAGAACCGTTCTTATATTTTTTTATTTGCTCCTCTCCTGAAGACAATATAAGATTATGCAATAAATCCATCGGTGGAAATATGCAACGAATCCGTACCTACTTTATCGGAAAATTAATCGGCAAGGCAACAGGACCAAATGAACGGGGACGTATTTCACTCTGTTTCTGGTTCGTTTTATTGTTCCTTTTGACGATGCTGTTTTCGATTCCGCCTCCGTTGTTCTATAAGAAGTATAGTGTAACGGCTTTTTTCGTGATATTGTTGCTGATCAATATCACGGCTCTTTTCTCGCTTCGTTTCACACGATCCTACACGATTGCGGTAGTACTGCAGACAATCGTTGTTCTCGCGCATGCGATCGGGAACAGTCTGTTCGCCGGAGGCAATCTCTCGATAGTGCTGTTCATCTGGCCCCTCATCTATACATTTTTCCTCAATTTCATTCTGGGTAATAAAAAAACCATCTGGTACATTCTTTTATTCACTGGTTCGGTAACCGGACTGTCTCTGGCCCGATACTTCGGAATATTGTCCGCCGATCCGCTGTATGATCAACGAATAACGGCGATGACCGGAATGATCATGCTTCCCGCATCGGTTTTTCTCTACCTGTTCACCAGAGTGTTCGAGAAGACCCGCGATGAGATTACCGCTCATCAGATTGCATCCGTGGAGAGCCGCGACAATATTCTGCATCTGGTGGCCAATGATCTCAGTAATGCCATCGCCGGACTGATGATTTCTCTTGATCTGCTCAGCCTGACTATACGGGACAAAAAGTGCGACGAGGCCGAAGAAATTCTCAAACTCTTCGAGAAGAGTGTCGACAATTCAGCGAATATCATCAATGATCTGCTCGAATCGGCTTCGCTTCCGGCATCTTCCGCGGATCTCATGCTGACCACGGTGGACCTGGGCGCTCTCGTGCGACGGCTCGGTGGGCAGTTCGACACGGCAATGGAAAAAAAGAATATCCGGTTTAGCATCAGGCTGCCGGCGGAATATGTTACGCTTACCGCCGATGAGGAACAGCTCTACAAGGTATTTGTCAACCTGATGTCAAACGCGGTGAAATTCACTCCCGCCGGCGGGACCATTGCTATCTCCATTGCCGACGCATCCGATTATATTCAGGTCGCCGTCAGGGACAGCGGTATAGGTATGCCCGAGGAAATCGTTGGAAAACTCTTCGTTAAATCTTCAAAAACGGGAAGAAAGGGCACCGATGGTGAACGATCGACCGGTCTCGGCATGTATGTCGTCAAAACCATCCTCGATGCGCATAAGGCGACAATTTCGGTAAGGAGTGAAGTACAGCGGGGGAGTGAGTTCACGGTCCGACTTTCCCGTCATCTCACCACGGCATAAGCAGTTGTAGCAAGTCAGGACACAGCTGACAAGCGTCCAGGGCCGGGTGATTACTTGTCAATAATCGTCACTTTTCTGCTCATCGACGCTTCTCCCCACTGCAATCGTATGCAATAAATACCAGCGGCGGCAACGTTCAGATGACCTACCCACCGGCCTTTCGGACTGGTGATGCGATCCTTCCGGAGGAGCATTCCCGACAGGTTGTAGATGCTGATCGATCCCGTGGCTCCGGAAACGGAAATTGAATAATTGGCGACGATTTTTTTATCGCTATTCCTGCAAATACGGAAATAATCGATTCCGTCATCTTTTTCAACGGATTCAACCGGGGGGGCATGCCAGTTCCGGTATTTATCGGTGAGCCGGCTGAAGCCGTCATCTTCCTCGATCATTGTTGTGATATCATCGGAGGTGAGCGTCCATTGCGTCCGGAAAAAGAATTTTGAACCGGAAAGTGCCCGGTAAATCGTTTTCGTCGTGGCGGCATTCGAGGAGTCGTCTCCGGAGTTGAACAGAAGTACCTTGTCGGCATTGACGAATCCCGCGGCACCGGCGAAGCCGCCGACGGCTCTGAGGTGTGGAATGAAAAGACGTTCAGTATAGTCCTTTGTCGCGTTGGAATTGAATCCGTTGAGGTCGAGAACCGCATTGTTCACCCGTTGCGTTTGCGTCAATGCGATCGTGCACCACAAGCCGGCATCGCCGAGCCCGACACACGTCAGCTGTTTTATTGCCATAGATTTCTGCAGAAACGTGATCACGTGATAGATATCCTCGATACGGAGCAGACAATCGGTTTTGTTGTAGCTGATGAAAAAGTTTCCACTCACTTTGGAGGTATCGAGTTCCATTTCCGATTCGGTAACTCCGCTCTGAGCTTCCAGTACGGCGGATTCGGAACGCAGTGCGAGTGCAGGTACCGTATCGTTCTCTTTAATCCCCTGCAGATAATCGGCAAATGACAGATTACGACGGTTTTTCAGTATCCGGATATGTTCGCCGGTGTTGAACGGATCCATCGAGACGACGATGCAGCCGTTGTCAACAAGTGAGGTAAGTGTCGCGTACCGGTTGTCCTCAGGGGAATACAAACTGGAACGTCCCTCGTCGTGAACCCAGAACGCGATATTGACGGAGTCGTTTACCGGATCGATCGAATCAGGAACGTGCATGGTAACCGGAATCGCCGAACCGGTATGGTTGTTCGAGAGTGATAAGTGAATGACGTATGATGAGTCGAGGTGATGGAATCCGGTAACCGTCGTGTCGAGCGATGCGGGCAACAGGTTGTCTAATGAGAGAATATGACGGAGAAAACCGCTGTAACGGTTTCTGAAAGCGGCGGTTGTTTCTTCATCCGACGGGAGAAACCGTTCAAATGAGTTCCGTCTCATCGCGATGAGATCTCCGATGAGTTCAGATGCCGGTTTCGCGTATTCCGGATGCGGGTATGTTTTGAATACCAGAAGATGGTCGATATACTCCGTATTGAAATTTTCTTCAGTATAGTGCATCGTGTCCGGCAGATTGAAAAAACGGTTCCCGAAAAACCGGTAGGCGCTCTCCCTGCTTTCGCGATTATAGTTATGATTTGCGGTGATATGCGTATTCGAGACCTCGTTTTTTCGGGAATAAAGATCGTAAATCGCCTGGAGTGCCGGGAATTCCACTTTCGGAGTAGCCGTGGTCCAGTCGCCGGAGGCACTGATGAGATGCAGCGGACGGGGAGCGGCACAGGCGGTTATTTCCACATTGTTCGTCCAGTAGCGAAGTGCCGGAGCATTGCAGCAGATGCAACCTCCCTGGTGAGTCGTCGAGGTCATGTTGACGGGTACCGGATAACCGATTCTATTGTCAAGAGCAGTATTGAAAAAAGTGGCGATTCCGCCGCCGGATGCTCCCGTCATACCGATTCTCGTGGTATCGACATCGGGGAGTGTCAGCACGAAATCGACTGCGCGTATGCCGTTGAGCAGCATAAGGCCCATACTGCTGATACCCCACATGGCAAGGGTATCGTTCATTACCACTCCCAGTTTTTCGTAGCCGTCAAACCAGTGGGCGAGTTGATAGCTGTCACGATAACCGACCATGTCGTAGCTGAACACGTAACAGCCCATCCGGGCGAGACTGATGCATCGGTTGGGCACCGAAACCGTACCGGAATGCTCGAATCTGCCTTTTTTCCAGTGCCCGTGCGGGCAAAGTATCGCCGGGTACGGGGGAGAACCGGTATGCGGCTTATAGAGATTCCCGGTACAGAGATATCCTTCGAAACTCTCAAAGAAAACATTGTATACCGTATAGTCGGGAAAAATCAGTGAATCGCTGAAGGTGATTCTGCCTATCGAGGAGGAATCGAAAAACGGTGAGAGACCGGTGGTGATTTTTATATGCTCGATCAGGGTGGACCGGTAATTTACCCATTCGACAAGAGTCTGAAAGTCCCTGAGTGTGCAGTGGATGTTGACATGTGATGCGGTATCGTAACGTCGGTCCGAAACCGGGACACCGTCGACGTTACCATGGGAGAAACACCACGGTGTCGCCACCGCGATCCATTGTTCCGAAGGCGTCCTGTAGGTCGAACCGTCCTCCCGCACGATCTCCTTGATTATGTAGTAATATATCGGTATCTCCGGATCGATAATATCGGTAGCAGTCAATTTACCCGGGCTTTCGGGCAGCAGTGACAGAGTGGTGCCGGTGGCGGCGGGGTCGGCGATCGGGTAGCCGCCGGCGTCGGTATCGGTGGTACGTGTGACGGTAATGGAACTTACTCTGGAGATTGCGATGTTGCAGGACAGGTATACAGTGCCTGAGTCGATCAGTGTAGTGGAAAATTCAACATCGGTCAGATCGGATGCCGGGACGGTATATGCAACAAGAAGAATAATCAGAAATAATTGAATACGCATACGGTTTCCGGTCCGTCAGATTACCACGCGAAGAACAACGGTGAAAACAGGTCTGTAGACAATGTGTTATCTATGGAAAAACTATTGTTCAATCATGCGGAATAACTGCAATTATAGCATCAAAATAGCACAAAACATCGAGATGAGTCAAATTATACGGTTTCCGCGGTCTCCGGTAAGGGTGCGGTAAGCCGGTGCAATGCTTCGAAAAACTCCACATCGGAGAAGGGTTTCTGCAGAAATGAGGTTCCCGGCTGGTCGAGCACGATGGCAAGATCCTTGGGATCGCACATACCGGAAATCATGAGAACGGGAAGCCCGGAATTGATCTTCCGCAGTTCGGTAAAGGTTTCCGTTCCGTTCATTCCGGGCATTATCATGTCAAGTATCGCGAGGTCCACCCCTGAACTGTTACGTTTCATGAAGGTCACCGCGTCGAGACCATTTTCGAAAGCATGGGTGGTATAACCGTTCAGGGAGAGCTGTTCAGACATGATACTCCGAAGGGCTTCGTCGTCGTCGACAACGATTACCGAGGTTATCGTGCGGCCGGAAAGCGCCTGTGGTTTCCTGGCTTGTGGCGCAGCGGGGGATGATTTATTGACGACAGGAAAATAGAAAGTGAAGGTCGAACCGACTCCGATGGTACTTTGTATATCAACGGCTCCTTTGTAATTCTGGAGATAGGCCCATACATTGGCGAGGCCGAGCCCCGTGCCTTTGCCTTTCGGTTTGGTGGTGAAGAACGGCTCGAACAGATGTTCTCTGGTTTCAGGGGTCATGCCCGATCCGGTGTCTGAAATACTGATTACCGCATATTCTCCGGGATCAATACGGAACGATTCACACAATACGTTGTTTCTTTCGAGTCGGGTGACTGATGTTGTAAAGGAAAGAGTCCCACCGCCGGTTTGATCCATTGCGTCCCGGCCGTTGATGCCGACATTGAGCAGAACATTAGCGAGTTGTGTCGCATTACCCTGCACCACAGGAAGCAAAGAAGCACACTGTTTTGTAACCGTAATGGCGCTGGTCGTGGTTTCACCCAGGAGGTCAACAATATCACTGACGGTTTTATTCACGTCGATCCGTGAGATCCCGGAGGTGTCGCGACGGGAAAACCGGGTCAGCTGACCGACAAGCTCGGTGGTGTGTTTCGTCGCATTGAGAATAAGCTGGATGTACTGCTGGTGCGAAGAGTCCGGCTTGATTTTTTTATGCAGCATTTGCGCACTGCCGTTAATAATGTTGACCATGTTGTTGAAATCGTGAGCGATGCCGCTTACCAGATGGCCGATCGCGCTCATTTTGTGCGCATGGGCAAGTTGTGTCTCGATGGTCTTCTGTTTTTCTTCTATGCGTATCCGGTCAAGTTCCGCTGCCGCGCGGGAAGAAAATATCGTTGCCAGGGGATCGACCAGATACATCCGGTGAATAGGCTTATCACTGATACAACAGAGCACGCCCAAAGGTTTTTTATTCGCATCGGCAAGTACGATGCCGTAAAAAAAATCGGCTTCTGTCCGGGCGAGCAGCATATCCTCCGGGTACCTGGAACGGGCACCATGTTCCAGTATGCATTTTTTTTGCTCGAGAACATCTTCCAGTATACTCTTATTGAGTGAGATATCAAAGTCCGGTATCCTGACATTTCTTTCCCACACCGATACCGTATGAATCGAGTCACCTTTATCTGAAAGCGCTCCAAGCAGCACACAGCGGGGTTGCAGAGTCTCGCTGAGGTTTTTGGCCAGACTGTCGAAGGCTTCTGTTCCGGTTTCCGCCAGCGTACTCTGCATTATACTGTCAAACGAATTTTTCATCTCGTTGAGTACATCGGAAACATGCATGGAAACGATATGAACAAGGATATAGGCGAGAAAAATGACTGAAACGGTGATAAAAACAACAAAATAAAAGAACAGATCCTTCTGCATCATTGTACGGCTGTATCCGATGTAATTCGGAAGAATCTCCCATTTCTGCAGAAAAGCGATCGAGAGATAACTACCCAGTAGGATGAAAAAGGTATAGCGGGATTGATTGCGCTTACGAGAATCCGTTACTGAAGTACCGACAAATGTGATCAGATGTGTCATGATAAAAGGGGTCAGGAAACCACCCGTGAAAAGAAAAATGAAAGGTGCGGCCAAGGTATCGAAAAAGGGTACGAACTTGAATACCGCTATCCGGAGTTCTCTTTTCAGGGATACCGTGTGAAGTATGATGTTGACACAAAAAAGCACCAGGCAGAATATGGTGAAATGGGGAAAAGGAAACGGCAGCTGGTGGCGGAAAAGGAACAGAAACAGCGCGGCAAACGAGAAAAGAAAATAATGGATATAGAGCGCTTTGGAGAGATCTTTCCGGATTTTTTTTTCGTCGGAAAGGTACTCCTGGATATGGTAAAGAAACGCGTCGGATGATTTCATAGTCATTTATGAGTTCAGGTCACGACAAATTCAATGAGTAGCCCGAATCTGCAGCGGGCAGGATCACCTGTTAAGTAACGGCATCCGGACGGAATACATTGTTTTACAACTCTCTGTTTCGTGTTCTTACAATTATGAGTCAGCAGTTTCCGGAACCGTATACTTCATTCAGCTGATTTCACTTCGATAAGAATACATTCAACAGCAGGGGATTTCAAGCTTGACGGTAAAACACTATTACCGCTGATTGAAAGCGGGCAATACCCGTATGGTTCAGCCAGACATCCGGGAGATGGGGGCTATTTATTCAAAACTATAATACCCCGTCCTCTGTCATTTTTATTTAATAAGCGTACAGTATCCGGTGTTGCTCACCGTTTTTACGGTGGTTCGGATTTGCCTGCCACTACTGAACACATCGTCTGCACTACTTGATTTACCACCATTTGACATGAAAAAAGCAAACAGGATGACAGGTATCATCACGAAGTGGTACAATCATTGGGGTGTACAAAATATTATATCCCTTTGGTAAGGTGAGGAATGCACCGAAGTTTTCAGTACAAAAAGATTGAAGTAAAGGCACTATGCGTGAACCGCTTCATTATAATGAACTGTTTCAAACTTTTATTCGTACCTGTTCAGTTCCTCATTACTTCAGATTCAGGAACCCTTCCATGAATTGTAGAATTCATCTCCTGTTAATTTTATTGCTTTTCGGAATGAACGCTTCTGCCGCCATGTTGCCCCGACGCGGTACTTTTTTGTTCGATAGTGATTTCTCGGGTGCGATTGTCTGGGATGGTTTCGGACTCCAGGAAAAGGAAATCGCGGAGCTTTTCGGATTCGGTATTACTGTTGATTCCAGCGGTACCATCGTTGAGAGCGGGGGATTACGGTATTTTCATATCGAATTCGGACCTGCCGGTGCTGTCGCCATGTACCTGAGCCGGTTTCTGGCGATAGGGGGTGGTTACCGTTACGGATGGGTAAGTCAATTCATCAGGACCAACCATCGGGTAGAGAACAATCCCGGGGGACGGCGTCTGCTTTCCTGGCATCAGATCCGGGGTCAGCTCATCGGTTCGGTACCTCTTGCAAACGGTGACGGTATCGATATCATCGGAATTCCCTTCTATACTTTCGGCACGATTACAAGGGTACCGCTTGCAGTGAAAATTTATGAGGATGTCACGACCGCTGAGGTTCAGGATCTTATCGAGGAACTGCACGAACCGGTCGACTACCGGGGATACGGTTTCGAACTGCGGATTCGCGGCAGACATTTCATCACCGATCATTTTTACCTACACGGCAGTTTTCAGGGGAATGTTCAGAAAACGTGGACGGAGGATGATCTGATGGAAGAATTCGTGGGTAATGCTCCGCAGGGAAGTTTCGGTGTGCTGCTGGGTATGGGCCTTATGTTCGGCGGTACTGTCAAAGTGTCGGGGAGTAGTAAAGCATCTTCCTTCAGGGATCTTTTCAATAAATAGTTGAAATATTTCATCTCCCGGGAAGGGTGATGCATGGGAAGACGTGCCTCGTCGTATCCTGCAGTTCAAATTTAATGCAAAGAGATTGAAACAAAACAGTTAATACCTGCGGTAAGTCCCCTCCCGACAGTCACCGTTTCAGGAAATTCAGTTGTTTTCTTTCAGAAAACGGATAAATAATACACTATACCCCGTAGTGCAGTTTCCGGAGATATATTGTAGAATACGTATAAAATCAGCACCTGAAAATTCATCAAGGGATCGGTTTGATAGTAACGTTTTTTTTCGCTCACTTTCACCTTTCAGGCACGATATACCATAAACACCGGTCTTCAGGGAATTTCCGTATCATGCTGGAAATCGTCGGTAAAAACGATCATAGACTGTTATCGCAACTTCAGGTTGCCCTCTTTCTGCTTATATCCTTCTTCTGGAATACCTTTGGCGACACGTTACCCCGCTATGAAATCGAAATTGATCCGATCCATCTTGCGGAAATGGCGGCCGATCCGTACAGCGACGAGGAGTATCCCGCCGTATTTCACTATGATACGAGTTCGTTGGAATGCCGGTTCCGTTATCGCGGTGCATCGTCACGGATGCTTGATAAGAAGAGCTTCCGAGTAGAATTCGATAACAATGACAATGTTTTAGGCGTGGAAAAGCTCAATCTGAATGCCGAGTACCGGGATATTTCCCTGATGCGGAACTATCTCGCGATGAAGCTTTATACTTATATGGATATGCCGGCACCGTGTACACGCTATGTCTGTCTGGTTATCAACGGGGATTACCGGGGGGTATATCTTCAGGTGGAAAATATCGATGAAGATTTTCTTGAGCGGTACGGCCGCAGGCCAACGGTTATGTACAAGGCGGAAAATCCTGGTGCGAACATGGCACCGCTGGTGTTCAGAGAGGATTATCCGACCACCTGGGAAAAGAAAATCGGAAAACAGGATGATTATACGGACCTCGTAACACTTTTTAATAAATTGTATTTCTGGTCCGACTCCGAATTTACCGATTCCGTGGAAAATGAATTTGATCTCGATGCCTTTCTGAAGTATTACGCGATACTGTTCGTGATCGCGAATGTTGACGGTTTCTCGAAGAATCAGTTTCTCAATTACAATCCCGATGAAAACTGCTGGGAGCTGTTCCCGTGGGATATGGACGCATCGTTCGGTAATGATTACAACGGGGACTACCAGACCGGTTTTGAAACAGCCCGGAAATTCGATCCTCTGACGTACCATCTTCTTTTTCAGCGATGTATTGAAAATGTGAGGTGGGAGGAGATGTTCACGGAGGCACTCAATGAAATTATTACTGTCGGATTTGATTCGTTGATTGCTGCTATCGATACGGTTTATTCCGGCATTAAGGAGGATGTTTATCGCGACAGTACCAAGAACGGGACCGACAGTACCTTTGATGCCGCGGTGGAACAGATCAGGGAGTTTCTGACGAAACGAAAGGAGGCTCTTGAGACGTTCACCACCTTCGGCAGGATTGCTCTTTCGGAACCGGTTCAGTATGAACCGGAGGTCACCGGCGTCGGGGTGTCTGTCGATCTTAACATTCGCTCCGATAGCGCCCAGTTGATATTTCTGGTCTATTCCGATAATGTTGATTTTGAGAAACGCAGCGGCGGAGCCTATTTCCGGCGGTTGAAACTGTACGATGACGGCAATCATCATGATGGTGCAGCCGGGGATCTGGTGTACGGGAATACTCTGCAGCTTATCGGTACTCTGCCACCGGTTATGCCCTACGCTTTTGAAGGAGTCAACGGTACCTTGCCCGCCAACGGACTGTACTATATTGATTATGTTCCGACAAGAACGCCGATCATGACGTTCGCCGATAGCGGGGATACCTCCATTACGGCATCGGACAGCCTGCGGTTTGACAATGTGTATCAGGTGAACGGCAAGTACGTGATAACCTTAGCCAACACCGCTCCATCAACCATGAATATTTCCTGCATGGAGATCGTATCCTCCGACAATCGAACCGCTCATTATACGTTTCCCCCGCTGACGTTTCTATACGCCGGCGTTCCGCTTGCCATCGGTAACGATTCTCTTCTGATGGCGACCCGCTTTCCGGACTACCGGAGGATGAATGGACTTTCAATCATTCTTCATGTGGATGATACACTCAGACTATTGACTCCCGATGGTCATATCATCGATGAAAAAGTGATCGACAGCCTTTACGGGATCGTTGTGGATTCGTCTGAAATCGTCATTAACGAAATCAATTACAACTCCGCCGGTACTCATGATACCGAAGATTGGGTAGAACTGTACAATCCTTCCGATTCTGCTGTTTCGATGACGGGATGGTATTTCAGCGACAGCGACGACAACCACCGTTTCGTACTGCCTGAATCCACGGTTATCGAGGCACGGGGCTATCTTGTACTCTGCAGAGACACCGCGATGTTCAGGGAGTTTTTCCCATCGGTACCGGTAATGGGGAATTGGGGATTCGGTCTGGATGGAAGCGGGGAACTGGTCCGGTTGTTCGATTACGCGGATAATATCATCGATTCGTTTACTTATGCGGATGACGGTGAATGGCCGGTGGAACCCGATGGTACCGGACCGACACTCGAACTGATCTCACCACTGCTGGAAAATTCAGTGGCCACGAACTGGAAGACTTCCCGGTTCATCGGGGGAAGTCCCGGGAACGAAAACAGTCCGGTTGCTGTGGCTGAGGTGACCGGTGCATTAACGGAAAGTCAGTTCGCCGTTCGTTGCGGGAATGTGGGGAACACCGTCATGATTTCATGTTCACTGCCGGTCGAAGGACATGTCGTGTTTCGGGTGGTCGGTCTCGACGGTAAAGTAATCAGTACGATAGCCAACGGTGTTTTGCGTGCCGGAATTCATACATTCAGCCTCAGTAACGATCGTACCGGTAACGGGGTATGTCTGCTCCAGATGATTGTCAACGGACAACAGCGGAACGTGCGGAAACTGATACTTGTCAGGTAGGTACGTTCAATCTTTCCAGTGATACTGTTTTGATTTTCAGGCAATCGTCCCGGAGCTGGTGGCTATCCAAACCTGATTCAAGTGCTCCTCAATCCCCCGCAGGGTGAATTTTCCGGACAAACTGTACAATTTTTCAGATCCCCAATCAGTAAAGCGATACCTGCCGTACGGAGAGCGTCACGCCGTTGGATTCCAGACGGCAAAGATACCTGCCGCCGGATATTCCGGGATGAAAATTCTCCGTACGGCTCCAGGTAACGGTATGAGTACCACGGCTGTCGAGGTGTACCGGTAATTCCGCAACTTTTTTACCTGCAATTGAGTAGACGGCGATAACGGCTTTTCCGTATGCCTGCGGTACGCCGATAACGAACTTGACTACCCGGGTACTGGCGCGAAGTGCTGAAAATGAGACAATATTATCGCCTGAAGCTCCGACAGGTCCGGGGCGTTGAAGGCCGGTCGGGACAACATACACCGTATCGAGAACCGTATCGGCATCGTCAACATACCGGCCACTCCATTCTGCGATATACGGGGAATTCTCCTCATCCTCTCTGAAACGGAGTGTAACGGTTTCATCCTCCGGATAAATAGGGAAATCCCGCAGGAACGCTCTCGGATAGGCGGTTTCCATGGTACCGCTTGCATAAGTATACGTATACTGCGTGTCCTGAGCGATTACCGTGTCGACAATCCGCCTGAACGACAACAGACTGTCAACCGGTTTCAGTTCCTGGTTCAGGAAAAACAGGCGGTGGATCGTGGAGGGAAAAATAACGGTATCGGCACGTTCTTTACATGTATCTGAATACACCGCTTCCCAGGTCGGTAAAAGATGCGGTACCCCAAAGGGTTGCCCGTTATCCGGATCTAGAGAGGTACTGGTACGTACACCATTCCATCATTGTTGGTTGAGATGGAATGGAAAAATTCATAGGTATGCCAATTTTCAGGAATCGACCCTGACGATAAATCCACTGAAAGATACCGGTACGGCATGTAATGGCTATTCAGAATATACAGACGATTGATGGTCATGAACTCGGTACGGATGCCGATACAACCCCGTTCCGTTTCAAAAACGGCGTCAGAATCATCGTCGGAAAAACTGACAAGTGTCCTGCCCGGCGTTGTCTCCCGCAGTGGAAAAACCCAGGAAGTTTCACGGTCAATGTCCGTCGTATCTCGCATGATCGCTATTGAAAGGAGGGATGGTTGAGAGGATTGTATCGGGATGACTGCCAATCGGGTAGTATCGAATCTTACATCAATCCTGTTGAGTGTTCCAGGGAATATGTTCTGATCTCGCGTCAGGAAAACGCCGATATAAAAAGTCTCGGTAAAAGGGTACTCCTCCGGGGAACGATCAAAACAGCACCAGTCTCCATCAAGTTCAAGTCGCAAACTGCTCGAATTAGTAATCTCAACTTTGCTGATCCCCGGCATTTCATACGGATTAATTGCTATCGGATTAGCGAAGACAACAACAAAAACACACCCGATAATGGTGAAAATTATGGGGAAACGGCTCATTTTCTCATCCCCCAGCAAGGATGAATGGTATTAATGCGTGTACCACGACAATGGAACAGTATTGTAAACATAATCACGTATCGGCTGGAAAAAGTAATAATGCTGCTAAATGCCCGGTTTCCGGAATCGACGAAACGCATCTATTGCATGGTCAGGAGTCAGAAATGGAGTTCCTCTTTTCCTGTGGTCAGAATAAGAATAAAGCACACTGTCGGTTCTTGAAACATCCAACAGCATTTTGAACAAAAAGATCTGCCATGTTTCTGTAATAGTACACGGGGTATCAGGTATGGAATTATTTTCTCTGCATCACAATACACACAGGGGCAAGCTCACGTTATTCAGATAATCTGAAGCTTTAAAGGGGTAATGCAATCAGTAGCTCAACTAATGAACTAATTGAAGGGCTACATCGTCTAAGCACGATACTACAGGAAAATAACTGATCAACATCTGATTTATTTCAAAGAGGAGGACATATGAAATATGGCATGATACTGGTGATGCTGGCAGTTTCCGTTTTCTGCCGGACCGCCATGGGAGATACACTGAGCCTCGTCGGCGGGCTTTCGGGGAATTTTGCAACCGGATGGTGGGGAGAAGCCTGGACGGGGGAGCACTGGTGCGGTGATACACTCTTGAAAGATACGAGTCCAGATACCGTATATTCGGTACCGGATACGATCAAGGACCTGGAAATCACCACACAAATCTCCGATACGACGATTATTACTCAGTCCGCTCAAACCGTCGATTCGCTGCTCATTACCACGAAGAGTATCCAATCCAGAGTAGTGGTTCGTGACAGTGCGGATGATCCGGTGGTGGATGTCATAAATTCAGTCACGACGATTACCGATTCATCTATAATCGCTTCGTGCGTCGATGCCGATTTTATCGCTGATACCGGTGCGGCTACCGAAGGTGCCAAATATTTTGATTTTTATTACAAATTCAGAAATTATTACGCGCAGCTACCATTCGTATGGAATGGCTGGGCAGGATTAGACTCGATTACCGTCACCCCGTATACCAAATTACTGGTAACATATAAAGGTCTGTTACCGGTTCACCAGATCCAGATGAGTTTCTTTTACGCTACATGGGGAACCATTGCCGATACTATGAAAACTTTTCTGAAGCTCGGAGACGGTCTCGGAACACTCACCGCTTCGCCGGATGAGTGGAAAACCGTGGTTCTCGATATTCCCGATTCAGTCACCCTGCCGGGCATTACAGGTATTTCGTTGTCGATTGAAAACGTTCCCAACGGTGGCGGTGCAGATACCAGTGAAGTCGGCAATCTCAAAGTTCAGGAAATATCCCTATTTTACGAAGGAATCGGAACGACTAAAGAGCGCTTCGCTCGTGGCATCCGTCAGGATCGGTATCATTTCACCCCCAAAGCAGCCGGGAATGTCGCGGTATCGGTGTATTCACTCAAAGGCACATTGCTTCGAAGCGTTACCGTGAAGGTCGATCCGTCCCGGAATTATTCTCTGCATCAGCTCGGCAGCCTTGGCAACAAAACGACTTCCGAACAGATCCGTATCGTAAAGGTACGGGGTGCCGGAGTGAATATGAGTGAGAAAATCTGGTGAACTGATTTCTGAACGCTGCAAGGCATTTCGGAAGATGGCCTGCTATTGCAAGGTCCGGAGTGTTGATCCGGACCTTTTTAACAATACAACAGCTGTTTTCGCGATAATCACGATGCAGATTCGGTTGTCAGCATGTCTGCTTCCAGAGAGGCGTAATTATTTTATAAATGGTTGACCGTAATCGTGTTTGTCCGGATTTTCCGGAGTGTCGGTAAGAAGTGAATATCCTGAAATTTCCTGCTCATGCTTCACGAATGGAGAAAAAACATGAAAACACTGGTCCTCTATTACTCCAATACCGGTAATAACGCCTGGTTGTCCCGAAAAATAGCGGAAACACTGGGAGCTGATATTGAACCGGTCGCTCCACGGTTGAATCTACTACCGCTTCTGATACTTTTTTCGCTTCTGAAATTCAGTCCTGGAATCAAAAACCCTTTTCACCATGTGGAAGAGTACGATACCGTCATTCTCTGTGGGCCCATCTGGATGGGGCAGCTGATTTTTCCTCTCCGGACGTATATAAAAAAATACAAGACCCGCATGAAAAAAATGTATTTCGCAACCTGCTGTGGGGGAGGGGACGACACGAAAGACGACAAATTCGGTTATGGCGGCGTGTTTAATCAGGTGCGGCAACTGGCAGGGGATACCTGCGTGCACTGTGAAGCATTTTCCATCGGGCTGGTACTACCCGAGGAAAAGCGTAAAGATACTGATGCCATGATGAAGGTACGGTTGTCGGAGGAAACTTTCAAGGGTGAATTCAAAACGAAATTTGATGAGTTTATATCGAAGCTCCGGCGGTGAATGTCGGCCTAGGGCACCTGCATTGTTCTGAAAGACAGGCCGCAATAGAACGCTCCTTAAGAGAGCATACAGTATGACACCTTTATAACTGCCTGAGATGACACTGTGAAAACCGAAACGATTCTGAAATACCTGGACTTCCTTGCAAATATGGCATACGAAAAGTGGAACGATCATCCTGATTGCGCCGATCTCGAGCAGTTGCAGAAAGAACACAATCTCTTCATTGAACGGTTGAAGGAAAGCGGTACGATAGACCGGAGCTTTATCGCTGAGCTTACTGCAATAGGGGACCAATGCGGTATGGAAGGGAAACCTGCCGGTAAATCGGGCCTTCCTTTACTGCAGTTTATTTTTCCTTTCGGAACCGGAAAACTGGCGGATAAACTATCCCGGGAAGCGGTGAAACTGCATCTTGACGAGTACTATCATGGAATCAAAGAACTGTCGCTGAATATAGGGAAATATTTCACATTGTAATGGATCGTTTTTGCCGAATATCTTAAAAAGGATGGAAAAATGTACCGGTCAGCGCTTCCGGCAATTGCAGTTGCTTGTATACTGCTATCGTTTTTATACTGCTCGAAACCGCTTCTGAAAACGACTCCAGAATGGGAACAGTGGCATGGAGAGTGTCCGGTTATCGCGATAAAATTCTTCCCGGATGATCCCTATATCAGTGACCAGGATATCGTTGGTACCTTTTTCGGTATCAGTGATACAAAAGAAAAATTCAGAAGGTTTGTCCATTCATCGATCCGTGAGCTGGTATTCAGAAGATCGTCCTGTAAAAGAATCGTCATGCTTGAAGATTCAATCACATTGAATGAGACTTCACTGACTATCCGCAAGGACATACGGCGATCGTTTCACGTACCTGCGGATTCACTGCCCGATCTCGTCCGCCGTGGAATCACCTTCCTGCTTCTTATCGAAAAGTATGCAGTGACCTTTTCAAAAGTGTATTACGATCCTGCGGAAAACGCCGTTCAGAATAGTCTTTTTATTCAGAAAAAAGCGATTCATCCGGAACTGTTTGAAAAAAAGATGCCGGTGAAAAGCAATATGCGCCAATCACTGAAATTCGTGGCCGTTCATTGCGCTTCGGGAAAGATCGTGCAGTATGGAGAACTGACTGACGAAGAAACCTACTCCCATTTGAACAGGGATGATTTCTTCGAACCGATTGAGGAATTTATGAAGGATATATTCGATAAAGGTCCATTCTCCGCGAAGAATGATTCGTATATCAACGAGAATCAATAGTGAAAAATCACTGCCGTCCGAATGATGGAACTGGTCATCAAGATGGAGAACCGTCGGGATTACATTACTGGCAGGAATCGGTCTCGGGGATCTTGTAGATGGTAAAAATTTATATGTCAAGACCGTGAGGATAGCAATTGGTCTCATGCATGAAATAGGTAAACGGACGGGGGAATGAGGGCAATTTATTTTAACGGGTCGGGCGTACTGTTTCGAATCGCTATTTTTACCGGCTTGTGCATTTTCAGTAGTTGTCGGAATAACCACCGAAGCGGTGATACCGGTCTTTCGCCCGAAACCGAGGCTGTTCTGCTCGTTTCAGAATGCATAAAACAGTCAGGTTCGTTAGTTCTGTCTTCCAACCTGAATGAATATTTTTTCAAACGATACTGTGTTCCCTCCCGCCTGCAGCGTCAATTCACGGAAACGTATGAACATTTGCGTGTCGATCTGGAAAAGGTTCAAAGAATACATCAGCCGCGTGAAAGTGTCCGTTATTTTTTACTGAATCGCATATTGTCGCATTCTGAAGATTCGCTTGCGGGTTTCGAAAAAATACGGTACCTGGCACTTCCCGGAAATCCGGTCTATATGGCATTTGCGTTGATGGCGGAGAATAAACCGGAATGGTCGGAAATAGGAAATCCGAATTATATCAGGACACTCGGTCGTTCGTTCGGCGTCAAGGAAACCGAAGTGACTGAGGGTATATGGCTGCTCTTACGCAATGAACCGTTACCGGTGTTCGAGGCCGTCACTCAAATGATACAGGTCAATCTGGATAACACGGAGAATGAAACCCCTTCCTTTTTTTTTAGAAATATTCTTGTACCGTACCTGACGCATATCAGCAGAGGGCTTTCAGTGTACGGTCCGGTGGAAGAACGGATATTTTCAGAATATCAGAAAATATTCATTGACGGAAACAACAGAAATGAGCTCAAAGCATTTACCGGTGCATTCAAACGGTACATGACGGGAGATGCTTTGAACGTCCGTTATCTGAATGCGCTCAATGCGTCTCTTCAACCGCACCGGCTCAGACTCTTCGTCAGCAGCAGAACCGCCATAGGATACGAAATACTTGCATACGGCATACCGATCAGGCGACAAGGCATCGGCGATGTCGTTTTTCTCAGGAAGACGAGTATATGTCTTTCAATGGCATATCTCGGTTTATCCACGATAAACGATAAGAATGTCATCGTGAATTTTGACGATATTTCCGAGTACGCAGACGATATCATCTATACACTGGAGACAGGAAAACCTCTGTTCTCTCTGTCGGTATCCGCAAAACCATACTGGCGGGAGCTCAATACCGGTTTGGATCTTGATTCGGCGGAACTGCTTTTTACCGCACTGATCAACCGTGAATTCGGCGGGCAATCCCATTCAGATATTGTCAATCGACTGGTGAAACAGATCGCGGTGCATGAGGTGAAACACAAGTGGGATGAGGTCACCAAAGCATCCGAAGGGTGGTACAACGTGGATTGTGAGACTTCCGCACATCTTACCGAAGCCATTTACGGAGGGAATCAGATTTATTCACTGCTCTCTATCATCTTCCGCTATCAGCATTTTTATTATAATATCGATCGGGAAGATGTTCGTGCCGCACTCAAACTATGGATACGGCGGTATTGGAAAATGGCGCAGGACGTGGCGAATGAAACAATGGACAAAAGCCGGCTGATAAACGAACTCCGCGGAGCGTTTTCCGAATACACCTGTATCGATGGCGGGGTATTGCCGGCACTTGAAACATTTGAAAAGGATGTCTTCAGGGCGTGCCTGGACAGCCTGCCCGTGTTTACAGATATTGCGTACAGTCAATTTCGAAGATGAATCCATTTCCCGACGGGAACGATACAAATGAACGTTTCTATACGGCTCGTACAATCACCCGATGACATACACATCGTTGCTGTCTTGGCACATGAAATATGGACGCAGCATTTTACTCCCATTATAGGTGCACTGCAGGTAGCATATATGTTGAAAAAATTTCAAAGCGAAGAGGTGATACGATCACAACTTTCCGACGGCTGGAGGTATTTTCTCGCGGAAATTCAAGAAAAAACGGTCGGCTACACCGGTATAATTCCTGATTATCTTCATGAGAAAATGATGATAAGCAAACTCTACGTCACGGAGGTGATGCGGGGAAAAGGTGCAGGCGAAGCACTGATACGATATGTTGAACAGGAAAGTGCCGTGAACGGATTAACGAGGCTGTGGCTCACGGTGAACCGGTTCAACGTGAGTGCGATAGAGTGGTATGTACATCACGGATTCAGCGTGATCGACGAGGCAAAGAAAGATATCGGCGGAGGCTTTTTTATGGACGATTATATCATGGAGAAAAACATTTTGTCGCATCCACCCCCAAGGTAAGTTATACTGCAACCTGTGTCTGCATTCCATTTCCATCGGTAATGAATAACGCTTTATGTAGACAATAATTTCATCGATAATTCAAAGTTTTATAACAGACTATTGTATTTAAATACGTATATCATCTTAGTGTGGGCATTTCTGACAACGGTTTCTTCATATCCCCTCCACATTTCGCAGTGGTTTTCTGATCCTTTTCCTATATTATCACTATGAAATCGGTAAAAGAATACTTAGAGTACCGTGATTTTCTGCGGGATTTCTATACCGAGAATAAAAAAGAAAGCAAATTTTATTCTCTCCGGTATATGGGGAGCAAGGTATCGGTCGATCCGTCCCATCTGGTCAAAATCTTCCAGCGGCAACGGCATATCGGTAACTCACTAATCGATACATTTGCCGATCATTGCGGTCTTAGCGGCACCGATGCGGAGTATTTCGCCAATCTGGTCCGTTTCAATAAAGCCAAATCCGACCGTGACAGTCGGATGTATTTCGAAAAACTCCTTGCGATGAAAGGACCGGGAGCACGTTCACTCGAAAAAAAACAATACGATTATTATACCCAATGGTATCACTCGGCAATACTGACACTCCTCGATTTTTATCCGTTCAGGAATGATTATGCCGCGCTGGCGAATCAGTTGAACCCGAAGATCTCAGAAGCCAAGGCACGTAAATCGGTTGCATTGCTTCAAAAACTCGGACTCATCAGGAGAAGCGCGCAGGGAACCTGGGAGCTGACCCATAAAATCATCACTACCGGTGACCATTATCGTTCCATTGCAGTTAAAACGTTCCAGGAAGAGACTATCCGGCTTGCACTCGGAGCACTGGATCGCCATCCTCCCGAAAAACGGAATATTTCCACCGTCACCATTACGATAAAGGAAAAGGACCTCGACCGGATCAATGAATTGATCGCTCAATTCCGTGAAAGCCTTCTTCAGATCGCCCATGACGAGATCGCGCCGGATAAGGTATATCAACTCAACATTCAGTTTTTTCCTTTGACACAATAATGATTATGATACGACGACTTAAAAATATCGGATATCTGCTGCTTCTTTTTGCGGGAGCTTCTCTGCTGCAATGTACCGAAAATGTTGCCGGCGCGGGATCCGAGACCACCAACGGTGTTGTCGGTTGTGTTTTCAACAGAGATGCCACAGCGTCGTCAGAGGTTATAGTAAAGCTGTTTCCCGATGCGTATAATCCGATAGCTGACGAAACCGGTACAATCCATACCGATACCACGGATGCCTCCGGGCGATACCGATTCAGTAACATTGCCCCCGGTCTCTATACCGTTCTGGCTCGCGGAAACGGTTCATCGACAAGTCTTCTCATTAACGATATCGCTGTTGCCAAAGATTCCGTCACGAATGCCCCCACCGGCACACTCGACACTTCGGGATGCATTGCGATTGATCTGACGGCTGAGGCTGCCGGTACCGGCGGGTATCTGTATCTCCCGGGAACCGATATCTACAGCACCTTTTCGGGTGGCAGGATGGTGCTGCTTTCAGATATACCATCAGGCACCTTCACGGAGGTGCTGCAGGTGAATGCCGACGGTGAAACACGAAACATGGTTCGTGATACTGTTACGGTCACTTCAGGAGATACGACAGTCATTGAACACCCCTCATGGCGTTTCTCACGTGAAATCGGTTTGAATACCTCGATGACCGGTGCCGGAGTAGCGGACGACGTCTGTGACTTTCCGGTACTTGTACGTCTGACTGATGATAATTTCGATTTTGCACAGGCCGCTCCGGACGGCGCCGATCTGCTTTTTTCCGGAAGCGGCGGTATACTTCTACCGTATGAGATCGAACGGTGGGACGTGACCGGTAAACAGGCGGAACTATGGATCAGGGTCGATACCATCCGGGGAAATGATAGCGATCAGTCAATAATAATGTATTGGGGAAATACGGAGGCGATCAATCGTTCTGACGGGGAGATGGTGTTCGATACCGCCGATGGATTTCTGGGAGTCTGGCATTTCGGAGATGCCGGAACGGATTCCGCACGGGATGCGACTGTCAACGGGTATCACGGTGTATCATCCGATACGGCATATCCATACCAGGCGGAAGGCATTGTCGGCGACAGCCGGATATTCAATGGAACTTCCAGTTATATCACCATGCCGAATACCGCTTCGAGCAGGTTGAATCTTCCGCAAAACGGACAGTACACGATTTCTGCATGGGTGTTTATCGATAGCACCGATACGCGATCGCACGTCATTGCATCAAAAGGTAATTCGCAGTACTTTTTATGGTACACGTCGATACATCTTGATGCCACCTTGTGGGAATTCGCGGATTATCGCAGCGAAAGCGGCTGGGATCTCTCGGTGCAGCCCCTGTCTACCGGGGCATGGGTTTTACTCACGGGAGTCCGGAACGGAACGACGCAATATCTTTATGTCAATGGTGTATCCGGCGATACTCTTATTGATTTTCCTTTCAGCAGTGCGCGTGATTCGACCTTCGATCTGATGATCGGTCGATTCGCACAGGTCATGGCTTCGCCGGATAATAACGAAGGCTACTGCTACTTCGATGGTGGTATCGACGAAGTACGTATCAGCGGTCGGGCGCGAAACGCCGCATGGATACGGCTGTGTTACATGAACCAGCAGGCCGACAACAAACTTGTCGTTTTCAGATAACTTTTTACAGGGGAGATGTAATGATGCATCAACATTTCGGCATTTTTTCAGCCACCGGAAACAACCGTATGATAACGATGTTGGCACTACTCTGTGTGGCGGGTACCGTACGGGCGAAAACCGCTGTGCCGCTGTTTCTGTTTTCCGGACAATCGAATATGGTCTGTCTCGGTTCCGCTGTTTCCGATCTTCCCGCTGCGGACCGGAATAAGACGTATGAGAATATCAAGATTGATAACCGAAGCGATAACGCAAGTCAGGCATGGTCGACACTGAAACCGGGATTCGGTGGTGATGCCAATCATTTCGGTCCGGAGCTGTATTTCGGCAAGGTACTGTCAGACTCCATGCCGGATACCAAATTCGCATTTATCAAAGATGCCACTTCGGGAACCTATCTCGGGCAATCGGGGGGCTGGCTGCCGCCGAGCAGCGGCGGGCCCGGCACTTTATACAGGAATATGATGAATCATATCGACCGGGCGCTGGCTAAATTCAACGATGCATTCGATACATCGGAATATACCCCGCGTTGGGCCGGCTTCATCTGGCACCAGGGAGAATTCGACGCATGGAACGATCAGTCTTTGGCTAATAAGTACGAGCAGAATCTTACGAATTTGATAAAGGACATCAGAGAAAAAGCCGAAGACGATTCGATGCCTGCTATAATTCCCATGATTACCGGTAGTATGTGGCAATATCAGGATATCGTTCGTGCAGCCGAGATTGCCGTTGCTCACAAACTGGTCAATACCGACACGACCGATACCAAAGGATTTGCACTTGCCAATGACAACATTCATTTCAATGCGGCAAGTCAGATAAAAATCGGCACTAACTGTGCCCTGCGCTGGCTTGCAATGGACTATACCAACACATGGTGGGGACCGGTCCCGGTAGTGTATCAACCGGCCGCATCCACACCGGCTATGCAATTTTCAGGTGCAATGACGTTATATGATCTGGCGGGAAGAAAAATCGGAATGGCGGCGATACAAAATACCGGCCGATCCGAAATTTCGTCAAGTTTGACAATTATGGCGAAAAATAAATCCGGCTACCGTGTTATGAAACTCACTACCCGTTGAGGTAAACGTATGTTTCTGCATTCCTTTTAACCCCTCCGGCTCCGGATCGGCGGAGCTACCTCCCCTTAATCGAGGGGAGGTTTTTCAGGTATATGGCTCCCCTGGCAGGCGATGCACTAAGGTACTCAAAGCGATGCACTGAGTTTATCAAGTGTGGGAGCTGTCACCAAAGGTGACTGAGGGGTCAGAATTGTAATCGGCTAGATGTGAGGTACCGGCTGGAACACCTCTTCTGGTATAAAAAAAAGAGAGTGGCAATTCACTCATCTCTTTCCCAAAAAAAACTTCGCAGCAGTTCCGTCATCATACCACCTGCACCGGCAGGAAAAATTACTCAATATGCTTTTCGGGCCAACAGCCCTCAATTATTTTGACCTATATTCCGCAACGGCAGTAGCCGTACCCATACCACTACCGGGAAGATCATTGCAAAGTATAGAAAAACCAGGTTATCATCAGTAAGCAGTGTAACCATTCAACTGATGTTGACGTTAGATATCGGAGTGTGCTTCTGAAAAAAGTGTACTCTCTTATATACACAGCTCAAACACCCACCTGTTCCGGAGAAAGTAAAGAATCATGAGAGTGAACCGATGGTGTCGATGACTATTGTGATACCACTCCAAGAGTGAAAGTCCTGGCATTTGGTGATTGCAACCGGATTCCTTATCCCTGTCCGCATCTGACATTGAACCGGACGCATGACGAATGGTATACCGCCTTTCCAACGTATCATAATTGTCATGAAGGCCTGGGACCCGCGGTTGGTTTGGGAAAGACGCTTCTCGATTCAATACATGAGGATATAAGCATAGGATTCATTCCCTGTACACTTTCCGGTGAAGCAATAGAAGTATTTCAGAAAGGATCCGGACACGTACCATTGCTGAACATACCCGCCCGAGTAAAGGCACACCGAATGAAGTAAGCAGTGATGCGTACGGCTGGATGGTAAAACGGTGCAAGATCGCCCAGGAAACGGTTGTGATCAAGGGAATTTACATCAGGGAGAAACCAATTGCGGCGACGGCAGTTGGCCGGGTAAAGTGAAAAGTATCATAGACAATATCGCATCACGGAATGGTGCTGCGAAAACGGGTGTAACCACACCATTTGTTGAAAAATTGTCCTGCCCGCAGGACCTGAATCGGTGTCAGTTCGGCACCGGTGGAAGTATACCGTGTTCAAGCCACTTTCGTAACAGAAGTTGCACTTGTTCTCCCTACTCTTCGTATTCAAACCTGAATACCAGTTCCCTGAGCATCGATCCCTGCGGTCGGTAGAGTTCATTGAGAAACGCGTCCCGTACCTCAATCCACGCAGTGCAACCGGTGATCGCATGATCGAGTGACGGATATAGATGAGAAATGTGCTGCCCTGCCGCGAAATCATCATTTGTGATTAGCATCAGCTCCGACGGGGCGACATCGTCAAGTTCTTCCTGGTCGAATTCAAGATACCACTGTGTCAGATGCTGTTCAGGAAGCGGCGAACCGTTGCCGAGCGTGGCGTCGATGCTGAGGCTGGTGTCGACATTGCCGGTGAATGTTCCGATAAAATAGGATTTCTCCTCATCCACCTTCAGCTGTACGGTATCACCGGAAACCGGCATACGGGTAAACGGATAGTTACAGGTTGCCGGGTTAAAAAACATAAGCGGTTTCTTTTCCACTGCATAGATACAGAGGGAATCAATCATCGGATTATGATTAACGGGAATCGTAAGCTGTGGAACCGAGGCAAAGCGTGAGTTGTAACGGACACTGTAACTGCTTACAATTTCATGACCGCCGTCGACTCTACAGTAAATTTGCATCGGAGCGGTGAAGCACTGCAGCAGAAGGGGCAGGAATTGCCGAAACTCCTCGTCGATCGATTCCGGAGCGATGGATGCGGAGGCGGAGATCAGATCGATCATCTGCAGGAATTCTTTTTTCGAGAAAGAACGGTATTCTTCGGAAATCGCTTCCCGGTAATATTCCGGGATGGCTGCAGTCCAGTTGTCGGGAACAGCACTGCTGTTTTCAATAATGTGATCGGGAATAACGAAGGTAAAGGCGATACAACTCGTCCGGTCGGAGAAGGTGTATGCCACCGGGGTGATTTCAAGCGGAACGGTATCCGGAGCTGTGTTCACACCGTATTCGTTCACCCGAATATTCCAGGAGACTTCCCAGGTGAGATCTTCGGGAGATACATCCCTTCCGGCAAAAACCGCTTTGAGGAGGACGGTGTCTCCGGGAGCGGCTTCGGCGGGTTCGTAAATAAAGTCAAGCAGACGGGGCTTGTCGGGTTCGATACGGGAATAACTGGTGGGGAATTCCGCGCAGCCAGAACCGATAAGCGCGATCGTTGCCGCAATGAGTAAAATACTGTTATTCATTCTTATACTCCTTGGTTCAACTCTACGGCGCTCAGTAATATAGGTCACTATCATGGTTTTTTTGTCAATCCTTTCAATTATGGTCAGAACTCCGCCCTGATACCCATTGCCGGTTGAATGATCATGCTCACGGTCTGTTTCTGGGTGTAATCATAGTTCCAGATCTCCATCTCGGGGCTTTTGTAAAAGAGCCAGCTCAGGTTCTGAATATCGAGATACGTGGAGAACATCCAGTTTTTATAGACGAACTTTTTATCGACCCGGAGGTCGATCTGGAAAAACGGATCGACACGGCTTGAGTTTTCCTTTCCGTAAACCGGCATGAGATAGTTATAGTTTTCATTCTCTACCACCCGCAGTACCGGTGTAGTTGGTTTCCCGGTAACATAGCGGATACGGGTACCGACGTCCCATTCGTGCGGCAGATGCCAGCTTGCCAGCAGTTGCAGATGGTGCGTCTCATCATCATTGTACAGTACCCATTGCTTTTCATTGGGATTCCACCGTTCACTACGTGAGAGCGTATAGGCGATCCAGCCGAAAAATCTCCCGTTGTTGTCATGACGTAACAGCAGTTCAAGACCCTTCATTTTACCCTTACCATCAGAGAGCCAGAGCGCGTTCGGGTTATCACGAAGATCCTCGCTGCTCGCCATGCGCGGTATTTCCCACTGACGGTTAAGATAGCACTGCAGATCGGCGCTTATCAGGTCGGTAATACGCCATTCATAGCCGACGAGGTAGTGCGATGCTTTCGTGGTGGGGAGAGAGGGATCACCCCAGGTTTGATGGATCGTCTGGCCCATAGGTTCAGGAGTCTGATTGTAGTTGCCGATCGCCGCTTTGATCGTTTGCTGTTCGTTTATCGAATACCTTCCGGAAAGCCGGAATGAAGGATCACCCGAATAACCGCGATTGTTGTTGAAGGATATATAACCCCAGTATTCGGGTACCACCCCACCCCGGTGGATCAGCTCCGGATAATAATCATAACGGATTCCCGGTTGCAGCTGGAGCGATTCAGTCGGCTTGACGGTAAGAAGCGCATAGGCACCCACGACACCGAAGAGCCAGTTATTGGTCGTGTCGCGGTTGATGCTTCCGTCGCCGGAAGGAATCTGCAATGCAAGATTCTCTATGGTCAGGTGCACGTCAGCCCCCGTTGCCAGCTGCACCTGCGGTGAGATGGTTACGGCAAGTTCATCGCGGATATGGTGCATGTACGGGTGTTCATTGACGGTAACGTAGCCGAATACCGATACATCGCTTTGTGCATTGGTGAAGGAATACCGCAGTGAATTCGCCAGACGGGGAGTGAATTTCCAGTCCCAGCCGAGAAGGCCGGTGGTGAACTGGATTTTAGTACCGAGTGACTGCGTCGCCTCGCTTACTTCGCTGCTGCCACCCTGCATACCGGGAACGTAAATGCCCAGACTGTCACGGGAGTGCAGCAGGGTCACGAACAGTGTGTTGTTTTTCGTGAAGGTCACGTCTGCCCGGGCGAGAATATCGTAGTAGGAGGGGGATACGGAATAAGGGAACCGGTCGGGAAACTGTTCGGTATACCATTTGACGATATCACCGACAAAACTTCTACGCGCGGATGCCATCACCGATATTTTTTTGGTGACCGGTCCTTCAACCATCAGGTACCCGTCAATCAGGTTGAGATCGAGCTGCCCGTGCCAGCGGTCGCTTTTCGCGGGACGACCCTTGATTTCGATAATACCCGCAATAGCACCACCGTAACGGGTACTCCAGCCGCCGGGGTAAAAATCGACCGATTCGAGTGCTTCTGAATTGTAAATAGATTTAAGCCCGCCGAAGTGATAGAGCAGGGGAATGATGGTTCCGTCGAGCAGGTACTCCGAATCCCAGGAGGGGGCTCCACGCACGATGATATCACCACCGCCGAATGAGGGACGCCCGACACCGGGAAGCGCCTGTACCACCCGGACGGCATCATTGCCGATACCGGGAATCTTCCGGGCCTCGGCGAGCGTCAGTTGACGACGTGTAACCTCTTTCTCCTCAGCCTTTCCGTATACCACGACTTCATAATCATTATAGGTAACCCTGCGAGCAAAATAAGTAACGTCAAGAACTTCACCGGGTGTAATCAGTTCCTTTTCCGTAATCGGTTCGTAGCCGGTCAGCGGCGACGAAACAGATATCGAACACGACGGCAGCGAATAAAAACTGAATCTGCCCATTGAATCGGTGACGGTGACCAGGTTCTTCTCTTCAGTGTACTGTCCTTCGAAGGTGCCCAGTTTTTCGAGATACCGTGAAAACGGCACATCGAGGGCGGTATCCGTAACCGTATCGGGAAAGGTGAGCACGACCATCGCGTCGGCAATCGGTGTCCGGGTCCCGCGTTCACGGAGAATACCCTGAAAATTGATGTATTTCTCGACCCGTTCGGTGAATGTATGAAGTGTGAACGGAACCTCATATTGCAATAGCACAGGTACGGGAATACCACCTGCCTTTGCGGGCGAGAACCTGAATTTGCGAAGGGCGGCGGCTGCACTGCTGTCGAGTTGCGGATGTACTCCGGAAATCACACGCACACTGTCGACTATTCCGCTGTCATTGAGCAGACACTCCAGCACCACTGTTCCTTCGATACCCTGCCGAGCTGCATCTTCAGGGTACACCGGTTTTTCTCGGGTGATAACCTCAGGCATTTTTTCTATCGGTGCATCATCCCCGGGGGGCAGGCCCGACGATTCAGTTCTGGTGGTATCGGACGGCGGTTCAAGGACAAGTTCCTGTTCCACCGGTTGATCGGGAACCTGCGCTGACGCAGTTCCCCGCACAATTCCCGTGATACACATACCCGCCGTGAATAGCATACCGGCCAGTAATCTGAAACGGTGATGAAAAGAGAAATACATGGCGAATTCCTTTTAAGAAAAATGAGATCGATTGTTACGTTAGTGCTATCCGAGCAGTACGAATCTGATCGGTACGATAATCCATACCGCCACCGGGTCATCCCCGCGCATGGCGGGAACAAATTCCATCGCCATGGTGGCTTTTACCGCCTGGGCCGCCGAGTTGAAGCCGATATCATTCAGGCAGGTGGCTTTTTTCACTTTACCGTCGATATCAACCAGTACCTTTACTTTAATGGTTCCTTCGACTTTCTGCTCGACCATCTCTTTTGTATAATGCGGTTTGACGACCTTACGGAATTTTGGCGGGGTGGTAATGGTTGTGGTGGACACAATGGTTCCCCTGATATCCGATTCCATGGCGGTGATCGTATCGTATTCTTTTTCGATTGTATTGCCGATTTTTCCCACTACCGCGTTGGTCATTGAACCGCCGCTGCCGAGTCCGGTGGAGTATACCTTCCTGAGGCCGTATACTTTACGTGTCGGCTTTACGGAAGGTTCCGGCGGTTTCTCCTCGATGTTTTCCTCTTTTTGTTTCAGAAGCGGCTTCCGTGTAAGATCAACCGGTTGTTCGTTTTTTACCGGAATCTTTTTTTTCACGACTGGCGCTGGAACGGGTTTCTGCTTCGGTTTCACCAGGTGGAATTCCGTTTTTATGGTGGTGGTTGTCCTGGTGATCACACCCTGCAGTGGCGGTATGCGTTTCGCATACAATCCTGCGAAAATGCTGATTGTCGCGGTGATAAGCAGGAGCAACGGAAACAGCCGGTCGTTCCCAAGTATTCCCCGTTGCTGAGATTGTGGTGGAAACGAAAGACGTTTGTGCGCGGTGAGCGAAGGAGTAGTGGTTGACACGTTGTCCGGAGGGACGATTGTTGTAAAAGTGCTGTCACCAGTGGTGTTGTCGATCTTCTCCGGAACATTTTCCGCAACCGGGGCGGAAGGGGTACAGGTGGTCATCGGTTACCCTTCCTGTTGGACAAGTATGGTGAAGTCGTCAAAACCGCTTTTACTGCAGGTGTACATGACGCGTTTGATGACCGAAAAAGGAATGCGGCGATCGGCCTGCAGCATGATTGCACGTGAGCCGCTGTTACGTCGTGCGAGCCATTGCGAGAGCGGCGGGAGTTCAAGTGAATCATCGTCGGTGCCGACCGCCAGAGAGGTAATTCGTTCACCGTGCGAGGTGAGTGCATCGGTGGTTATTTCGAGTGTGGTAACCGGTTCCGGTGTTTCCCGTGAGGTTGAAGAGGGAAGTGTCAGGTCATCCGAAGGGGTAATCAGATTGCCTTCAACCGAAAAACTTTTCATAAGGAAAACCAGGAGTATGGTCATGACATCGATCAGTGAAGTGATCTGCGGCTTCAAGGTCGATGCGGTTCCGGTGCAGAATGATGAAAGTCGTTTCATGCAGGGTATATGCCCTTCTATATACCGGTGGATGGGTCTTCGGTGGCGCTTGAAAGCCCTATTTTTGAAAAACCGGCAGCCCGGCAGATATCCATGATCTGCACCACATGGTCGAACTCGATGCTGTTGCGGACGGCGACGATTGCCTCGTCGGACAAATCAGTACCGGTCCGGAAGCGTGCAAGAGAAACGGCGAGACGTTGCAGATCATACGAACCGTCAATTTTAACGAGTGAGTCGAGCATGAATTCGCCGCGGGTAACGGCACAATACGTTTCGGCGACGATAACGGTCAATTTGAGCTTCGGCTTCCCTTCCCGCGTTGACAATCCGTTTCCCGAGTTCGGCGGAAGAGCGAAATGCAGTACCGCAAGATGGGTGAATACCGCCATTGACACCAGAAACGGAATGAGAATGATGAACATGTTCATGATCGGTGTCACGTCGATTTCGGCTGCCGCCGACCCGGATGAACGAAGCTGCTTGTTCATGAATTTTTTCACGGTGGTTATGCCCGGACGGTTTTCATGGTATTGACAATACGGACGACGGTGTCGTCGATGTCGTTGATGAGTGATTGCTGTTTGTTGTTGAGGAAAGTAAAGAGTGCCATGCAGGGAACAGCGACGATAAGGCCGAATGCGGTGGTATTCATTGCCTGTGCGATGCCTGCGGCGAGCAGGGCTGCTTTCTGTGAGGCTTCCGCCGAAGCAAGTGAGCCGAATGACTGCTGCAATCCTGCAATGGTACCCAGCAAACCTACCAGCGTGGCGATATTGGCGAACAGCGAGAGATAACTGATCCGACGGGTGATTTTCGGCAGTTCCTTGATCGAAGCTTCTTCGACACCTTCCTCGATCTGTTCCATGGGAGCACCGGCTTCAAAACGATCGACTGCCGTCTGGAGAAGAACGAACAACGGCGATCGGCCCTTTTTGAGAAATGTAAAGCGATCGGCTGATTTTTTTGTCAAAACATCCATAATCCGGTTCTGCAGACGGGAAGGATCTGTTCTGCAAAGCAGGTAGTAATAGATGAAACGATCTGCGGCAACGGCGATCGCGATCGCACATACGCCAAGTATAACCCACATATAGGGACCGCCGGCATTGAACCAGGCAGCGATTGATGAGATCATGATATACTCCTTGTCGTTTGGTGGTGAGGAGTGTTCCAATGCAAAGGGTATGCCAGAAGGTAAACCGCCGACTCAGGAAGGGATACAGGGAAGTACGACAGCTATATACTATGAAAACAGCGTTATGCAGGACAGAGAAGAAAATCTGTCAGCCATTCATATCGGGAAAATATATCAGGATGATATATCTCGTGTATCAGGTAGGGAGGCTGCGGTGAATTTTCCAATTGGACGGGATCCCAAGGTGGTGATAAATTGTATAATTTTTTCTCCTCATTCATGCCCCCACCCTGACATCCGGTTCGAGAGCCTGACCGCACCGCCTCCCCTGATTACGGTGGAGGGCACCTGATTTCATCTCCCTGTCCCCGTAAGCGGGGACCACGTAGCAACGTGAAGTGAAGCCAACGGGCAGGGGATAGGGGTAAGGAAATGCAGGAATGTTTGATTATTACGGGTTCAACATCAAATGACTTTAAAATCTGTAAACAGATCTGCCACTAATTTCGGGATAACACCTGGAACTACGGCGTCGAAATCGAAATCGACCGGAATTAAAGACGAGCCAGACCGAACTTTTTGCCCATCGCCGAGAGTTTTTCAAGATCATCGGCGTTTTTAAGAACACCGAACAATGAAGGATCAATCGTTAAAACGACGGGATTGCGTGCAAGTGCGATCAGGTCGGTAGCCGCGTAGCCGATTTTCGGTGCTCTGGGGAGATCAGGTCGAAGCTCTTTGGGGGGAGTGGCGAAATCAGGCAGACTGTTTGTTTCCAGAAGACGGTTCCTGAAAGCGTAAAAACCCGTATTGAAAGGAAGGTGCCAGCGGTGAGATGCATCGGTAATAGTGCGGGTATCGTCGTTGCGGACATCCTGCTCGAGTATCTGCAGAGTTACGGTGCTTCCGGAGGTTATTGAAACAAATGTACCGTACGGGTCGGACTCCGGAAAGTCCTTGCGTAAAATACCCACGCCAAGACAGTCATGCTCTCCCAAAGCGGTAGCCATCAGCGGTAGCAATGACTGATCATAGAGTGCCGTTGCCTGAACGATAATGGTCCCGGTGCAACCGAGTTTCTGCAACCGGTCAAGTACTGATAAGCCGGTGATTCCGTCGATGCTTTTCAATTTCATTATAGGGCCGCCGGTCTCATCGGGATGAGTAATCGGCTTCAACGGTGTACCATTCAAAGGCAGTACGATCTGTTCATCGTTCGTGAGGAAATATCGTTCATCCTGTTCAATGATGAACAGGTGTTTCAAACCGAAGTTTCTGCTGTTCTGAATCAGTTCCGGAATGACCCGCGCGGTGACTGAACCGTAAGGACCGGTGGTCACAATTACCGGGATATCAATGCCTGTTTTTGCACACAGATCGGCCACCATACGCAGATTGAGTGAAAGGGTTCCGGTTGCATCGGGAAATCCCGGCAGACCGAACGTCGCCTTGGTGAAATCGGCGAGAGAAGACTTCGGAATACCCTTTTGTTCCAGGCTGAGTCTTAGACGTTCACCTTCGCCTCCTGCCGTGAAGACAATAGCGAAACCGCTGAGCGCTTCGGCGTTTGCGGTGAGGGATCCGGCTGTGACAAACGGAGGAAAGTCCTGTCTGCCGGATGCGAGCAATTCTTTAATTCGATTGGAGTGGGCGAGTGCGTTTCTACGCATGGTGCATTGCTTTTCGTAGACGGATGGAGGGCAGGTGGTATTCATCAATGCCAGAACTTTTTGTTGCTGCTCATCGTTCAATGAACCGAAATCCAGAATTTTTTCTGAAAGAGTATCAATCGTCCAGTGGGGCATTTGTAGATCCTTTACCGTCGGTTTTTATCATATGGTTAAGTTCGGGGAAGCACGACCAGTGGAATCGGGAGTCTCCGGATACCATAAAAATACTACCGCCGGATCCGAAATTGTATATTGACTTGAATAGTCCGGAACTCTATGATTTCAATTCAGGTGTAACAAGGACAGTACATGACGGAACCCGGATCGTCCGATACGGTCTCTTCAAAGAACAATCTGTTTTCACGCATTCTTCTTGCCATTCACGAGAAGCATATCGTCAAGGTGCCGTTTATCCATGCTCTTAAATGCGCCATCGAGGCACGAGGTGAACTCGAAATCGTTGATGTGCGCCCGCCTTCGGAACGAAGCGAGAGCATCGGTGTTCGGGAATATCTGGAACGATGGGGGTACCTGCCGCCCGATTCGAAACGAGGGGACGTCGCGTCGATTGGTTTACGGATAAAAAAGGTGATGAAGAACGGTAATCGCCGGAAATTGATTAAAAAAAGAATGGAGAGGCATCCGCACGATCTTCTGGTGGTGGGTACCGAGCGTCACGACCGTCATGGCGGTATTCTCGGTAGTTCACTTGCCGCTTATCTGGCTCATTTTTTCAGACATACCACGCTTTTTTTTCCCGAGGGAGCGCGACCGTTCATTGACGAGGCGACCGGTTCCGTATCATTGCACCGGATTGTCATGCCGGTGGAGAACGAGGAATTCTACCGCCATGCTTCTGCACATCTTAAAGAACTGATCGCTCTTTTTCCTGAAACATCGATCGAAGTAATCACGATGCATGTCGGAACGTCGTTTCCTGCAATTACAACTATCGAAATGCCCTCGGTCATCTGGCGGCAGGAGTTACGCGGTGAACCGGTGGTTGAGTCGATCTGTACCGTTGCCGATCAGGTTCGGGCGGATCTGCTGATAATGGCTACCAACGGGCGGAATACACTTTCTCAAAAAATTATCGGGAGCAATACTGAACAGGTATTACGTGCCGTTTCATGTCCGGTATTATCGGTTTCAGTCCTGTAAGATTTCTTAGCCCGGACCAATAAAAAAAGCCCCGAACGGGGCTTTTTTTTCTGATAACAACCCGGTTATCCGGAGATAAGCGCCAGAACATTCTGCGGTGCCATATTCGATTGCGCAAGCATCGCGGTACCGCTTTGAACAAGAATCTGGTTTTTGGTGAACTCCGCCGTCTCCTGAGCGAAATCGACATCCCGGATAAGAGATTCAGCTGCCGCCTGATTGGTCTCACTGACCATGAGGTTGTTGACCGCATGTTCCAGACGGTTGACGTATGCACCTATGTTCGCCCTTGTGCTGTTGACACTGTTGATTGCCGCATCGATGGCGGTGATTGCCGTGGTGGCACCCGACTGAGTTGTCAGTGTCGCGGTGTTGAGCGATGAACTCAGTGAGCTGACCGTCATCGTGTCGATGGTGATCGTGATGCTGTCGACACCGGCGGTTGCTCCGGCATCGATCCAGAACGAGGTGTTCGTTGTTGCGCCGCTGACACCGAACCGTCCCGATTCTGACGACATCAGATCAACACCGTTATAGTTCGTCACTGCGGCGATACGGTTGATTTCACTGCGGAGCGCATCGAATTCACGATTAGTATATGCACGTTCGGTCGATGTCAGTGTGTCATTGGCCGATTGCACTGCCAGTTCACGCATACGTTGCAGCACCGCCGAGATCTCATTCGCCGCGCCTTCAGCGATCTGCAGCATCGAGGTACCGTCCATGGCATTTCGAGCTGCCTGACCTACACCACGCACCTGTGCACGAAGATTTTCCGAGATCGCAAGACCTGCGGCATCGTCGCTTGAACGGTTGATGCGAAGTCCGGTCGATAATTTTTCGAGTGATTTGCCCATGTCCCTATTTGAGCGGTAGAGGGAATTCATGGCAGCCATCGATGAGATGTTATGATTAATACGCAAAATTAACCTCCCTGTAAACGTGTTCAACCGACATCCATTGTCGGTTGTGTTTCATTAGCTCAAGTTAGTTGTGTCACTCCTTTCCACATTGAGCAGGGAGATGTAAGAAATTGCCGTTTCTCCTCCCTGCGAATCCAGTTTCTCCTAAAATTATTATCGGACTGCAGGGGAAAGAACTTTAGTTTTTTTTCCGCAGATCAGAAAAAAAGTGTTTCAACAGACGTGAGCAGTCATCCGCCAGAACATCGGGTGTGACGGAAGGAAACCGGTGGTACGCCTCCTCAATTTCGTTGCGGTAGATGTGGGAGACTACCGCCCCGTACCGGGGATCCGTCGCTCCGAAAATGACCGCTTCCAGGCGGGCCTGCATGATCGCCCCGAGGCACATGAGGCAGGGTTCCAGCGTCACGTACAGTGAACAGCCTTCAAGTCGCCATGATGCAGCGGTGCTTGAGGCGGCACTTATGGCGATGATTTCAGCGTGTGCGGTGGCATCGGAGAGTGCTTCGATACGGTTGTAGCCTCTTCCGATTACTTGTCGATCCCGCACTATTACCGCTCCCACCGGTACTTCGCCCTCATCTCTCGCCCGTAGTGCTTCCTGGTATGCCATTTCCATGAATCGTGTATGCTCATTCATCGGGTGCTCCTTAGGATGGTACTATCTGTTCCTCTTTAAAATGAATTGTTCCGGGTTCAGTATCGGTAGTGAAAGAGACTGATCCTGCGGCAGTGACCGGTTCCGGTTGCCGGCTTCTGCAGCCAGGTGCTCTGCCGCCGGAAGGGTAAAGATACACACGGTGTCCTCTATATGTATACTACTTGTGCGCAGTACCCTCCGGAAGGTATCTTTAACAAATTTGGTGAAAATGTATTCAACTTTCCGGAACGGGCGATGTTCGAAGACTTATCACAACGTTTTGAAGCGATTTTCCACAAGCTGCGGGGCCGCGGGAAGTTAACGGAGGACAATGTCGCCGAGGCGGTGCGTGATGTGAAACGTGCCCTTCTTGAAGCCGACGTCAACTTTCGGGTGGTTAAAAAATTTACCGCGACGGTGCAGGAAAAAGCGCTCGGCTCCGAAGTGCTTCAGAGTGTCACTCCGGGGCAGCAGTTTGTAAAGATCGTGCACGACGAACTCGCACAGCTGATGGGCGGAAATGCCCGGCCCCTGAAGCTTCATACCAACCGTACCAATGTGTTTGTTCTCGCCGGACTTCAGGGGTCGGGAAAAACGACTGCCTGTTCAAAACTGGCATTGCATTTCAGAAAACAGGGGCATCAGCCGCTTCTGGTCGCCGCCGACGTCCACCGTGCGGCCGCAATCGATCAGCTTGAAACACTCGGAAAATCACTGAATATCCCGGTGTATTCCGAACGGGGAACCGGAGCGGTCGAGATCGTTAAAAATGCTCTGGTACATGCACGCACCGAAGGCTCATCACTGGTGATCATCGATACTGCGGGGCGGTTGCATATCGATACCGATATGATGAACGAACTCAAAGAGATCTGTTCAGTCGCCAAACCGGATGAAATCCTGTTCGTGGCCGATGCCATGACCGGTCAGGATGCAGTCAATGTAGCGAACCAGTTTTATCAGGAAATACATTTCACGGGTTCGATTCTTACAAAAATGGATGGTGATGCACGGGGAGGTGCGGCACTGTCGATTTTGGATGTTACCGGTGTCCCGCTGCAATTCGTCGGTGTCGGTGAGAAACCCGACGCTCTCGAGGTTTTCCATCCCGAGCGCATGTCCTCCCGGATTCTCGGGATGGGTGATATTGTTTCTCTGGTTGAGCGCGCTCAGGAGACGTTCGATGTCGAGAAGAGCCGGAAGCTCGAAAAGAAAATAAGAAAAAACATTTTTACGCTTCAGGATTTCCTGGAGCAACTGCGCCAGATCAAGAAAATGGGACCGATCGGTGATCTGCTGGCGATGATTCCGGGAGTGGGTCAGGCGGTCAAGGATCAGGAAATCGATAACAGTGCATTGAATAAAATAGAGGCGATCATCTGTTCGATGACCAACGGGGAGCGGGAACGTCCCCAGATCATCGATGGTAACCGGAAACGACGGATCGCCAGCGGAAGCGGAACGACTGTGCAGGAGGTTAATAAGCTTCTCAAACAATTCGATTCCATGAAACTGATGATGAAGCGGATGAATAAAATTGCAGGTAAGCGGGGCCATGCCGCCGCTCTGAGAAGTTTATCATCTTTTTAATACACTAATTACTACCTTTTTTTGCAAGGAGAAAGACTTGCCAGTAAAAATCAGACTTGCCCGTGTGGGCCGAAAAAAAATCGCGAAGTATCGCATTGTCGCCGCCGACAGCCGGGCGAGACGTGACGGCCGGTTTCTCGACACCATCGGATTTTACGATCCGCAAACCGATCCGAAGACCTTTACCTACGATAGTGACAAGGTCGCGAAATGGATCGAAAACGGTGCGCAGCCGACACTGACGGTAAAAAATCTTCTGCGGCAGGATCAGTTCTTCGCGAAAATGGAAGGACGGGCGAAAGGACTGACCCCGGAGCAGATGAACCTTGAGCGCAAACCGGAACGTACGCGCAAGCCGAAACAGAAAAAAGAGAAAAAATAGCCGGATAACACCGTGACGGGAGAAGGACACCAGTCGCCCCATCTTGTAGCACTGGGAGTAATCCGCAAACCGATCGGCCTCGACGGGGCTTGTGCCTTTCAGCCGTTCGGTCAGACTCTTGGACGGCTTACACTGCCGGTGCAGCTCTTTGCAGGTGAGGGTGAAACCACCTGTCGTCCGTTGCTGCTTGAGCAGGTTGAACTGCGACCGAAAGGTCCGGTCTGTTTTTTCAGGGAAATTAACGATGCTGATAATGCGGAAACACTCCGTAATTTCAATCTGTATATCGATCAGCACCTCCTGCCGCATCTCGAAGACGGTGCCTACTACCAGTTTGAACTGGAGGGAATGAAGGTACAGACTGATCGCGGCAGGGAAATCGGAATCGTTGAAAGCATCGAGAATTATCCGACAGTCGATTCAATCCAGATACGTCGATCCAACGGTGAGACAGTAATGGTACCTCTAACCGGGGAGGCTGTTACCGAAGTCGACCGGATGTCGGGCTCTATAACGGTACGCGAGGAATTCATAGAAGAGCTGCTCTGATTTCAGCTCTTTGATACATGAAAAGAAGTAATAATGATGTTCTTTGATATTCTGACGCTGTTTCCTTCGATGTTCGACGGGGTTTTTTCGGACAGTATCATGCATCGGGCGATAAAAGGCGGGCATATCTCAATCTCGTTCAGTAATATCCGAGATTTTTCAGAGGATGAGCGGCATAAAACCGTCGATGACTACCCATACGGTGGTGATGCGGGAATGCTGATGAAACCTGAACCCCTCTCCCGCACGATTAATGCTTCCAAAGAACGGTTGAAAAAATATGACCCCAAGGTGATTTATCTTTCACCGAAAGGGGAACTGATCCGCCATGAGGTTGTCGATGAACTGCACCGCGAGAAGGCACTTATTCTGCTGTGCGGGAGATACAAAGGTATTGATGAGCGGATAACCGAGAGGTATGTGGATCGCGAGCTTTCTCTGGGCGATTTTATCCTTTCTGGGGGGGAGATCGCGGCAATGGCGCTTATCGATGCGGTTACACGACTTATTCCCGGGGTGCTCGGTAACCGGGACAGTGCGGAATCGGATTCATTCTACAACGGTCTGCTCAGTCACCCTCACTATACCCGTCCGGAGGAATTTGAGGGTATGCGTGTTCCGGAAGTGCTCCTGAGCGGACACCATGCGAATATTGCCGCATGGCAACGGAATATGGCGTTGGAAATCACACGGAAAAGGCGTCCGGATCTAATGGAACGATACAATATAACGGAA
>JAFGHA010000158.1 GCA_016930275.1 Chitinispirillaceae bacterium
CTACATTTCGAGTTCTGGACTGAAAATATGGGCAAATTCGCTCAGTTTCGCCATTTATTGCTTGTAAACTGTAGAAAACGGGTTTGAAAAGGTTGAAATACCGACCGTTGAGATTGAGAAACGGGTTCATGATAAAGCGCCTGTTGACCGTATTTCCTCCGAGTGAAAAACCGACAAAATATCTTCGTGCGCCAAATGAATCACTGAGGTGATACATTGTACCAAATTCATCGCTGATAATATCCACCTCCCCGGCCAGGTTTGTCGTCCCCACCAGAAAAAATGCTCTTCCGGCAACCGTTTTCCGGTATAAGCGTACCCCCGCACCGCCTGCGAAACTGTAAAACCGTTGTCCGGTGATTTCACTGTAAGTAGCCTCCATCAGGCCACTCACCAGTTTTTCTCCAAGTACCGCCGCGTACACATTTGCACTGTATTGGGGAAATCGCATAAAGCAGTTCGTCGGATGATCGTCATAGGTACCGGTCTTTAGGTCGATCGACTGTCCCACACTGAATTCCGACCGTTCTTCCTGTGCACCGGCCGTTACCGAACCGCCGAACTCCAGCTGGCGTTTTTTCTTTCCGCGTTCGACATGGATGGTGGCTGAATTGGACGACAGGAGTGCATAGAAAAACTGCAGATAATTGATCGGTCCGACCGTACAACTGCATAAACCAGCAAGACCAGTCCCGGAAATGACATATCGTATGACGTTTTTCATCCGCATATTACCGGTCCTCGCATTGCTGGGTGGTATCGAATGCCAGGTAATCGACGGTGGCAAAATGCCAGTCAAGCCATTTCGCAACGGAATCGGATACTACACAGAGCATATTGTTATCAATATTCAGTCCATTTCTGAAAACAGGATTTTCCCGTAGGTAGTTATCCACTGGTCTCCACCCTTCATCAATGTTTTCCATGCTGATATAGAGTCGTGTAATCGATTCCGGAAGTGAGGCAAGCCGGTTCTCCGACAGATCAAGCCGGCCGAGTGATGCAAGTTCTCCGATAACCGGCGGAAGGGTATCGATATCTCTCCCGCTCAAGTTCAGACCGACCACCCGCAAGTCTTCTCCGATCTCGACAATCGATGAAAAGAGGGTATCCGGAAGGTCGTTTGCCTCAAGAATGGCATATACTGCAGCGGTATCGGTTGCGCCGGTACCCGGTGCGGGCGAAAGTCGGATTCTGTTGGTGAACTGGTGTTCAGGGGTGAGGAGCGAACAGAAAAGTATTGTCTGACCCAGTGAAATGATTAAAATTCTCAGGAATTTCATGGTATCCACAGATCTTTCTTCTGAATGCGGGACGAACGTGTGCGATGAAATGACACCGGTGGTCTGCCGGATCGCTCAATTTTTACCGGTACCCCGATGATTTCGGTTATTTCCGACGGTCTGATTTTACAAAGGAAAATCAGACCGATCCGGAATCTCCGCCTCCGGATACCACTCCCGGACCATACTTTCGTTGAGATAAAATTGCTTACCGGTTATAAGAAATTTTATATGGCAGGGAGTATTTTATTTGCAGATAAAGTACTTTCATTTTTAAGGGGAGTGGTAGTACAATGAGTGAAAAAATCATCATTGCCGGTGATCACGCCGGATACGAAATGAAGGAACACGTCAAAACCTATCTGCTGCAGAAGGGTTTTGACGTGGTCGATGCGAGTGCTCCGCAGCTCGATCCGGCCGATGACTATCCGGTTTTCGGTTTCAAGGTTGCAAAGGCGATCGCGAAAAAGGAATTTGAACGGGGCATCCTCATGTGCGGTACGGGTATCGGGATTTCCATTGCGGCCAATCGGTATAGAGGGGTTCGGGCGGCTCTCTGCACTTCAACGGAACTTGCACGTATGTCCCGTGAACACAATAACGCCAACGTGCTGGTGATGGGGGGAAGAACGACTACAAAAAAGGATGCCGAAGCAATGGTGGACACCTGGCTCACCACCCCGTTTTCCGGAGAACGTCATGCCCGCCGGCTCGGACTGCTGGATGAACCGCCGCAGCAGTAAAAAGTAATAACCGATAGCTGCACCTGAGTATCAGCTGCCGAAGAAACCCCGGTATTCTTCGGTAGCTTTTTTTTCTGTCCCCCCCCCCTCGAAAATATTTGTTCTATTCCTTCAAATACTGCAGATTACGCATTTTTTTTAATGAAATTTCTGAAACTTGAATACCGGAAAACATTATTCCGGTTTTTCACTTTTCCGGTGCGATATAATATCAGTAGAAGTATAAAGGGGTGTATTATGATAGATAAAGAAAAAACCATTAAAAAAGCAATTGCCAAGTATAATTATCTCTTTCCCGTTCGGGGTAAACACTCTATCGGGGAGTGTTTTTTCTCGCTGCGCGGGGAAACGTATCTGATCTTCAGAACGAAAAAAGACAAAATCCGCAGGGTGAGAGCCGAGTATGCCAAACCACCGGTGGTTACGGATGAGACCGGCAGCCGTGAAGGTATCGAATCCATCATCAAAGCTCTGAACCGGCCGATCATCATCCGGTCGCTTATCACCAGAAAACCGGTTAACGCATGTCTGGTAAACCTCTTTCCCGTACCGGGTATTTCCTGGGCGTCGAAAACCCTAACCGTATCCGATGCGGGCGAACATACCAATCTGACTCATTCATCGGCACTGCTGCCGACACTGCCCCGGCGGAACCGTCTCACTGAGGTACCGGCAGTGGTGAAACCATCCGGAACGATGGCGGGTTACCCCATGTCCGGTACGGAGCAGCGATCCTATTCCCGTCAGAGTGTTGCATTGCCGCTGGAGTATTCAACCTGTCATTATGAAATTCTCGCGACCGGGTATCTGCCGATCAGTCAGTTTACCGATATGCTTCCGACTCCCGAAGAAACTCCCGGAGAAAGCACGAAAACATTCCATTATGAGGTACTTGCCACTGGTCATCTGAATAAAAATCCCCATCGTGAATGGCAGCCGGTGGATAACAGGGGAATCACCTGTTACCTCCACGAGCGTGAGCCCCTGGCGGTGGAACAGCAGACGGATACTCCCTCGCTGGTTCCTCTGCTGCGGGCGGAACCGGAACCGTATCCACCTGTTTACGAAAACGATCAGTATGGATATGGAACGTCGCAAAGTGACACGTCCGGGTATTATACTCCCGGGAATTACTAAGAATTCCGGGGGACGTCCGGATCGATGCCGAATTTCAGTAACCCGGTTCTTCGCCGCACGGACGGTGCATCGGATGGTGTCTGAACGGGCACGAAAATACCGGTAGAAGAATGTGCCGGTGTGTTGAGAAACGGAACTGATGATTCAGATCCGTTTCTCTCCTCCCTCTTTCGAGTAGGTCAATGCGTTACCGCCGCTCCGGAAAAAGAGGAACGGTTGCCGGTTGTTATTCTGACGAGATACATTGCTGCCGACACGGTGCCATGCATATCGATCGTTTCGGTGTGTTGTCCGCTACCACGGAGTGCGGCGGGCTGCCGGTACACCAGTTTTCCCGCGGGAGTGTACACTTCACAGGCGACCATTCCGGGGGCGGGCAGGTTGTATTCTACCATCAGTGAATTACTGCCGTGCACCCGGCATACCGCGCCTGTGGTATATTCCGTGTTTTCCCAACCGGTCTGCGGTGGAGAGACTGCCGGGGTAACGAGATCGACATCGTACCATTTCGTATAGATATCCGCGGCAGCGGTAACACCGCTTACCAGTTTCAGACGGTAGTCGAAATGTGCCTTACGGGTTTCCTCACCGAGGTATTTATAGTCGGTATTGCAGATGACGGCGATGACCACCCCCTTTCCAGGAGTTTTGTCGAGACGCAGGCTGCATTCACCGCCGGTAACCGGGGTGCTGTACACCGGAGTACCGTCGTTGGCACGATAGCAGAGCTGGCAGCTCATGTTCGCGCCGATCGGTTGAAAATCGACGGTTACCCTATCGCCGCTTACCGTCAGCGGGATCTGATTGGCGCCCGACCAGCCGGGGAGGGTCCGCTCCTCGGGAGTGAGTGTACTGTTGGCATTGACGGTTTTGGCATAGGGAGTCGCTTTCCACGCAGCACAGTTGATCCAATACGGTTCGAATTCCGCGCCGATGTTTGAACCGAAGTTGTCGTTGAGCAGTTTTTTGAAGGCATTCGACCATTTCTTCATGTCAATCAGTGCCTGCTTTGCACGGTATTCCATAATGAGCCGACGGGTCTGTTCGTCGCCGAGTGCGGCTGAAATGCCTTCGAGTACCCGTTCCGGGCAGTTGCGCCAGATCCAGGGAACACTGCCGAGACCGAGCCATTCTCCGAGAAAGGTGGGGAAGGCATTGCCGTATTGATTGCCGCCAAGGTACCGTCGCCACGTGCAGATCTGCTGACCGCCTTCATTCATGTCGACCCCCTCCGCGGAGGGACCGCCGAAACTGCCGTCCTGCAGCCATCCGCTGTAGCATTCTATCGGCATGAACGGTGCCAGAAACGTCGTGCCGTTGAGAAATCCCATTTCACTGTAATTGCCTGTCCTCTGTGCTTCGGCCTGCTGCTGCAGCCAGGTGTTGCCGCCCTCATGAAACCATGCGGCCTTTTTACAACCGGGAAGTGATGCCAGGATGCAGTGGATGCCCTCGTGCACCATACCTCCCATCTGCGTTGCACGGTCGCTGTAATTGCAGGCGGGATCAAAACAGTATACCGGATAATAGGAGGCGAGAATGATCGGGTATCCGCCCACGGAACTCTGCCAGCCGCCTTTTTCGGTATTGGAGGCATTGTCGGTGCAGAGACCGGAACCGAAGAGGTACACTGCACTGCGGTAACCGTTCTGCACCCGCTTGTCGGGCGGCCATCCCATGGTATCGCGGAAATAGGCGAAATCCTCGTTCAGACGCTCAAGCATCGGCCTGATGGCGGTTTCGGTTACCAGAGAATTCTTTTTCGAACCCCACTTGAAGGTCCACCACCCGTTGGAAAGGGTTCCCGCCACTCCCTGGCAGTCGTCAAGATCCTTCGTCGGCATTGCGATGGCGGGGAATTCATCTCTGAAATTGTAATCGATGGTGGGATTGTATACGGGCCAGGTGTAAGGGGTTCCCGGTGATGCGGCGGAAACGGAGGCGCTCCAAAGCAGTAACCCTCCTCCTATCAGCGAAAGTAAACCAGCGTAACCGCAGTATATTTTCCTGATGTAAGTCTTGTTCAAATACATACGTTCTTCTGTCAACGTTTGAATTGAACCGTGCCGCCGCCACCCATCTGATTGCGGTAACAAAGCCGTATCCAGTCTGATGATCGTGCTGTTTTCTCAATGCGCACTTCATCCATGCAGCCCTGAAAATACTCGCCTTTTCTTCCTCCCAGCATGAGCGGCTGATTAGTTGAGTAAGCGTCGTAATTGATGCTCTGGGTGGAATCGATCAATTCTCCATTGATGTACAACCGGATTTTATCTCCATCGTACGTACCCGCCAGATAATACCAGGAATCTTCGGTGATGCAATGAATCCGGTAATTATCCTGATAAATACCTCGCCAGACGAGAGAATCGGTGAAATGTTCGAGGCGGATACCGCCGGCGATCGCATCGTGCCAGAGAGTGTAGGAATATTCTTTCCAGATAATCCGGTGCACGGTATCCAGATCGGCGGCATTGACCCAGCAGCTCAGTGTATACTGTTCACTGACATTGAGCGCACCGGCCGTCACATGATCGGTGGTGCCGTTGAACTGAAGCGCTTTGCCGATGATGCCGGAAACGGTATTACCGCTTGTCATATCTCCCGCCGCCGTTCCGTGATATCCGTTGACGGTACGATCTCTGAACGCATCTGTTCCCGCTGAAGCATCTTCGTTGAGGTGCCATACGCCCGCATATCCCAGTGACGTATCAAAAACCGCGGCCCCGTCGGACTGGCCGGTCGCATCGGCCTCGCCCCACGACATGATAATATGCTGATTCGAGGTGCTGTTTCCGATGGTGTCGGTACGCACCCAGATCGCTCCGGTCTGCAGCTCCTCATCCCACTGTTCGATTTCGAAGGGCAGCGGAATTCCCCTGGCATCGGAAAACCGGATGTCGGCACCATCAGGCCGTGTTTGGGTGAAATCGAATGATGAGGAATCGAATCGGATCAGTACGGGAAATCCCGAAACCGGTTGAGACTGATTCGCATCGGGAATGAGGGTGTTCAGATATATGTATCCTGAGGTACGGGTGCCTTCCACTACGGGTACCGTGATCGTGTCACCCGCGACAACATGAACGTTGACCAGTTCACCGGCGCTCGTGGCGGCATCGCCTTCAACAATCCTGAAGTCAAGATTTCCGCCGGGAAGGTCGTTGAGCATGAAACTGCCGTCACTGTTTACCGTCGCCAGGCGTTCGAGGCCGCGCACCTGTATATAGAGCTGTCCTCCGGTCGTGCCGGTCGTATCGATATGTCCGGTCAGTGCGGCATACGGACAAAGCGAATCGGTTCCCAGATCCACCGTATCGTACGGGCCGACCGTACAGGTGAACAGCAGCGCACCGCCTGCGGCGGTGTCGTATACTTCAATGCTGTACGATCCCGGAACGATATTCCGGATGAAAAATTTTCCTTCGGCATCGGTGGTGATGTCGGTACTGTCAACCGTGGCTTTTTCCAACATGCCGATGGCGCTGACGTAATCCGCGCTGCGCAGACGTACCGAACTGCCGGATGCGGGAACTCCGGTGCCGAGATGGATGGCGGCGGTGATACCGTTGGTGGTTTCGGAGCCGCCCTTGCTTCCGGCAAGGCGGTCGCCGGAGGTGCAGCCGAATAGCAGTACCGACAGGAACAGCGGGAATACTATACCGTACCGTTTCACCTCTTGCCTCCGATGGCTTGTGTCACCGGGAACACCTGAATATTGACCTGGAACACGGTGTCCGGAGCGTTTTCATTGTCAAGTGTCATGATCGATTGACGGAATTGCCTGATCCGCTCGCGGATCTCGGGAAGATCCTTCGCTGAAAGTGCGACGGTGATGGTTGAAATGTCACGGAGTTCCTTCGGGTGCAGATCGAGTGCTTCGGCAGAAAGAGTGATGGTTTCCTTCTGATAATTATGGATTGCAGCACCCCGCCATTTATCGCCCGTCGTCACAAAGGCGTCGGTGGACCGGTAGATACCGTCGGCATCCAGGGTGACTAGACCGGTTTTCATCAGTAGTCGTATCGACTCCTGTGCCTGTCGGGCGGTGATCGGTGGTGACAGCAGTGATGCGAGGCGTTTGAAACTTCCATTGAATTCGTGGATCAGCAGCAGTGCATGGATCGCACTATGGTACCATTTCTGATAAAAAGCATACTGCCACTCCTCCATCGGGTGTGAGCGTGAGTCCCGCAGCGTCATCAGTTTTTCAAAATACAGTTTGATTTCCGCAGTGCTTTTCGCTTTATTGTAACGGACGAGCAGTTCAAAGTACCGCGACTCACGCTCGTTGAATTTAAAAAACGAACAGAGCTTCGGAAGCGATCGTTCCGAAAGATGAAGTTTGCCCTGGAGTACTTTCAGCAGAAATCCAGGATCGAGACGGAGGTGATTGCCGAGATACCGGTAGGACATGAATGGATTATCGCGCTTTTTTTCCTCGTAATAATCGCGCAGGTATTCCTGATAGTCGAAGTATTCGAACAGTCGTTTCATTATCCGATAATATATACCAAATATTGTGGGAGGAGGGCAGGTAAAGACAATAAATGTTGAAGAATATTTCAACGCATGGTTTCAGAAATCTTTTAAATAGAGCATAAAATTGGTTAAATGCAATTTTAATTTTAAATAAGCTGTAAAATAGTTCAACACCTGTCAGGTGGCACGGGACGTTCCGCTTCTTTTCGCGTTGTTACCATCCTCCGAAGAGGGAGGAAGAGAGGTATTCCGTTAGCACGTGAAACTGACTTCTCTCGAATAATCCCGACTTCGGGCGATGACGCCGGAGCGGGGGAGGGGCGCATTGAAGTGCGGAACGATCGGGGGATGATCATTGCTCTTCGCGTCGTACCGTGAAAACCGGTGGTGCACTACCCCACATCACTTCGAGAATTTCATCGCGAACCGCGTCATATCCAGCCTGATTGGGATGTACCACATCGTTTGAAAAGAGCGAGTCGTATACAGTGTAGCCGTCGGAGAGTACCGAATCGGCCTCGACAATACAACCAGCGTAACCGTTTGCTGCCCAATTGGAAATTGAGTCACGCAATGTTCTGTTGTAGGTCAGAAACTGGATGGCGCTTAAATTTTCCGTGTAGGGTGGGGAGGTGAGAACGTAAAGACGGGCGTTCCGATTTCTGGTGAAGATCGCACGGATGAATGCGTGTGTCGCGGACGTCTCAGGTCCGCTGAAGCTTCCGTTGACACCGAACATCAGAATCCATATATCGGTGTTGAGTTCCGGATACGCCTGCTCCAGCAGCAGATACATCTCACGGGCGACCGAACCGGAAACGGCGAAGCATGAATCGTCATGGGAAATGTCGGCGGACATGTTGCCGGTAATGTACGGACCGACCGGACGAAGTCGCTCATAATCGCTCAGGCTGTCACGTAGTCCGGCAAGGACACCCGCTCTGAAACCACCTTCGGTACTCGGGTTGTCGGGATCGTTAATAAGGCCCGCGACAATCGAATGGCCGGCGAAACAGATGGTGTACTCCCTGCCGATACAGGTTCTTCCGTTGCGGCTGGTGGCATTACCCATGTCGTCTTCACCGGTGAGCGTCCAGTCATACCAGCCGGTGGCGGCAACCGGTACCCGGACGGCGGTACTGCAGGATATCGTATCTGATATGGATTCGTTGCTCCAGATCAGTGTCGCCTGAAACGGGTCATCATCCGGATCGGATACGATGACACTGACGGTGAGACTTCCCGGCACGGCAGCTGCGCCGCACCAGACGGTATCGTTGTCGACAAGAGAGAATGAGTCGATTACCGGCGAACGATTGAAGTGTACTGTAACGGTGTCGCGGAAGAAACGTCCTTTTTCACTCCGTACACCGGTAACGAGACTGACCGGTGTTGCTCCCGCATAGGTCAGTGTACAGGCCGCGGTGGCGGAGCTGTCGTCCCATCCGTCGGAGCCGTCGAAGTCGAAGTAGAAGAGGTCCGCCGTGATACCGGAATCGACGAGGCTGCGGCACACGAACAGGGTGTCGGCAGTGGTGAGCGTGGTATCGGAAACCGGTTCAAGAACCGGACTGGCGGATACAATCTGTACTGAACAGACCGCCGCGGAAGAACGGAGTGAGTCATTGTCAACCGCGGTGACCGCTATCCTGCAACTGCCCGTATCATTCGTCTCCCAGAACAGTGTGATGGTGGTGTCTTCCGGGCCGGTTTCAAACGTACTGTCCGGAATACTGATGTGCCAGTAAAGGCGGACAACCGTTCCGTCTTCATCACCAGCCGATGCCGTAACGGATACGGTATCGCCTTCGTATGCCTTCTGCGGTCCGTGAACGATTGCCTCCGGATACGTCGCGGATACCTGTACCAGGAGTGATTCCGCTGCACTGACGATTCCCCGTGAATCGGTGATACGGCAGCGGACCGTTTGCAGACCGGTATCAGGCAGGAGCCAGAACAGTTCAAGGGTATCGCCGGGAGTTGAAAACCAGCGATTCCCACCGGGATCGGTTGACCATTGATATATATCCACTGTCGTGGCGGTACCGGTAACCTGACAGATAAAACAGACCGTGTCGTTGACTGAAACGGCAGTGTCACCCGAAAGGGTGAAGTCCGGCTCCTCCAGAAGGATACACACCTCCTGGGTATCGGGTTCTGAAGAGAGACCGTCATTATCAACGGCAACAACGGTTACCCGATGACAACCCGTGTCAGGTCGCTCCCACGTCCAGAAGAGCGAATCTTCTCCGTTTTCAGTACTGCGTTTGAACGTACCTCCGTCAATCGACCATTCATACCATGCGATCGTACCGTCGCGGTCGGTTGCATCACATCGCAGCAGTAACGGCTCGTTGACGAAAGTCGACGTGTCATTTCCGAGGGATGCTTCCGGCGAATGACTGCAGACCCTAACGGTGATGGTATCGTTGTTTGAGCGTCTTCCGGTGGAGTCGGTCGCCCAGATGATGCATTGATGAGTCCCGGTATCGGGAAAATTCCATGCGATCGAGAAACCCGGTGCGGTAGCGGTGGCAATATCCCAGGAGTCATCTCGTGCAAGATTGTAGGTTACCGGTATACCTTCCTCTCCTTCGATGGTGATGTGGATATAGAATGAATCCCGTACCGAAACCGTCGAGTCGGAACGGGTGGTGATGAGAAGGTCGGGAAGCTGTACCGTCTGCGGGTTGTTGTTGGTGCAGAGGAGCACGAAAGCCAAGCTGAGTACACCAGCTGTAAGGTGTCTTTTCCGGAGGAACATCATGCAGCGTTTTCCAGGTCTGGTGACAAAAATATTTCACTGAAAATACATCGAATACGGTATTCCCGCCAAATTGAATGGAGATGGTTCTTCGTATGCGGTACCCGTTCCTGCAGTTATTTTTGAATATAATCGGTTGACCGGACGTTCATTGATGGAACCGGCAGCTATTTTTCTGCAATAATTTCCACGAAACAGCGTCTGAATAATAATGGCGACACCCACACCCTGGCAGCAGATCAGGCAGTTCTTCTCCAGTGAATACCATGCGCTGGTGGCTTTCGTGCGCAGCCTGATCGACGACGCGGCTGAACGGGATGCGGAGGATATCGTGCAGGATGTCGCCTATCATTTTTTTGAAAAAGGGGATATCGGGGAACCGATCAAGCATCTCGGAGCGTATGTCTATCAGTCGCTCAGAAACCGGGTGGTCGACTCTTTCCGGAGGCGCAAACCGGTTGATTCACTCGAAGCGCCAATGGCCGGGGGAATGGAAGATGGTTTACGTCTGGTTGATGTGCTTCGGGAGAGTTCCCATGATCCGGGATATACGGCTGAAAACCGTGATCTGTTCGACAAGGCGATGACGCTTATCAGGGAACTGCCGGTTCGTGAACAGGCGGTCATCATCGCGACGGAGATTGAAGGGTGCAGTTTTGCCGAGCTGTCGGAGCGGTGGGAGGTACCGATCGGTACCCTGCTCTCTCAGAAATCACGGTCATTGAAAAAAATCAGGAAACAATTGCAATCGATTGTATAGATAAAATTTACAGAAGGAGTATCTATGTGTCATTCTCATGCTGCAATGCGCTATGATCGGGAGCGTCTACTGCGGGCGGTAAGAATCATGATGGTTGCAATCGCCGGAGTGGTTTTCGCCACCGTGTTCGCCCTGATGTTCGGCTGTCTGGTGATGCTGCTGTGGAACTGGCTCATACCGTCACTGTTCGGTCTGAAAACGATTTCCTACTGGCAGGCGTTCGGCGTTACCATCCTTTCGAAAATTCTATTCAGCGGGGTGCACCCGCCGCACCGGTCTCCGATTCATCAACGGTGGCACAGGGAGCGTTTCAAGAACTGGATTCACGGTGAAGACGGCGTTTACTGCAGAAGTCAAAAGGACGGTTTTTCACCCGAAGAAATGCGTCATTACCACTCGTTCTGGACGGAAGAGGGAGAGAGTGCGTTTAAAGAGTATCTGCGGAAAAAAAAGGCAGATTCAGACGATGGTGCTGCAACGGAGTAACAATAACCTGAAGGACGGATTTTTGATGCTGCTGTCAGCTTAACGCTTTGATGACCTTACGGGCTTCATCACTGCAGACGGAGTAGTGTATCTGATTTCCGTCGCGGTGCCCTTTGAGAATGCCGGCCGCTTTGAGGATGTTGAGATGCTGTGAAACGGTGGGCTGGGCGACTCCGGTGCAGTGTACCATCATGCCGACGTTCTGTTCTCCGGCAATTAGCCCCTCGACGATACAATACCTGACCGGATGGCCGAGGGCCTTGAGGATTTCCGCTTTATTGTTGTGGCTGGTATTCATAGACGATAGTATACGTATATTCTTAAATTAATATATTCTATTTTGCCAGGAAAGTCAATAGCGAACTGTAATTCATGTTTTTGTACTGGTGCCGATTCCGGGGGGAATTGAAAAGCATTCTATATAAATTCCTGTTTAAACAACTGAAACCCCTAAGCCGGCTTCGCCGGAGAGGCCAGAGGCCAGTTAAATCAACACCTTAAATTATACATCTTTGCTACGACAAAGCGTAGATGTTACATTGAAAGATTCTACGCTTTGACCGGGACGCGGACACCCGGTAAAAGTGGCCCCTTCGGGGCAGTCGAAATGGAGCATCCATTTTTCCACCGACCCCTACCCCTATCCCGGCCTTCCCCCGTTAACGGGGGAAGGTGCCGAAGGCGGATGGGGGTGTTAAATGGCACTTGGAAAACCCGCGACAATTTATTGTCGTTAAAAGATCCCAAAGGGTCTATACAATTAATTACACGTACGACAACGCGGGCAATCGGATAACCAAGGATCATGATGGCGTGGTAACCAATTATCCAGTTGTCGAAAAATAATGGATAATCACCACTCTGAGTTAAAAGCAACGAACGCAAGCGGAAAGAATAATCAATTCCGGTTTTCGCTCGCACCGGAAACACGACATTAATGTCGCGTTTAAA
>JAFGHA010000159.1 GCA_016930275.1 Chitinispirillaceae bacterium
CTACATTTCGAGTTCTGGACTGAAAATATGGGCAAATTCGCTCAGTTTCGCCATTTATTGCTTGTAAACTGTAGAAAACGGGTTTCACGAAATTGTTACCGACACGGGAAGCACATCAAACAGGGAAATCGAAAATCCTGTCGAATAATCAAGCGAAATTAATCAATTAAACAGTTTTTTTTCGACGTTTTTGCCCGGTTGAAATTTAAATTTCATTTAAGTGTGAAACCCACTGGAATAATGTCTTCCTAAGAGGCATAATAGAGACTCAAACCATTACGATGTTATATGAGGAAGAAGCCGTTACCGGACGATCAATGATGAAAAATCTACAACTTTTTCTGCTTTTCCTTCTGTTTTTCACCTTGAATACGACATCAGCTTTTGCAACCTCCACAAATCTTGAAGAACGGGTCCCTTATTCCATTCCACTTTTGAAGCTCTCGGTAATTGATGAAAATACAGGGGTAAGGATTTCAAAAGAATCTTCGGAAAATTATGTTGTCATCAAGACTTTGACGGATTTCTCGGTAAAAAACAGCAGATCGGCGGTGAATAAAACCACCTATCGGGAATCGCCGGAAAAGGCATATCGTTTTACCGATTTTGAAGCGAACCAGATTCTGCTGGTCACGAAATCATTCGTGGAGACGCTGGATGAGTTTGAAAAAAATCTCCGTTCTCAGCGTTGGGGACACTGCCGGTACCTCGATGCATTTCTCCCTAAATTCATGCGTGGATATTATATACTTCTTGGTGCATCAAAAAATAATGTCAGCCGATATTCCTCGGAGATCGCCTTATTCGAGAACAGCTATGAGGTTTCACTCAATTCACCGCTCACCGACGCCCGGATAAATTCCTGGAAATCAACGCCGGAACGGACCGTCAAACTGAGAATTGCAACCAAAGAACTGATATATCAGCTCAAACAGTGGGAAAAACGTGAACTGGCAAACAAAAACCGTAATCCCGATATCTCAATGTGCAGTAAAGCCGAAGAAGCACTGGGCCTTTTCATCCGTATCTATTTTTCCGTGAAAGTACCGTCGTTCTGCTCTCAAAAAGATAAATCCTGGCGTTGACGGAAACCGTATTTTTTCCATTATTCCGAACGGATCAGATAGAATCCCGTTTCTTTTCACTCTGCCCGGGTAGATACGATCGCCCGGGGAGAAAAGGCTGTAATTACTCTTGTGCGAATGCTATTTTGATACTACCGGTATTGCGATCAGGCTAACGCACGGTGATTGATGACGTTACCAATGTATTTCATGCCCAGCTGCATCTAATTAAACCTGTATCCGAATATTCAGTATGACTCTACCTGCGGAAATTCATTCTGTCAGTACATCTCACCTCAACCGGTCGGTTCTCGACCGGGAGTCTGCCAGAGCATCATTGAGCGGTGTTCCACTGGGCGAGCAGCTGCAGGAATCACTTGCACTTTCCGAGCAGGAACTCTACAGGGAACTGGCAGACTATTTCGCACTTGAATTCATTGCAGATCCAGAAACCGTTTTATCCACAACTCTTCTGCGTGAACTTCCCACCGAGCTTTTTACCGATGGACGCTGTTTGCCGATTTCGCTCACCGATGACGAGTTTCGTATCGCCATCGCTGATCCAGTCGACCTTGACATCGTTTTTCGTGCACAGGCGCTCACCGGTGTACCCGTTACCTGTACACTTATATCGCATCAGTCACTCTCCCGTTTTCACAAGCACTTTTTCAACAAGGACTCTCTCTTTAAACAGTCAGCTGGAAAAATTGCCCGTGAATACGAAAAACACCTGCAGATTGACGATGATCTTTCTCTTGAAGAGATACGTCAGCGCATGGAATCGGAACCGGTGGTGAAAATGGCGACCCTGATTTTCGATGAAGCAATCAAACTCGGTGCTTCTGACATTCATATCGAGCCATCGGAACAGAAAGCGACGGTACGTTTCAGGATCGACGGTCTCCTTCGCCAGCATACCGAACTTACCAAATGGATGTTTTCCCCCCTGACCTCCCGTATCAAGATACTTGCCGATCTCGACATTGCCGAAAAGAGATCGCCTCAGGACGGCCGTATCCGTTATGTTTTTGACGGTCAGGCGTTCGATTTTCGCGTTTCCACGCTGCCGACGCATTTCGGTGAAAAAACGGTGATACGCATTCTCAAACATGATCACTCCCTGCTCGACCTGAAAATGGTAGGACTTTCGGAAACCAACAGAGAGATCCTGTCGGATCTGATCGAAAAACCGCAGGGAATGATTTTCGTAACCGGTCCGACCGGTAGCGGAAAAAGTTCCACGCTGTTCGCCTGTCTCAATATCATACGGTCCAAGGAAATCAATATCACCACTATTGAGAATCCGATCGAGTACAAACTTGACGGGGTGAATCAGGTACAGATCAACGAGAAAGCGGGGGTCACCTTTGCCTCGGCGCTTCGTTCGATTCTCAGGCAGGACCCCGATGTCATTCTCGTGGGAGAAATACGCGACACTGAAACCGCTCAAATCGCCGTACAGTCGGCACAGACCGGACATCTTGTTTTCTCGACACTGCATACTAATGATGCGGTATCGGCAATCACCCGTCTTCGTGACCTGGGTGTTCCACCGTTCATGATTGCCTCTTCTGTTCTTGCCATTCTCGCGCAACGTCTTGTACGGGTGCTTTGCGATGATTGCAGAAAAGAGGTGAAAATAAACGACACGATGAAAAAACGGCTTCGGAATTTTATCGGGATGCAGTCGATTTCCAGGGCATTTGAACCCGTAGGGTGCCCGAAGTGCAATCATACGGGATATCGGGGACGAACCGGTATTTTTGAACTGGTAACCATCAGCGAAAAACTGCGTGATAGTATTGCTGACAATGGTTCCGAAGCGGCAATCCGGAAAATTCTGCGGGAAGAAGGCTTCAGATCGCTTATTGTTGACGGTATCATCAAGGTGGAGCAGGGAATAACCTCTCCGGAAGAACTTCTTCGTATCGTGCAAATAGATGAGACCCATGAATAAAGGCGGAAGTTTCTCCATGAAAAAACATATCCGGAGTACTGGTAACAATGTCGTCCGCATGGCTTTTCTACCGTTGCTGATGTCGGCAGTGTTGAGCATTGCTCAACCTCCTTCCGCACCGGTTTCAGAAGATCAGAAGCTCTCAATCGATGTCAAGGATACTGATATCCGTGATGTCATACGCATGATCTCCAAAGGGTATGACATCAACATACTGCTCGATCAGGACATCAAAGGAAAAGTCACCCTGCATCTTGTTGATGTACCGATTATGGAAGGTCTGCGCAGTATTGCTGCGTTGAATAACCTCGAGGTAATTCAGGACGGGAGTGTCTACAACATCAGGAAAGCGGCAGTAGAGCAGAAGTCACTCATTCGTTACAGCAACGGCAAGCTAACCGTCGACGTACAGAACGTAGATGTACGTGATTTTCTCAAGGAACTCTCCTCAAAGACCGCTGTCAGTATCGTACCCGATACCAAAGTTGAAGGTACCATTTCGGGCAAACTCTTTCTGGTGGATTTTGACGACGGGTTGCGTGCGTTACTCGAAGGAAACGGTTTCTCCGTCCTGAAAAGAAGAAACATTTATCAGGTATCCCAGTCGTCTTCGACGGGAAACGGTGAAGGCGGTCCTGCATCACGTTTAAGGAAACGCGGTTCATCAAACGATCTCTATGTGGATTACTCGAACGGACTGCTCTCGGTCGATGTGGTCAACGGGGATCTCGAAGAGATCATCCGGGCAATTGCCGAGCAGAGTGAAGCTGAAATCATCACCTACGGCAGCATTAAAAGCGAAATCAACGCGAAACTCAATGATGTTCCGCTGACCGAAGGACTCGCCCTGCTTCTCGGGGGTACCCGGTTCACCTTCGTACAGAAAGACAACGTCATTCTCATCGGCGACCGCAACACCGCCACTCCCTCGGGTATCGCACTTTCGAAGTCGGAACTCATTCACCTCAAGCACATTAAAGCCGATAATATACCCTCCATTCTTCCAAAAGATATTCCCGCCACGAATGTCCGTGTCATCAAGGAGCAGAATGCGCTGCTTATTTCAGGGACCTCCGAAGACATCGTTTCGGCGATTGAATTTCTGAAAACTATCGACATCCCCACTCCCCAGGTCCGCATCGATGCGGTCATCGTTGAATTCAAGGAAAATCTGGATAAGGAATTCGGGCTGCGTGGAGGAATGGACTGGCGGCTCAGCGACAGTTCATATATGATCACTCCTTTTCCAAAAACCCTTCACTCCAGCAGTTCCCAGAATTTTGAGGTGGGATTGAGCGGCAAATTTCTCAAGAATGCCGTGAAAAAGCTCTTCGGTGGAAACGGACCGTCCATTCTCAAAAACATCCCCGATGATTTCTTTTCGATCCTGCGCTTTCTCGAAACACAGGATAAGGCGAAAGTGCTCGCTCAACCGTCAATTTTAACGCTCAACGGTAACAAGGCCTCGATAGATGTGAGTGAAACGCAGTATTTCAAGGTCGAGACGGGTGTGGGAGAAAACCATACTTCCCGTTTTCAGCCGATCAAATTCGGCATTCAGCTCGATATCGTACCATGGATTTCTCAGAGCGGACAGATAACCGCTGAAATTACCCCAAACGTCTCGAATTCAGAAAAAACCAACAACGAGGGATATCCGAACGTCTCGACGCGATCAATCAATACGACCGTGCGACTTAACGATGGTCAGACACTGATCCTGGGTGGCCTCATCAAGAACCAGGAAACCACGTACAGTTACAAAATTCCCTTTCTCGGCGATCTGCCCATACTTGGTGTGTTGTTCCGCCATAGCGGGAAAACGCGCAGTAAATCGAACCTTATTGTCTTCATTACACCGCATATTGTGCTTGGCAATTCAGAAGTGGACCTCGATCAGGAACTGGAAAAATTCAAGATCCACGATATGAATATTATTGAAAAATCGATACACGACGGCGTCAAGCGGATCCGGTCACGCAGAAAAAAAGATGACTCCCTATCGGCTCACGCCACCGGTATCCGGGAAAGTGATTCAGTAGCTCTTCAGCACCGGCTCCATTCATCCACTCCATCGGAAAGTGAAGCGACAGGGCGGGACAGTAGCACCGCTCCGGTCGAGAAGAAGTCATCGATATCGGCAAAACCGGTTCTTCGTCATAAAGCTCCTCCACGACACCGACCGGTACGGCGATCGCCTCCCGAGCAGCAACCTTCATCAGGCAGCGCTGATACGACGCAGCAGCGTACCATGTTTCCGGCCGATTCCCTCCATCATTCATCCGGTGACAGTACGGTTGCACCATAATCAATTGTCATGAAAAAACTATCCGGTATATCATTGACAGATGACGGTTCGTTTCTTTCGGTAACCGTGCGCCGTGTCCATAACGGATGGGAAAAGGGCAGGGTTCAGCACTGGCCCGCTTCCTCCTATGTGCGGAATTACCTTCTCCTGCACCGTCCGGTAAATCTCGTGCTTCCCGGCACCTGGGAACGGCGGCAGCCGGAAGATTCATCCGGGAATGTAGCCGATACCGATGCCGTTCCTTTTACGATCACCACCAACGAAACTGAACTGGACCACTTTTCGGGTCTGTTGCGCAACAACCTCGATGCAACGTATCCGGATGATGCTTTTCTTGCGACACTTCCCTATTATTTTCATGAAAATCCTCAGGATTCCTTCATTACGCTCTTCAATGAAGGGCGCTCATGCAGATTGGGCATTGTTATCGACCGCCGGTTTGTCACCTCACTATCGACAAATTGTGAAAGCGAAAGCAGTTTAAAAGGATTTCTGGAACGTTTGAGGCTGTTTTTCTCCACGCGTCTCCCCCACCACCGGTTCCCTGCTGTTCTCTACCAGCTTTCCCGTCTGCCTTTTGAAATTTCTGAAGCTGAATTCATTGAATGCGGTTCAGACGATCCTGCTGTTCTGAAAGCAATGGGCGGGGCATTATGTTCAGAAGGTACCATGACAGTGCCCCGAATCCGGGATGCCTATCCGGAAGTAAATTTCCGTCGTTTTCGTTCGTTCATAGTGGCTACCGCACTCCTGTTCGTTGGCATAACCGCCGTTTTTTCATTTGCTCTTTCGATGCGCTGCGCATTTCTGAGCCGTCAGGTGGAAGCTGCCCGAAGTGCATATCTGAATCTTCTTGAAAATAACACCGACATCAGGAAACTTATCACCACCGGCGATGAGCTGTCACGGAAAGTACTGCGAATCAACAGAAGAGTTTCTCAGCCATCCACATGGGGACCATTTCTGCATCAGATCGGCACCCGACGCCCCGACGGCCTGTTTCTCGAACGGATGGGAAGTGAACCGGTGCCCGGGTCCTACGACAGATTCAGAATCGCACTCGCTGGGTGGTGCAAAACGGAAACTATCGCTACGGATTTTATAAAAAAGTTGAATGCATCACCGCTGCTTTCCGAGGTGACGCTTTCATCAATGGAACGAACCGGAAAAGACCGGTCAATCTGCCGATTTAAAATATTATGCATATTGTCAACAAATCAACGATAATTGCGGAAGCGCCGCTCCTGCTGGTTGTAAGCACGGCCGTTGCCGCCATTACCGCCTGCGTTCATCTGCTGATAGTACCGATGTTCGGTACGATGATGAAACGTCATGCGGAACTTGATCACTACCAGACGATCATCTCCTCCGAAAACGGCTACAAACTGCTCAAAAAAGAGATAACCGACAAAATCGATACACTCAACGCCCGTCTTATTCCGCTTCCCGAGCAAAAGAATATCGGCGCCGATCCCGGCAGCTACCTGGAAACACTTATCGCGATCGCCAGGAAGTCGGAGGTACGATTTGCCAGAATGCAACCGCAGGAAGAACGCCGTTCCGATGATCTGATCTATTATCCGATTCTGTTGAATTTGACCTCAACCTTTCATGAACTGGGACAGTTTATCACTTCACTCGAAAAAATGCCCTCATTGTTCAGCGTTGACCGACTAGGTATAGAAGCGACCGAAAACGGCAAGTGTGACGTCCGGTTACTGGTGACCTGTCTCATTCCCAAAGAGGTGGAAAAATGATCGATCGCCGTACGCAGCTTCTGTTACTGGGCATAACACTTCTACTCCTGATTACCGCAGTTTTTTATGCCGCCAAAATTCCCGGTGATATTGCCGGAATCCGTAACCGCGATCTCCATTCCGAAGACTCAACAACAATGGTGCGGCTTTCTCTTATCAATAAAGCGGTAGAAGACTTCCCGATACGAAATAAATTTGAATATACCGGCGGGTTTGAAAACCCCTTTAAATCATTGACTGAAAGCCCCGTTTCCCACCACAGAGGAACATCTTCCCCCACCGTTTCCCGTTCAAAATTCATTCTTAAAGGAATTCTCACCAAAAACAAACCACTGGCGATTCTTGAAGATGGTCTGGGAGAAACCTACATCCGGGGTGTCGGAGAAAAGGCACTCGAACAGACGGTTGTCGGAATTGCCGACAACCGTGTAATCATGCGCGACCGCCTGGGAACCTATGAACTTGTCGTTGAAGAGAATTGACGTCGACGCTCCGGTTCACCGTCAGAGTGGTTCAGCGCTTCCGATTGTCATGTTTTTTGCCGCTATCGGGCTTATCACGGTCTTTACCTACCTGGTACATCAGTTTTCATTTTCGCGGGCTTCTCTGAGATCACCGGCATCGCTGCAGGCACTGCTCAATGCCCGTTCAGGTATTTACAAGTCGCTCTATCTGCTTATCGATTCAACCGCGACCGATACCTTTAAAACCATTTCAACCCTGGATTCAGCCTTCGGAGCCGATATGTTCGGCGATGTCACCGATACCCTCTCTCCCAATAGTGATAAACCCCAGTTTGACGGTACACCGGTGACGTATACCCTCTTTGAAAATGACACACCGGCATTCGGTGAATGCGAAGTCACGCTGGAACCGTCCGGTGGAATATTTTCCATTCGATCCACAGGCAGATTCCGCACATTTGAACGAACCGTTACCGCGGTAATCGGATCACGCGTACCGGCACTACCCGATACCATTGTCATCTGCCGCAATACCTACCCGTGGGAAAGAACACCATCGAACGGCACGGTCGTTTCCGTTGAGGAAACGAAACTAGTGAATTCCTCATGGTACCACCAGCTCAACGACCGGTATCTTACCGTTCTTTCAGAAAGTGACACGTTTCTTCTCGATCCGCCGCTTGTTATTCAAAGCAGTCACGATGTGCATAAAATCGATTCGGTGGTACAGGGACCGCTTCTGATCGATGGTACCCAGATGAACCTTGTCTGGAAAGATACCGGAACCGTCGTCATTAAAGGTGACCTTCAGATAACCGGTGATGCGCAGGTTGAGGGAATCACCTTCGTTGTCGCCGGAGAAATCAAAATACTTGACGAAGCGAAAGTATTGCATTCCGGCCTGTTCACCCGCAGCAGGTTGTTCATCGGCGACCAGTCAACATTTGAGGGCAATGCACTGGCAATGCACAGTATCACCATTTACGGAAAAGCTTCCGTTACCGGACGCAGTTCGCTTATCGCCGGGTCGACACGATCCACGGGGGCAAATGTTTCCTCGGACTCACTGAGATTTTCAATTCTTATCTCGGAGGAAGCCTCGGTCGATGCAGTTTGTATCGCGGTTGAAACACCCGGAAGTATTAAAACCGATGAGGGAACGACCATCTCCGGTATTCTCTGGGCGCAGCATCTGGTCTGTCACCGCGGCCGCATGGCGGGACTTATCTGTGCCGCGCGTGTTGTCGACTGCGATAATCCGGAACAGATGGTCAACAGTGCGACTTCGGGAATTGCAGCGCTGCCCGAAGACAGTACCGGTGTAAAAAAAGATTCAACGCTTACCCCTACTACCACGCAACTGCAGAATACCATCCCCGGTCTCATTGAACCCCTTGCCGAAATCGCACAGTATCATCTTCCTTTCTTCATCGGAAGACTGTCGATCATTTCGTGGAAGGAGGAATAGGTATGCGCAGCCACCTCCAACATGCTTTAATGTGCCGGAGAACCTCCGGATTCACCGTGCTTGAAGTGGTAATTGCCATATTCATTTTCGGTTGCGTTGCAACCTCGCTTTTTGGAATGATGATTCAAACCGATCGCATACGCGGACGTGCACTCTACCTCGAAAACTGTATGCGGCTTGCGGCCGGTGACGCTGAACGACTTCGCAGTAACGCTGCTCGGAATGCGATATTTGAAGACAGTATGTACACCGTTGCCTCCGGTGAACGTATCTTTACGATAAAGCGGATAGTTCTCAAAGACGATGCACCACCCTCTTTTATCCCGAAAGCGAGAGAACCGGTTGCCGTTACCATCGAAGTGGACGATGAAAACGATACCCGATTCGATCCGATACAATTCAAACTGCTGGTCGGTCAGGAGAGTCCGTGAAAAAGGCTGACGGCAACAACGTACGCTCCGGATTGACCCTCGTCGAAATGACCGTTGCAGTCATATCCGCTTCGATTCTTATAACCGTTGTTTTCGCCACATGGAATCATATTACAACAACTACGGAGATCCGGAAACGCCGTACGGTATTACACAGTGAATGTGGAAGAATCGTCGATCTGGTTACCGGATCGATTCAAAAGGCCGAAGCGGTATTCCGGTACGACCGGAATTCCATAGGACTGCTCGCCGCTGACGAGTCGGATACGGTCGTTTTTTCTCTCGACGGAACACGGATCCTGCGTAATGATATTCCGCTCAGCATACTGCTGCCCCAAGTTACCGTGGCCGAATTCTCCTTTGAGAACCGGAACGATGAAACCGAAGGTCAACCATACCTCTTTCTTTTCAGATGCACCCTTGTATCACATAACACTGATACTGCTTCACTTCAGGCTACGGTCATGGGACGACGTCCCCGCGACAAAACTACTTCAGCCGGTAATGATTTCATGTGGTGAGGAGTTCCACACCGTTCATGTACTGCGTTCAGTACGTGACCATGCTGCACTGCGGATACCGCGCAGGAACCGGTACAATCCGATGATCAAAGCGACATTCATCACCAGAAAGTAGAATACATGTCGGGTGATTCGAAGCGGAATCACTTTATACAACATTCCCGCAAGCACAATAAAGGAACCGGTGGCAAACATCATCCGGTACAGATCACTGCCGCTTTTAAAGAAGAGTATACCAGAACTGACGAACCCTGCAAGGAGGAAGAAGGGAGAGAACCAGCGGGTGAATTTATGCGAAACCAGACAGAATGCCGGCCATCCTCTGGCGGGGTTGAGAAAATCGAGCAACCACGCGAAAGCCTGAAAATTACCGGCCCCGATTCTTACCCGACGTGAAAATTCGCTGACAACACTGCCGGTATTTTCCTCCTCTGAAACCGCATCGGGCTCGTAGATCACCCGAAGTCCCTGCCGGATAACATTCATTGGAATAAGTACGTCATCATTTGAATAGGCATTTGGAGGTATCGGTCTGAAAGCTTCCTTGCGAACCGCATAAAAACCGCCGAAAGCTGAAATCGTACTGTGGAGAAGTCCTTCCATGTATTTCTGTCGTGATTCGAAGGACCGGTAGATGCTTTCACCCGACTCATCATCACCACTGCGTGCATGTTCTATATGTCCCGCGACCGCCCCGACGGTCGGGTCGGCGAAATTCCGTACTATTGCCGTGAGACAATCGGGGTGATGCATCGTATTTGCGTCTGTAAACATTATGATGTCCGAATCGATACGTGGAGCCAGTTGATTGAGAATGCCGGTTTTTCCACTTCTTTGCGGCGCCACCCACAGGTGCACCCGCGAGTCCGGATATTCCGTCACTAATGCATCGGTCGTATCAGTGGAGCAGTCTGAACCGACCCATACCGTCAATTTATCGGACGGGTATTTGATGGCGAGCACATTATCAATTTTTTTTCTGATGACCTCCTCTTCATTGTGTGCCGGTACCAGCACCCCGATGGTCGGGGTATATCGTGGATCCTGCTGCACCGGTCGGCCGAAAAGACGGACGAACAGGAGCAGGAGCAGCGGGTAGAGTGTATAGGAATAGAGGAGTTCCGCCAGTGAAAACCAGAGTAGAAATGTAAAGAAAAGTATCATTATCGTCGTGAAACTACCCGGAAAGCGTGAAACATATCAGGCTGCCGCTTATGCCGGGTATACTCTATCTCCGGAACGGAAAACATTCCGGAAAGGTCCATTGCCTATCGACATGATCGTTTAATACCTGGGTGAGTTATTCACCGAAAATGCCGGAAATTTTCGTCTTCAGGGCAGCTTCGGGAAGCAAACCGGTATGCTGTTCAAGCACCTTTCCCCCCTTGATGAACAGTATCGATGGAATACTGACGATTCCGTATTTTGCAGCGGTCTCGGGGTTTTCATCGACATTCAGTTTCCCCATCCGCACTTTTCCTTCAAATGCCGTCGCCAGCCGTTCCATGATAGGGGTAAGCATTTTACAGGGGCCGCACCACTCTGCCCAGAAATCGACGATTACCGGTTGACTGCTTTCCAGAACGTCGGTGGGAAAATTGGCATCGGTAAATTCTACAAGCGGTCCGTGTGACATGAGGACTCCTTCCGGTCTTAACGGTTAACAGTATCTGTCTGGCTCTGATACAGCCGGTTCATTTTCTGGTAAAGTTCTTTTCCTTTTTCGGGACGGTCGCGCAATGACGCGAGTAAGGTCCGCACTGAATCGGGATGCAATCCTGTAATCTCTTCAAGTTCCCTGAAACGACGCAATCCGACGGAATCCTTGAGACTGTTTTTTTTTGTTGTCAGCAGTGAAAAGCCTGCTATGTATTTGGCCAGTGCATCGGTATTGCCGCTTTCATCAGAGTTACCGGTCTTTGTGCAATATGGCCCGCATACAAGTATAATGAGCACAGAACACAGTATTTTGAAGAATGATTTTTCCATCGGGCTTCAGACGATTTGCTACGTTACAGTTTTATCAACCTTCACTACCGGGCTCCGAAGTTACTCTTTCCGGTGCGACTACATCTCAGGTTTCAGACGAAAAGTAACATCCGATGGTGGTAAAATATTTTTAATCTGTTTTTTTTTCAACCTAAATCGGACGATTCTTTTGATCGGAAAACGTCTATCACCCGATACTGCTGCGAGTAGGTATCGTCTGCTCCTTCCCACCTCGATACATCTCTCATCATTCTTCGCAACCGGTGTGCTGTTACTTCCGGACTTTTTTGAATCTATCGCATTTCATCAGAAACATGGTATTATTTCATTCCCGCAAAGTATATATTACCTGAATCTATATAGATATCCGGTTCTTTCCCTGAATTGAATAATCTGTTCTCTCAGGCCACCCACAGGGAAAAGCGGATAGTTGATTGCAGTGTTGTAGAGAATCAGTTGTAGCAGTACAATCCGTTAAATCCGAACCTTGGTTTTCGGATGTTATCAGGTGTATGCTGCCACATCCATTACAATTGGGACCGATCTTCATTTTCCGGTCGCGAAACACGATTTATCAGCTTCAGGGAATACAGGTGCAGCGTTTTTCAACAAAAATTCTCGATTGTTTTTTTCTTCTCCGGATTCCTCTTCTCGCACCTGTATGGACAATATTCATCCTCGGCTGGATTTGCGGCAGCGACAGTCTTCTTCCCGGTGGACGGTTTCAGGTTACTGCAGATCACATGGTGTGGCAGAATTTATGGGTTGTATTGACCGGTTTCTCGTTAATCGTCGCCTCCATTTATGTCGTCAATCAGATCGTAGATATTGAAAGCGATAGAATCAACCGCAAGCTCTTTCTTCTTCCCCACGGATTCCTTTCATTGCGAACGGCCTGGATTCTTGCGGCACTATGTGTTTCGGCAGGGTTCATTATCGCGTTCCAGTACAATATGGTCATACTGGGATTATTCACCCTCAGTCTGTTTCTGGGAATCGCTTACAATCTTCCTCCTTTATCTCTTAAAAATCATGCGTTTGGGGGAATATTTGCGAATGCTGTCGGACACGGCGCGCTTACGTTTCTTGCAGGATGGTTTACTGCCCGATACCCGGAAAATATCTCCATGGATTTATTGCGCAGCGGTTTGATTGCCGCTATTGCTCCGGCGCTTGCCAACGGAGCGGTATTTCTGGCAACGACAATACCTGACGCACAGGGAGATAAGCTTACCGGAAAGCAGACGTTTTGTGTAAAATACGGTTCCCGGAAAACATCACAAGTTTCTGCGGTTATCTGTGCCGGAGCGTGTGCAGGTTCGTTTTTTATGGGACCTCATTCATGGGTCATGATCTTCCCTTCGTTCATCAGCCTCTTTTTTTTCATTATTCTTGCTTTTTCGGATAAACAGGAACGAGCATTTCGAGCTTTCAAATGGCCCGTATTTCTGCTGAGTGCTTCGGTAGCACTTTTTGTCCCGGTGTACGGCATACTGATTCTCGTGACCTTCTTCGGAAGTAAGATGTACTACAAATGGCGATTCGGGATCGATTATCCGACCTTCAAATCGAAATGAAACCATCCTCCGTACTCGATACACTCATGGCTACCCGCCCGGTGCTTCTCATACCGGTTTGGGGATTTTCCGCTCTCGGATACCGCTGTGCGACCGGAAGCAGTCTTTCCTTTCGATCCCTCTTTTCACTGCAATCATCTTCACCGTCGGAATATCTGATACTGATCGTTTTTTCCTTTTCGGTAGCTGCCGTCTACCTCTTCAATCAGCTGGCTGATATCGAAGTTGATAAAAAAAACGGCGGTCTGCCGCTTGTAGCAAGCGGTATCGTTACCGTACCCTCAGCCATCATTACCGCAGTTTTCCTGAGTATTGCCGCGCTTATTCTGCCGCTACCTTTTCATCTCGCTCCAATTACGGCCTGTTCCGCAGCAGCGCTGCTGCTCGGAGCGGTTTACAGTTTCCGTCCGTTCAGATTTTCCGGTCGCCCATTTCTCGATTTCATCAGCAATGCGATGGGTTACGGAGTGATCGCTTACGGTGCCGGTTGGTATGTCGCTGGAAAAACGATCTTTTCGATCGAATTCTCCCTTCATGCACTTCCCTACTTTCTTCTGATGTGTGCCGGCTCCATCAGTTCCACCCTTCCCGATATCGAGGGAGATCGTTCCGACGGGAAAATAACTACCGCAGTGCAAATAGGTTTCACTCCGGCACATCTGCTTGCCATGCTGCTTCTCATAACTGCAGGAATCGCCGGATTTTTTGTGAATGACGGTATTGCCGTACTCTGTAGTCTGGGCACACTGCCGTTTTATCTCGCTTTTCTATTGTGGCCACATACTTTTTTAATGGAGGCCACCTATAAAATAGGTGGCGCATTCTGTATGATCGCCGCGTTTATATCGATGCCCGGCTTTATTCCTGTCTCAGTTATTGTTTTTACCATTACATGGCTGTATTTTCGTATTCGTCATGGAATCACCTATCCGTCTCTTTTACCGGCTAATAAACCATAAGGCATCTTCGGCATTCCTTGTTCTGCTTCTGTCGGCAAGTACCCAGGCATTCTCATTTCCTGAAGGCAAGCAGCAACTGACGTCGAAAGTGGTTAATTATGTTATTAAAAATCAATATGATAGTGCATTTTCTGCAATCAGTACCTTTCCGGTAACCGACAAAGACCCACTTCCTTCACTCTTACGCCTTGCAGTACTGGGAATGCGCGATGTCGACTTTGAACAAATCATTGATTCCACGCGTTTTCTGGCATGTTATGATTCAGTTTCTCGGGAACTTGAGGCGTGGGAACAGCAGAAGGGCGTTTCATCGTACACCCGCATGCTTTCAGGGCTTTGCAAGGCCATGCATGCCGCATTTTATCTGCGTCAGAAAAAGTATATGAGTGCCATGCAGAACGGTTTTTCGGCGCTTGATCATCTCAAAGAAGCTCAGGAACTCGATTCCACCAACTATGAGGTCGATTTTTTTCTGGGACTTTATGAATATGCTCGTGCGGAATTGCGTTCCCGCCTGTGGTGGGTACTCTTCTGGTACCCTGGCAACAGACAGAAAGGTATAGCCCGGGTGCAGAGGTGTGCACAGCAGGCGATCCTTACCGGCGAAGCTGCAAAACTTTCGCTCTGTGACATGTACATCGAAGAAAAACGCAGCAAAGACGCCAAAATTGTTGTTGACGTCCTTAGAGAAAAATACCCCGACAGCAGATTTGTTCTGTGGGCAGAGGTAAAGTATTTTGAAGCGGAGAAAAAATATTCTGAAGCGGCCCGAACCTACGGCCGGCTCGCGACACTTTATGAAGTTGAACAATTCGGAGAATTCAATACACTTACCACCAGATTGAAACAGGCAACCATGCTTTATGAATCGGATGATATAAATACAGCTAAATCTATATGTGATAAACTTTTATCAGATAATAAAATTAACAACTACCGAACGATTAAAAAAGAAACTTCCAGATTATCGGAGAAATGCCATGAAGCTGCAGATTGATGAAAAAACCTGTGACCGGTGCGGAACCTGTATCAGTGTCTGCCCGTGCGATGCACTGTTGCTGAGGGATACGCTGACGGTTTCTTCGAATGTCTGCACCGGGTGCGGCACCTGTGTGGATATCTGTCCGGTTCAGGCACTTTCTCTCGGTTGAATGTTCTCCACCGGATACTAAAAGTCATTTAAGTAACGTCAGTTCGGGAAATACGGTATGAATAGACAGTTCGACATTGCGGTTATCGGTGCCGGTCCTGCCGGATCAATGGCGGCGTTCGCCGCTGCAAAAGCAGGAAAATCCGTAGCGCTGTTTGAACGCAACAGTAAACCAGGAACTCCGGTCCGTTGCGGAGAAGGCATCGGCATGCGCAGTCTCACCGCTCACTCCGATGCACGGCCGGAATGGATACGTCAACAGATTTCCCGTTCAATCATGATTGCTCCCGACGGTACGAAAGTTTCCATCGACGAAATTGATAAGAGTGTTATTCTTGACCGTGAACGCATGGATGGTGATCTTGCCCGGGATGCAGAACAAGCCGGGGCACAACTTATTGCCAACAATGCGGTTAACGATATTCATCGAAACCAGAATGGGAAGTATGTCCTTGAGACGGTTTCCGGAGAATACCTGACGACTATCGTCATCGTTGCAGACGGTGTCGAATCTAGAATCGCCCGCAAACTGGGATGGAATACCCGTCTTGCACCGAATGACATTGAAAGTTGTGCATTTACCCGGGTGACCTCCCCGCTTATTGATCAGGACGCATGTATTTTTCATGTCGGTTCACAGGTGGCTCCAGGAGGGTATGCATGGATCTTTCCCCGGGGAAAAGGAGAAGCGAATGTCGGTCTTGGACTCTCGGGCACTCACAGTAAAGCGGGTGCGGCAAAAGAGTTTCTTCTCCGTTTTATCGACAGAGAGCTTCCGGGATCAAAAACCGGTGAGCTGCATTGCGGTGGTGTTCCGGTAACCCGTTATGTACGCCCTCTCGTTCGTGAGGGAGCCATGCTGGTTGGCGATGCCGCCCGCCAGGTAAACTGTCTGAGCGGAGCCGGAATCGCCTATTCATTATTCGCCGGTAAAATAGCAGGCACCGTTGCTGCTCAAGCACTCTCTTCAGAAATTCCGCAGTACAATGTGTTGAAGGAATACGAAAAACAGTGGAAAACAAGGTACGGAAAACAGCAGGAACGTTCATTTATTCTCAAAGAATTCGTTACCCAGCATACCGATGACGCATTTCTGAACAACATTGCCGCCAAGCTTACAAAGAAACGTAAAAATAAAATCCGTTACATTACGGTTTTCCTCTCGACGTTTTCCCGTCATCCGATCCTGATGTTCAAAGCATTCAAACTCTTCGGATGATCCGGTAGAACCTTTCCGGTTCTTGCCCGCCTCTTTCATGATCGGTGACGTTGACTTCCCCGGAAATTGATGATATACTAATCCTTAATTTCTCGGGGAAAATTATATGAGACTTATTCAGCGACTGTCGGAAATTCAGAACCTGCCGACATTGCCGGAAATAGTGTTGCGTATCCAACGGTTGGTAATGTCCGAAGAGGGCAATGCCACTCTTCTCGCCCGTATAATTGAACAGGATCCGTCGCTCTCCGCTAAAATCCTCAAAGTTTCAAATTCATCGTACTACTGCTCAACCTCCGGGAAAATCACCTCAATCAGCAATGCAATAACCCGTGTCGGCTTCAATGAGGTAGGCCATATCGCCCTTGCGGTCAATTTCGTCCGGCAGTTTTCACATCACTCGAACGTTCTGGATTACAAAACATTCTGGAAACACTCCCTGACGTCCGCCTATCTCTGTGCGCTGATCGCGGATAACAATCACTGCGGACGTTTCAAACCGGGCGACCGCCATCTGTTGTTTCTCGCCGGGTTGCTTCATGACATCGGTATTCTACTCTACGACCAGTTCTTTCATTCTGATTTCGAGGCCATCATCAGGGAGGCGGTTGATGGTGAAATTCCCTTTCTTTCAGCAGAAAAAAAAATGGTACCGGATGAAATGCACGGACTGGTCGGCGGGGTGCTGCTCAATCTCTGGAAAATAGACCAGGCGATCGTGAGTGCCGTCCGTTATCATCACGCTCCCGATAAAGCACCGGAGAGCTTCAGACTTTTTTCCTTTGTCACCTACCTCGCCGAGTTTTTTCTCTGCAACAGTGTCGTCGGATCGTTCGAGGGTACAATGGAAACCCGCCCTTACGACGTATACGGCGAATTGAATGTCACCAGTGAGATCGTCAGTGAACTGTACGAGAAAGCATTATCGGAAGTCGAGCGCTCCGACCTGATGAGCGCTATCAGCCGAGATACCGCCGGTTCACGATTGCGAACAATATAATCATAGTCAATGAAAGGCTGCCAATGGATGTATCATATATCAATCCTTTCATCATAGCGACCACCTCCTGTTTCTCGACTATGATGTCCACAGATATTCACCCCGGAGACCCGTCTCTGAAAACACATCCCTATCCCACCTACGATATATCAGGTGTCATAGGTCTGTCGGGATCAGCCCAGGGATCGATCTCTCTGAGCTTCCCGCTGCAGGATGCGGAAAATTTTGTTAAACTGATGCTGAGCAATCCTCCTTTCATAAGCGAAGAGGAGATGTCGGACGGAGTCGGAGAAATCGTCAATATTATTGCCGGAAACGCCAAACAACATCTGACAAATTTTGACTTATCAATTTCACTCCCGAATGTTATTATTGGTAAGAAACATACGCTGGCGGGCCAGAGCGGTTCACCGACCATCGTTGTGCCGTTCAGCGGTGATCAAGGAAAATTCGCGATGGAAGTTTCTCTCAAAACAAGGTAACGGAGGTAACTGTTTATGAAAGTTTTACTTGTCGACGATTCAGCAACCATGCGCAGAATCCAGAAGACACAATTGACCGGATTGGGTATTTCTGAGGTCGTCGAAGCAGGTGACGGCAGTGAAGCACTTACCAAACTGCAGGCGGTTATGCCGGTCGACATCATTTTGCTTGACTGGAATATGCCGGTGATGGACGGCTTCACCTTTCTGAAGAAAGTACGGGAAGACGCCACCTATAAATCGGTTAAAATCATAATGTGTACCTCTGAATCCGAGAAAAGCCGTGTCGTGGAAGCTCTGAAAGCAGGAGCAAACAATTACCTCGTCAAACCATTCACTCCCGAGGCACTCAAGGAAAAACTGGGGATCTGAACAAACCACCTATCGTATCTGAAAATACCGTTTTTTCGAACAATTCGAAAAAATTGTCCGGCACTTCCGGTACGATCTAGAATTCTATTCCCTTCCGTGCATTCACTCCATCTGTGTAATAATGCTTCACTTCAACCATTTCAGTCACCAAATCGGCAATTTCCACCAGGTACCCGGGTGCATTTCTTCCGGTAAAAATCATTTCACTGCTCTGCGGCTTTTGTGCAACAAGTTCAAGAATCTGCTCCCTGGAGAGAAGCTCCAGATTCGCTGCAGCGATTATTTCATCACAGATAATCACATTATAGTGCTGCTGCGCAAGTAACGAACGGATGGTCGAGTATCCTTCCGTTGCTGCAATTTTGTGGTGCTCCTTTGCCCTACCGTGAATGAAATCGCCGGTTCCGAAACAATGCAACGAGACCAGGTCGGAAAACCGTTCAATCGCTTTATGTTCACTGAACGAGGAGGTTTTCAGAAATTGGGTGAAAAGGACTTTTTTTCCTGCTCCGACTGCACGCAGCGCCAGGCCAAGAGCCGCAGTGGTTTTACCTTTTCCGTTGCCGGTATAGATATGTAAATACCCTTTTTCCTTATAGTCAGATTTCATAGTAACCTCATGATACTGTTGAAAACAGCACCTGAAAACAGAACTGAAAGTTCCACTATTTCATTTGCCGCACCAAGACAGTCTCCGGTCAATCCCCCGATTTTTCTTTTACATACACCAAAAAAAACAGCTGCAGGAACCGGTGCAACCGATACTGCCGTCAGGCACGAAAACGACCGGAATATAAGTAAGACGATAGCAATACACGTCACTGAAACGGCAGTCAGGAACAGGCGCTTCTCACCGGTAAAAAACACCGATGAACCTTCCCCTCCCGGAAGTGCATAGGGAAACAGTGAACATGCCCACGCCTGGATGGTACGGGACATTACCGGAGCTACCACCAGTAGCTCGTACCGCTCGAAATCAATACACCATGCAGTAAGAATAATGCGTCCTGTAATTGAAAACACCACTGCGGAAACACCGAAAGTGCCGAGCCGTGAATCCTTGAAAATTTCCAGAATCTTTTTACTGGTTCTTCCACCGCCGAATCCATCGGCGGTATCGGCAAAACCGTCGAGGTGCAATGCTCCAGTACAGCAGATTGCCGCAACCGTAACCAGCAGTCCTCCGAACATCGGCGATTCGGGAAAGAGAATTACACATCCCCGGGCAATCATGTATTGCATTGCACCGATAATGATACCGACAACAGGAAACATCGGTCGTGCGGAAGAAGGATTGTTACTGTCGCGACCCGGTATCGTAAAAACAGTAAGTGTACGAAATGCGGTTATCAATGGTTCAAACATGGCCTTCCTTTTCTCTTGAAACGGAAGCGCTGCTGAAGGTAGCCATACGATGATAACAGCATACCGCCTGCTGAATGAGTTGCATCGCGAGTACCGCTCCGGTACCCTCCCCAAGACGCATGTCAAGATCCAGTAGTGGTATAATACCCTCCTGGTTCAAGAATGCACGGTGAAACCGTTCCGATGAAACATGTGAAAAGAACAGAAAATCGGCAATTTTACGGTTTATCCAGAGCGCGGCGAGTGCTGCAGCACTGCAGATAAAACCGTCGACCACCACCGGGATATGCCGGGAGGCTGCACCGAGCATGTACCCTGTCAGTGCGGCAATTTCGAAACCTCCGCACCGGCAGAGGGCGTCGAAAACCGTTCCGTCCCACTCCCGCTGATGATGTACCACCGCCCGGTGAATACATTCCCGTTTTTTTTCGAGCAGCATTCCGTGCGCACCGGTACCTGCACCGGTGGTTTCCGCTCCGTCGAGACCAAGCAGCAGTGCATACAATGCGGAAGCAGATGCGGAGTTTGCAATACCCATTTCTCCGGTACCCAGAAGATCCGCTTCTGATTTTTCCGCCAGCTCAATCCCAATGGAAAGTGCCGCAGCACACTGCTCACTTGTCATAGCGTAACCGGTTGATAAATCAGACGTTCCTGCAGCAATTTTTCTTTTTATGAGTAACGGGTGATCAGGCAGTTCCGAGGCGACTCCCATATCCACTACCCGGTAATCGATCCCTGCATTTACACACATGACGCTTACCGCTGCTCCCCCTTTGACCATATTGAGTACCATCTGCGCCGTTACTTCCTGTGGAAACGGGGTTATTCCCTGCCCTGCGATTCCATGATCGCCGGCGAAGGTTATCAGAGACATCCGTTCCAGTTTCGCACTGCTGCTGCCGCGACACTGCATAAATCTCGCCGCACACTCCTCCAGACGCCCGAGACTTCCCTTCGGTTTGGTGAGATCGTCGAGATGGTTCCGTATTTCCTTCTTCAATGGTTCATTTTCAATTTCGGGAAGTGACGGAAATTCAAACCGGGACTGTTGCATGACATTCCTTCGGGATGATAGTTTATTCTCATGTAAAAATGAATAAGGGTGCAAGACCTTGCGCCTCTGCACTTGAACAATTACCGTTTCTGTTTCATTATCGGCACAGGAATACCGCACACGCACAAGTAAACACTATCGGCGGCCTCAGCGACCCGCCGGTTAAGTGTTCCCGCATAGTCACGAAACACTCTTGCCATCGCATTTTCAGGTACGATACCGTATCCCACCTCGTTGGTTACCACTACCAGGTCGCAGCGGGTTATTTGCAATGTGTCAATAAGTTCATCGATTGCCTTATCTATTACCATCGTGGCATTTTCATACTTGTAAAGCATATTGCCGAGCCAGACCGTCAGGCAGTCGACACAGGCGATCCGGGTTGTACCGGTAAGTTGACGGATAGCAGCAGGAAGATCGTAAGGAACTTCCACTGTCGTGAATTGATCTGCCCGTTCCTCCTGATGTTTAAGTATCCGCACTTCCATCTCACGGTCGATGGCAACCGCTGTCGCGATGAATATTCTGTCGCCTGAATACGAAAGAGCGTGTTTTTGCGCAAACATGCTCTTACCACTGCGCGCTCCGCCGGTTACAAGCGTGATCGTTGCCATAGTTCCTCGAAATGAGTGAGCGATGAGAAGGTCGCCTCTTCCGAAAACACCTCCAACGTGACTACTCCGGAGTAATTATGCAGAATCGGCATAAGACGCTGTAATTGCTCCTGTTGTGTATGGAGTTTCAGTGACTGATGATCCGTCCCCTCCACCACCCCGTGAAGATGTATAATTCTTGTTTTATCAATCACTTGATTGAGATATTCCACCCAGTCGCTTTCGGACATCCAGAGATGACCGATGTCAACACAATGTGATAAATTATATGTTCCAATAAATTCGGCATGAAGTTGAGGTGCATACCCGAGATTTTCAACACATATCTTCTCCCCGGCCTCCGGAAACGAATCCGTCAACGATTTGCAGAACGAATCACAGACATTTTTCCAGCGCTGTACTTCATCGGGATTATTTTCATTGTTAAGTCCCTCAAGATGAAGAAGATACCCGCTTACCGGCAGATTACCGGTCAACCGGATAATATCGTTCACCGATTGATAGAATTTCTCCCGTTCTTCCCGTTCATCAGCACCTGCGCGGCAGTCGATGGGGAAATGAACCGAGTAGGTTATATCATGTTTATTCGCAATGTGTTGCATCGATGTAACAGTTCTTTCATCGGGTAGATTTGACCATTTTCCCGACTCAAACAGCACCAATTCGATATCGTCAACCGTATCAGCCATATAGCTGACGTTCGGAAGTATTTCGTCCGGAATAACGTAGGAGGTACAGCCAATACGAAACGGATACCGCTGTTTAAAATTCATGTGCTTTTCCGTTTCCGCTGGTAGTAAACAGTACCCAGAGGAAAAATGGTGCACCGAGAAGTGCGGTGATAACCCCGACCGGTATCTCCGTTGGAGCGATGACGGTCCGGGCGATAGTATCGGAGATCACCAGAAGCACTCCGCCTGAAAGCGCTGTTGCCGGCCCAGTCCAGACATGTTTCCACGAAAAAAACGCCCGGGAAAGATGCGGAACGATCAGACCTATGAAGCCGATCGGCCCGCAGACGGCAACTATGGCCCCGACAAGAAACGTTGTCGCAATCAGCAGCAATGTTCTCGTCTGTCGGATATTAACCCCTCTGCTTAACGCGATATCATCACCCGTTAAAAGATGGTCCAGTTGCGGCAGTTGCGAAAAGATAATCACCACTGATGTGATTTCAAAAGGAAGAAACATCAGTAATGACCGGTACCCTATCGTGTCCATCCCGCCCATGAGCCACCGGATAATGAAAAAAGAATCGTGCGGATCTCCCAGATACTGAAAAAACATGAGCAGGCTCGAAAAAAGAAAGCTCAGCGCCACCCCCGCAAGCAGCATGGTCAGCTTGTCGACGCTTCGCCGGTAGAAAGAGAAACCGAAGAGCAGCATAGTCGCCAGCAAACTTCCTCCGAATGCCCCTACGGTCACGATCGGCAGCCCGATTATCGTTCCGGTACACCCGAACACTACCATAAGCGCTGCACCGCACGAAGCGCCGCTGGCGATACCAAGGGTATACGGATCAGCAAGTGGATTCCGGAACAGTGCCTGAAACACCATTCCGCAGAGAGAAAGACCAGCTCCGGCAGCAAAAGCGGTCAGCACCCGGGGAAGACGAATCTCATGGTAAATGGTAAACTGCAAGGGGTCGGCACCGCCGAACGGTGGTATTAATTCCATGCCGATACTCGGTGCCAGAATCACTATTATCATCGATGAAAATGCCAGAATCGCCAATTTTAAACCGGTTTTCATCTGTTCTACAGCTCCTGTGCCGGCATATAATATGGCTTGCCGCTCGATGTACCGTTCACGGTTTCAAAAACAATACCGTAGATTTTCTGAAGAAGATCAACGGCTGTTTTTCGAAATTCGGACGTGGTCCCCACGAATACCGATTTGCCGCTATTCAAAGCCAAGACATGAGTATTTCTTTGCAGTGCAGCATTAATATCGTGGGTAACGGTTATCATTGTTGTTCCGAATTCATCATGAATCCGCGACAGTGTCTTATGAATCATTTCACGATGCATCGGATCAAGAAAAGAAACCGGTTCATCAAGGAGCATAATCCCGGTTTGTTGAGCAACCGCACCGGCGATATACGCCCGTTGCAGCTCTCCCCCGCTGAGATTTTTCATCGACCGATTCGCCAGCTCCGCAGTATCAGTCAGTTCAAGTGCCTCGCTGGTTATCAAGCGGTCATTTCTGGTATACCGTACCGGAAATCCACAGTAAGGATATCTTCCCATCATGACATATTCGAACACGGAATAATTGGGTGGGATTCGAAGGGTCGCCTGCGGTACATATGCACAGATTCGGGCTATTTCAATCGATGAAAATTGATGTAACGACTTGTTATTGACCGTAATGGCATTATGATCGATTTTTTCGAGTCGGGCGATACATCGGATGAGTGTCGACTTGCCGGAACCGTTTTTACCGATAACCGACCAGCGTTCACCTTTTTTTATTGTAACCGATAGATTATCAATGACTTTAGTGCCTTTTTCGTAGCAGAATGAAAGATTAGTCACTTGAAGCGCAGACATGCACTCCCCCGTGCGCTTCGAGTTTGCCAGTCTTCAATACATTTCCGGATATCTTTGCAGATATCGGTGATCCGAGGACCGGGGATTGAAACATACGTTCCGGTGAGGGGGTAAACCGCCCCGATTTTCACTGCCGGCACCATATCGAGTTCGTTCCAGTCACCACCGACCGATTCAGAATCCATCGACTTGTTTGAGGCCATTGCATCGATGATAATATCAGGTGCCATATGGATAATTCCCTCTCCCGCGACCGACGGATAGGCGAACAATGTATCTGTAAAGGCGTTTTCGCCTCCCGCATAGTCGATCAGTTCACTGTAAAAACTTTTAGGGCCTGCGCAGAATACCGAACCGATGGTGCCGCTCCCCGGCTTGTCACGGCCGACACAGAAAAGAATGCGGGGTTTTCTTGAACAGTACGGAGCTCTCCCGTGTAAACTTTTTGACATTGTTTTTATCAGACTGTCCGCCTGGTCGGGAACACCGCATGCATCGCCGATGAGAGAAATCGAATTGAATATACCGGAAATATTCTCATTGTCGATTCTGACTATTCTCACCTTGTGTTTAGTCAGAAATTCGATAAGCGCCCCGTGCTCCTTCAAAAGTATCGCCACATCCGGTTTCAGTCGGACAATCTGCTCGAAATTGGGATCAATATAGCCACCGACCTTCGGCAGCCGTTTCGCCTCCGGAGGCCAGAAACAGAAGTCGGTGACCCCTGCAAGATGCTCCTGAGCTCCAAGTGCGAATATGGTTTCGGTGATACTCGGGGCAAAGGAAATGATACGGGGAGCAGGAATTTCTGATCGATTCAAGTCATTGTTTTTTTCGCAGTTAATTGAACAAATCACCATCAAAATCGCTACCGTGACCGTACCTGCTGCTGCACCGAAGCAGTTTTGAACCGATGAAAAAATACTTGAAGGTGAAGATCGAAAAGTCACTGGTATCCTCCGGTCTTACTCCTCGAAGACCTGTAAAGATTGAAGGGCCGTTGCAGCAGGTTTCCTGACTTCCCCGGAAGCTACCCCGGGTGTACAGTGGCGGGTCCGTTCCCGATTTGCACGGGATTCCCCTGTTGTACGGAATGTGGAATATCCGGAGGAATACTGTTCTCCGGAGGTCACACTAAATTAGGTTTTGCGTGGGGATATTGCAAGCCGGCTATACAGCCGGGCGCAGGTTTGAAACCTGCCCGAACTTTTAAATCGCCCATTCATTTCAAATATTCCCCTAAATGTCCTACAGTATCGAAATTCCCCACCCTGAAATGGTAATCATCGGTTTGATTTGTGACGTACATCACAGACAGGAAGTCAGAATTAAATTATCTTTATAATTTACTCCCTATCAAACACATACAGGCAGACACACAACGGTCACTTTTGTTCCAGGCGGTTGCCTCACGCCATAAACGGGTTCTACCTAACCGGCAAAGATTTTCATGGTCCCGACACGATGGCCCATATCAGTTTTATCGAATGGCGAACATTCATGAAAAGTGGATGACCATGAAGATACCCAGTCACCATGATGTCTGCATCGAAGCAGCGGATGAAAGACGGATCGCACCCAAAGGAGTCTCGAAGTTGACTGCAACAATAGTGATGAAGCATATCCCGAGAATAACATTCATTCATTACTTCCATTATAGTCCTTGTAGACATTGTTCTGAATTAATCACGCGTTACAGGATGTTTCCCGACCGGTCACATGTGTCTCTGACTGTTGATGCTGCGGCACGGCAATCTCAGGATATCCCCGGAACAATCGACACCTTTCCTTTTTTCAATTATGACTTTACGTCCGCAAAGAGAGAAATAACATTTATCAACATCTCCGACACTTCTCTGAAACAGCAGCGATTGAACCTTGTCAGATTGCACCCGATTCACCATTGCTATTGAATGTACTTCGGTGATTGAACACTCCCCTCGCCCCCATTGAAAGCCCCGCAACATACAAACGATTGGTGTCGATCGTAAATTCGCGTTTCAAGGAATCGATGATACTGTGTACAATCTCAATAGCGCTGGTGTTTCCCCAGGAAAGATGCGGGCCCATTACGAAATGGGGTACCCGATTCTGCAGACTATCTGCAATCCAGGTGGAGGCAAGATCTTCCCGATCGACCTGAATAGTGTTATCGCTTCCCTTTTCTCCCACACCATGCATGACCACGATGAAAGGATATTTTTGCTGCGGGTTATAATTTTCAGGTACGAAAAGGCGATATTTCATTGTAACCGAAGACGACCGGAGAGAGCGGTCTTCCATCAGGGTATGGACCTGGGAAAATGTCCGGGTACACATCAGGAGAAAAACAATAACAGCCCAACATGAATACCAAAACCTGAAACTCATAGTGTTCCTCCTTGTTTATTCTTGTCTACGGATTGTCCCGGAAAATCGACGGATAATTTAAAATCGGTTCTGCTGATATGAATAACCGGATAAAAATCTCCGACGATCGATCAGGAGCAAATACTACCTTCAATCGAACAGGCAATGATATGCGTGAAAAGCTATTTTCATCTCTACTGAAGTTCAGACGTCAGCCCACCGGGTATTCCCGGGCACGGATTTGTATAGGGAGAACATTCGGCGCACGGAAACATGCCGATGCCGACACACGTATCAGTTAAAACCGCCTCTCTATCAATTCTTCTGAATCTGAGCACAACGGAATCTCCCGTTTCCAGATACAGATTTCCGCTTCTGAATACGACCACCGTCTTTGCCGAACTGTCAATTGTTACTGAATCATCGATAAGCTCTGCTCTCTTCAGGAAATCCCTATCCATAATTGTATCGTTGGTTAGCTCCACTACCAGATTTCTCCTGATAATCGTATGACAGACCGAGTACGTCGGAGTATCTATTGCAATCTCGTCTTTATAATGAGTGAACAAACTGTCGTTAATCTCGATAAATTGATTTCCACATAAATAAGAAAGCCTGACCCAACACCCTTCCATTCTTTCAAGAACAGTCGGATCATGATACTCATCATCTAAATGCTGAAACCAATCACAGGTTGTCAGAATTGTAACTGCAGCGAGCATCAGACCTATTTTGCGACGCACAATACTATGGTGGTTCAGCATGGCAACTTCCCCTGTTACGGTTCATTTGTTATGACTGGCGGCAGGTAGCCTCAACGATTCCAGAATAGGGGGCGTACAGGTGCGTAAGACATTGCAACCATCGTATAAACTCCGTGTTTCGGCAATTCGTTTGCACAATGACCTACCCTGTTCAGATTCTCTCTACTCTGGTGATAAAAATCGCCATTCAACAACAATGGCAACGATAATCAGTACACCGAAAAGCCACCAGCCGAGTCCGATCATTTTCTCAAAGATTTTCATGGTCGCGGCGCTGTAATCCATCAGCTTATCATTGAGTTTGAAATATTCTTTGTTGTCGAGGTATTGATTTAAGATTCTTTGTCCTTTTTCGACATCGGTTTTATCGAATGGTGATTTTTTGTAAACTTTCGGTGTCCCTAATGATATCCAGACATCGCGATACTTCCATTGAAGCCGCAGATGAAAAATAGACCATGCCAGAAGAGCCACGAAGTTTAAGACAATGATAGTGATGAAGCATATTCCGAGAACGATTTTCATTGTTTTACTCTCTAACATCCCTTGCGAAGATCATTCTTTAATTGCCAACGCGGCAAATGGAGCACCGCCTGAAAATGAAGATGCAGATTTATTGCATACCTATTCAGATCGATTTGAAAACCATTGTCTCTCCGGTATCTGCACCACCAATGAAGAAAATACTAACGAGGACGCTTGTACCTTATCAAACGAGATAAAACAATTCTACGCGGAAGAGCCGATCTGAAGTCTCCGGATATTATCCAATGCCACCGAGGCCCACCAGCTCTGCGGATTGCTTTTGCAGAATACGGCGAAGTGCTGTATCGCTTCCTGTTTTCGCATGAGTTTCATGCAGACATGCCCCATATTGTAGCTGGCCATCTTGTGATCCGGCTGTTCCTGTACCAGTACCTCCAGACACTCGAGTGACTGATTGAATTTCCCCTGTTGAAAGAGCAGTACGCTCGCTATCCAGAGTGTTTCGGGCGGAACCGGATCGAATCCTCCTTCCAGAACCGCCTCCATTTCCCTGCATTTTTTATTGAACTCCTCGCTGTTCATCATGTAGGAACGGCACTCAAGAGGCACGGAGATGTCATTCTTTGCAGGTGCGATCTCCTGTTCAAACCACTTCCGTTCTTCTTTTGCCAATACTCGGTACCCTGAACATTCCGAGGTCATCCAGATCAGGTAATCCTTGATCAGATCGTTTTTCAGCCGGATAACCGACTTCACGTCCTTATGACGGGGCAGTTTATTATAGGAAGTGAGAAGTTTTTTTTCTTCGTCGACATCAAGCCGGTATTCGATAAGGCCGGCCGCGATTGACGCCATCAGATTGGCGTCGTGGGGAAAAAGCGGAACAATGATCCTGTTGCTCTTCCATTCATACAATGCTCTTCCGTTACCGGGAACCAGCAGTATTTCCGGCAGGCCGAACAGCATAACCCGTTGATTATGGGCAATTTCCGGATCGAATTCGAATATTCTCCCGATGCATTCATTGACCTCAGCGACTTTGAAGGCTGTTTCTCCGGGTTTCATGAAACAACTGGCCTCCAGACGAAGCCGTTTTGCCGCCAGCTTCACCATATCCTTTAAATAGTCGATTTCCTTACGCAAGGCTGCTTCAATTTCCATGGGAGACAACGCATGCTGCCGTGCCTGGATATTCGCAAGATCGTCCTTTATTCTGGCGACAAGCTCCTCTATGTCAAGTGCTCCGGCAATGTTCAGTTCTATCTGTTCGGCACACTGCTTCAGTGCGGATTTCGCCTCCAGCGACGAGACCGAACCGGTGATCCGCCCGATGCGGGTAATTAATTTCTCGTAATCCTGCTGTATCTGGCAGTTTTTCCTTTTTTCATCAACCGGGATGAATGCGCCCTTCATGGTTCTGCGTTTTATTTTCAGAATGTACCGGGACAGTTTATCGGCATGGTCGAGCGCCTCGACCGTCTCAGCCTTGCCCCCGGGTTCCCGCAAAAGTAGTTCTTTCCGCAGTTGCTGCTGGTTCCTGATTTCATGTTCGTGGCGGGAAAGTTGCCGTTCGGCAACTTTCAGTTCCCGTTCGAGCGTTTCGAGTCGGTCACCGGAAATTGTCTTTTGATATAACTCCACGATCCAGTCGGTCATGAGGGATATTTTAAGGAGACCGCCTGCAGTTCCGGCATCACGTATGTTATCACCTATTACCTGTGCGTCCTCATGCACAACCGGTGAAATGCCGAAATTAAAGAGGTCATACTCCTGTTTGACCATCTCACCGATGTCCCGTTTTTCACGGATACAAGCAAACACATTCTCCTCGACGAGGTTCCAGTACAACATCCCCGCCTGTCGCTGGAATGCCGGATCGCCCGATTTTTCCTTGAAATTACGAAGTGTCGAAAGTGCTTGCTCTGAATAGGTCATCGTGTGATGTTATTCCCCGTTTGAGATGTATACAGCGATTGTAGCATTTTTTTTTGAAAATTAACAGCAATTTCCTTTTTCCCCTCCAGATAATGGTACAGAGAAAAATTGTTTGTCATGGCGACCACCCTTGGTGGAATCGGTAGTCGGCTGACTACGGTATCCGTGCATGTTCCTCGTCATTTGCAGGAACGAGTAATCGTCCTCGACAAGGAGAATCTTTTTTTCACCGCACTCCGGGACCTAGTAAGCGACCGAAGTGCCCGTCGGCATACTGCCTCGTAGTGAACCTCGTTCCCGCACCGGTTCTGCTGTCTGCGGACACCTGACAGCAGTTCTGACTGAAAATGCCGCAGATGGTTGGCACACCGAGATCTTCACCCACTCATAGGTGATAACATTCTTCTCAAGTACATTTTTATTCAAAACTATAATACCCCGTCCTCTGGGCGGGGTGAGAGATAATAGGCTTTGCCATTTACCTCTGTTACAATTGGCGTAAAACTGTTTGTGCTTTCGCACAATGTTTTGGGTAATCCGCGCCACACTATCGTGTGTCGGCTTCTTCCTGCTTTTCGGCCTCTGGCCTCAAATCAGGAGGCCCCGTGCTCCGCGCGGGGAGGATTCACTC
>JAFGHA010000160.1 GCA_016930275.1 Chitinispirillaceae bacterium
ACTGGTGCTTGGTCGGGCAGGTTTCGCCGTTACCCTGTACGAAGCGCGACCGGAATTACCGACTCCCGCGCACACCACTGATCTCCCCGCTGAACTGGTGTGCTCCAATTCGCTCAAATCGAATCACCTTCCCTCCGCTCATGGTCTTCTCAAGGCGGAGTTGCGTCTTCTGGAGAGTCCGTTGCTCACCGCGGCCGCAGCCGCATCGCTCCCTGCGGGCTCGGCACTTGCCGTCAATCGGGAACAATTCTCCACCGAAGTGCTGCGTCTGATCGAACGCTCCGGCAAGGTTTCCCTGGTACGTCGTGAAATAGCGGCTCCGGCAGACGACGGCCACTCGATCATTGCGGCCGGTCCGCTGGCATCGGAGAGACTCACGCACTGGTTACAGGAAACATTTTCAACCGGTTCGCTCCATTTCTACGACGCGATCGCCCCCATAGTCGATACGGAATCAATCGACCGTTCGGTCGTTTTTTCAGCTTCACGCTGGGAGGACGGCGAAGGCGACTATCTCAACTGCCCCTTTAACGAAGACGAATACCGCACCTTTTATGAGGCATTGCGTGAAGCAGATCAGGTTGCCGCCCGTTCCTTCGAGGATAGCCGGTTTTTCGAATCGTGCCTGCCGATCGAAGTTGCCGCACAGCGGGGCTACAAAGCACTCGCCTTCGGACCGCTGCGTCCGGTAGGTCTGACCGATCCGCGAACCGGCAGGCGCCCCTTTGCCGTATGCCAGCTGCGCAAGGAGCAGGTGTCGGGTGAGAGCTGCAATCTGGTCGGATTCCAGACCCGGTTGAAGATCCCCGAACAGCAACGGGTATTCAGGATGATCCCCGGCCTTGAGCATGCGGAATTTCTGCGCTACGGCAGTATCCACCGTAACACCTATCTTAATGCCCCGAAACTGCTTGCGGATGATCTCTCATTCCGTGAACGGCCGCACCTGCAGCTTGCAGGACAACTGTGCGGCAACGAGGGATATACCGAAAGCATCGCCACCGGACATCTTGCGGCGCTCGCGCTCATTGAACGTCTGAACGACAGACCATGGGTATCACCGCCGCCGGAATCGGCGCTCGGCGCGCTGCTACATCATGTTACCGCATCGGAGGAGAAACATTTCACCCCCACCAACATCAATTTCGGTCTCTTTCCTCCGCTTCCACCGGCCGGGTCAAAACGGAAGATCGGTAAAAAGGAGAAACAGGAACTGCTGTGCGCACGTGCGCTTGCGGGGATTACCGCCTGGAGTCAACGAGAGTGATATCCGCGGATAAGGACATAGCAACTGCCTCAAAATATTTTACTCAGATACTATAGTAACTATTTCAGATACTATAGCAACTATTAAAGTAGCCGTCATCCCGGCGACCGCGAAGCAGCGGCGTAAGCCAACCCGGGATCCAGTAGAGAAATGACGAAACGCGCTTATCTGTTCTGGCCCCGGCCTACGCCCGGGTGACGATCCACCTTCTATTCTGATACGGTTAATACCGGTATCATCGAAATTTTAAAACCAGCGGAACGTATTTTAAAACAAATGAATACTCTCACTCTGTTTTTCATTTCCCCGATCCCTGGCCTTGCCCCCGTTTACGGGAGGAGGGAATTTGATTCACCTTCCCTCCACCGTAACAAGAAGAGTGAGGGCACATAATGACAAGACACCGATTTGCCTTAACCATTCCAGCAGCGATGCTGCTGTTTTCCGCAAACGCCATCACTCCCATCGATATCCCCGCTACCTATCTCTGCAAAGCGGTCCGTCTGACACAGGAGAAAAACGGACGGATTTACTCGAAAGGATTTCAGGTTCAGCAGCTCTATCTGAAATTCACCCATCGCGAGGTAAGTGCTTTCGGTACCCACAGCAAGATCAGTGTATGCAGAAAACTTGGTATCCGGTATTTCACCCGCGATACCGTTTATCTTGAAGATCCGGAACTTCCCTTCGGCCACTCCGAACTGAAACTCTACATGCTCGGTGATACCATCATGGGGAACGTCAACCTCTTCGACAAGGATACCAGCGAAGTATCGGTCAAGGTCATCGTGAAGAAGATTCCGGTACTGCGGGACCGTGAACTCGAACAGCTCTGCCAATAGTCCCGCATTCCGCTCCCGGCGCTCATTCCGCGGCAGCAACCGGAAAGTATTTTCACCAGCATGTCACTTATCAGTATTCATGATTGCACCATCGCATACGGTGGCCCCCCCCTCCTTGAAAGTGTCAACCTGGAAATCCAGAAAGGTCAGCGTATTTCGTTTCTCGGCCGCAACGGCGCCGGTAAATCCACTTTCATGAAAATTCTCGCCGGTCTGGTGCGTCCGGATCAGGGAACCATCGTGATGGAACCCGGAACGCGTATCGCCTATCTACCGCAGGATGTCCCTGATTTCTCTGAAGGAACTATTTATGAAACGGTTGCCGCGGGACTCGGAGACAACGGTGCACTTTTCGCGCGCTTTTACCGTGCGCAGCGCAGCAATGCATCCGCCGGGGAGATGGATCATCTTCATCATGCCATCGAAGCCGCGAACTGCTGGAATCTGCAAAATGCAATTGATCGCACCCTCAGTGTCACTTCGCTCGACAGTTCGACACTCTGTTCGACACTTTCCGGCGGAATGCGACGAAGGGTACTGCTGGCACGGGCGCTGGTCACCGAACCCGACCTGCTCCTTCTCGACGAACCCACCAACCACCTCGATATCCCGACGATCTCCTGGCTGGAATCTTTCCTTCTCGGTTCGAAACTCACGGTGTTGTTCGTCACGCACGACCGGCGCCTCCTCACCCGTCTCGCCACCCGTATCGTCGAACTCGATCGCGGCAAACTGGTCGACTGGTCATGCGACTACGCCACTTTTCTTATCCGCAAACAGGCGGTACTCGATACGGAAGAAAAGGCATGGGAACGTTTCGACAAAAAACTCGCTCAGGAAGAGGTATGGATCAGAAAGGGTATTCAGGCGAGACGTACCCGCAATGAAGGGAGAGTACGTGCGCTCCACCGGTTGCGGGAGGAAAGGCGGAAACGGCGTGAACGAAGCGGCACGGTCCGTATGGAGATCAGCGGTGCCGCTCGAAGCGGCACCCGGGTAATCGAGGCGGAAAATATCTCGTATGCCTGGAACGACCAACCGGTCATCAGGAATTTTTCCGCCACCATCACCCGGGGCGACCGGATCGGAATTATCGGACCCAACGGCTGCGGTAAAACCACACTGCTTAAGCTGCTTACCGGAGCACTCAAGCCCGACACCGGGACGGTTGAACAGGGAACCGGTGTTGAGCCTCTGTTTTTTGATCAGTTCCGCGAGCTGCTCGACCCCGAAAAAACCGTCTGGGAAAACGTCGCTCCGGGCGGCGGCGACACCGTATTTGTCAATGGTGCGCCCCGGCACGTAATCGCGTATCTTCGGGATTTTCTCTTCCGGTCTGACCGGACGAAATCTCCCGCAAGCCAGCTTTCCGGGGGAGAGCGTCACCGGCTGCTGCTTGCCCGTCTTTTCGCCTCTCCCTCTAACCTTCTGTTGCTCGATGAGCCGACCAACGATCTCGATGCCGAAACACTGGAGCTTCTCGAAGATCTGCTCGGTACATATGCGGGAACCATACTGGTCGTGAGCCACGACCGGGCATTTCTCAATAATGTTGTCTCGTCGATCATCTCGTTTGAGGGAGAGGGTACGGTAAAAGAGTACGTGGGTGGTTACGATGACTGGGAAGAGCAGACGACACTCCAATCCGCAGCCAACCGGAAAAAAGAGCCGTCACCACCAAAAACCGTCCGCAAAAAAAACGCATCCAATAAGCGTACCTACCGGGAACAGCAGGAGTTTGCGGCACTTCCCGAAAAGATCGAGCAACTGAAAACCGATCACCAGGAGCTTCTGGACAAAATGGCCGATCCCGGGTGGTACCGGAAGGATGGTTTCATCCGTGAAGCAAAGGGGCAGTGCGAGACGCTTGAAGAGGAAATCGCCGCAGCCTACCGGCGGTGGGAGGAGCTGGAGGCGAAGGACGGGTGATTCATTTCTGTCCATTACAGTAGGGGCGGGTTTCAAACCCGCCCCTACTGTAATGGACGATACTTATCTCAATACGCAAGCCGGACCCCGAACCGGAACCCGGCGCCGTTCATGTCCCGTTGAGTAAAGATATCGTCGTTCCTGACATTTACTTTATCCGGTCGTGTTACCTGATATTCCAGACCGGCAAACAGGACAGAGGTCTCGCCGAGATTGAACATCACATCTCCGGCGATCTTCCAGTAAAATCCCATGTACCAGCCATTCTCATCACTTCCCGGTACCGATTCATCATCCTGCAGGGTATCCTGTTTATTCGAATAATACATGGTATTGAAACCTATCTGCGTACTCAGACAGGGATGAAAACGGAACTGTGGAATAGGGCTCAGCGCCAGATAGCCGCTGATCGGAAACATGAACGTTTTTTGAGATTCTTCAATTTTGTAGGTATTACCGGCGATCGGGGTGGCTTTCTTGTTCACATTCCACAAAAAATCGATCCCGCCACCAAAGGCGATTTTCCGATCGAACACCAGACCTATATGTAGGGAGCCATCACCGGCAGTCGGTTTGCCGTAACCGTGTGACGAAGGCATGAGTTCCTTTTAAACTCGCTGCCTATATTTTCCTCTTGAACCCTAACACTCAGGAGGAAAAAATG
>JAFGHA010000161.1 GCA_016930275.1 Chitinispirillaceae bacterium
CGACGACCCCGTCGCCGATGCGCTTCTCAGGCTCATCGCCGACGAGGAACTCACGACCACCGCTTTTTTCGGTGATACGCTTGCCATAGACTTCAGTCAGTTCAAACCGCGCGGTCATTATGAGTGTCTGGGAAAAAGTACCTGTGACCTGTCACAGTATTTTCAATGCATGATGTGGCTCGGCAGAGCCGATTGCGCATTCCGGATAGATTCTCTCCGTCAACTGCGTGATTTTGCACTCATCCATATCTGTATGGAGGAAAGCGGAGCACTGGCGGCTCTGGCGGAAATCAATCAGGTCATCTCCTTTTTTGTCGGTGACGTGGACGGCTTTTCCCTCGAGGGACTTTCCCGAATACTTGCCGCACATCCGATCCCCGTCGATTCGGTTATAACATCGGACGCCACGGCAATAAGACTACTCGCCGCCATTAAAAATTCGGGCAGCGCGAATCAATTGATCCTCTCGCAGGCAATATGGAAAGGCCCCGATGCAAAGCGGCCCGAACTGCCCGCCATCGCCCAGATCTGCGGACAGCGTTTCATTCTCGACTCCTACCTGCTCGGAAGAACTGTAGAAGCTTACGTTAAAAACCGTAACAAACCGCTGCTTGAAGAAGTTCCGTTCTGCCTGGGCAACAATGCCGCGACACCGGTTATCGCTTCTGATATCACCACCTACACAACCGCTGCCGGAGACTACCGGCCTTACCATACCCGTCTCGGGGCCGCACGGGCACTGTTTGAAAAGTACCCCTACTGGAACCGTAATCTCTATACACTCTGGCTCGATGGCTTGCGTTCGCTTTCACAACCGCCTCCTGCAACCGTTCCGGCAGTCATGCGATCAAATGTCTGGCAGGAAAAACAGATGAATACGCAGCTCGCCTCCTGGGCACAGTTGCGGCACAACACCCTTCTTTACGCGAAGCAGAGTTACACGGCAGGAATCAGCTGCTTTTATCCTGACGGCTATGTGGAACCGTATCCGGAGTTTTACCGGAAAATCGGTGAAATCGTGAGAAGAATTACCACAATCGTCGACACCACCGCACTCAATAACCTGGCGATACCCGATCTTACCACTTGGCTGACCGTCACCGACTCGCTCGCTTCCATGGCGGAGCTGGAACTGGAAGGAAAACCGCTCTCCGGGAACCATATCGCATTCCTCAATCAGATGCTGACAACCAATACCAACGGGATGTGCGGTGCGCCGCCGTATATCGGATGGTACCCGAAGCTCTTCAAATCCTGGGACGATTGTGAACAGTCGCGTCCCTGTATCGCCGACGTACACACCATTCCGCCGAGCATTATTTCTCCCTCGGACATGGTGCTCCATGCGGCCACCGGTGATGCCTCGTTTGTCATCATTCAGGCGGCAACCGGAAATGACTGCGGCACGCTCTATGTCGGAGCGGTCTCATCGTTCTATCAGCACGACGAAACACCGATCAATCGGCTTGCCGATTCGGAATGGAGAACCATGCTTGCGGGCACGGAAAAACCGGGTGTTCCCGCGTGGTTCGGCAAATACGTCAGATGACTTTATAGTTAATCTCACCGGCAGCGGACAAGTTTCAACATCATCCGAAACAGAAAGGGACACGATCGATGTCGTGTCCCTCTTCTTCCCTCGTGGTGCCCCCTTATTTATCAGACTACAGCACGCCGGCGTCCCCGTTTGTTACCGTTTGATAAACATTCCGTTCTGTGAACCAGCCTTCAGGAAATAAATTCCCTTTTCCAGCCGGCGAATATCAATCACCGGAGAAAACTCCCTCACCATCACGGTTTTTCCTAGAAGGTTGACTATAGATATCTGTTGCCGCCGGTTGCTGCCCGAACCGATAATCAGCATATCGCCGGAAGAGGTAAAATGGTACGTAGTATTGTCATGTACCGTTTTCAACGACCGGTGAACCCCGGTACCCGGCATCTCCGTTCCCTCAACGTACAAATCGTGAATATTGAATGAACCGCCGTCTTCGCGGTCGTTGATAACAATGACCGTTATCGGCGCATCGGAGACCAGTTCCGGAATCATCGAGGTAAGATCGAATTCGTGAGCCCCGCTTTCGTATTGTGACGACGAATTCCAGGTGTGTTCCGTTCCTTCCGTCCCGTAGGTCACCTTCAGAGATCTTCCACCGGTCGCATACCAGCGGAATTTAAGCACTTCGAGTGACCGGAAGGTCAGCTTCATCGACCCGGTACCTTTATTGAGCCGCAGCGCACCGGCGGTATAGGAGACGTTATTCGCCGGTTTGGAATCATCATAGTAATCAGTCTCGATACTCGCATCGGTGAACTCAAGGAATTCAAGTGAAACGGTCGTTTCCTGAAACTTGTACCAGTCGGCAAGAACGATACTGGGGATCCTGATTATAATGGTCCCTTTCAGGGTCACTGCCGGACTCCCGCCCACCGTGGTTACCGAGAAGGTACCGTCTTTCGTCGGCGTTCCCGAAATCGTCAGTGTCTTTTCCGGACTGTTCTTTGCAGCGGTCAGTCCCTGCGGCAGATCGGTACAGTTGACATCCGTTGCCGCACCTCCCCAGGTGAAGACGATCGGTGACATGGCTTTGCCGGAATCGACCGTCTGCGTGGTATTGTCAGTGGCTGTCAAAGCGGGGGTGGTTGGATCGATCACGGTAACGGTAACCGGTGAAGACGTGGCTGCCGCACTGCCGTTATCGGTCGCCTTGGCGGTAATGGTGTAGGTACCGGGATTTACGTTCATCCACGAGTAGGAATAGGGCGAAGAGTTATCCGATCCCAGTAGCGTGGTGCCGTTGTAAAACTCGACTTTCGCGATGGAACCGTCTTCGTCCGTCGCGTTCGCGCTTATGGTAACCGTAGCCGGTGCATCGAAGGTCGCATTGTCCGCGGGTGCCGTTATGCTCACCTCCGGAGGTTCGTTAACCGGTCCCCCGCACGATGAGCAGCCGTTCGCACTGGTGAGCTTTGCCCCCGCACATGATTTGATGGGATTGACAATTGTTGAAGGACTCGCGATATCAATTGAATACGGAGGAGTAAAAGCCGAATTTTTAGTGACATCGCTTGCTCCGCTGTTATTGTATGCCCTGATGGCGGTATAATCACCATCATATTCATCAATCGGCTTTTTCTGGTTGTCAAAAGAGTTCCCCACGGCAAGGATGTTCGCCTTGTACCCGGCACGGATACAATGGTTGGAAACGCTGCTGTTGAAGAGGTTGTTCACCATATGCAGTTTTCCGAATCGCATCCGGGGCATACGTTCCCTGCAGCCGTTTCCCCACCAGCAATACTGAAACGTCACGTTGAGATGCCCTTCATCACCGGTAGCACCATCAGACGAACCGATCAGATTGGAATACCGGTGATCATCCGAACCACCTGACCCCCCTGCTTTCGGTGGCTTTTCGTAGCTGAAGGTACACCAGGTGACGGAAACAAAGTCGGACATGTTTTTAATATCGAAGTTTCCGTCCATACCGTCATGAAACTCACAATGGTCCACCCAGAAATTCTGACAGTCATCAATGCACAGATTATCGTACCCGTCATTATCATAGGCTCCCGGGCCTTCGAATACGAGATTGCGCATGATGAAGTTTTTACACCGTTTGATATACATGATCCCCGATCCGTCTGCGGACATATCAGTGGAGACCATTTTGGATCCGGGAAGCCCGACGATCGTTTTCCCGGTCTGATCCTGAATGGTGATCCGTCCACCACCGGGAATGGTAATCGTACCACTGACATGAACGACTTTCGCACTTCCGGTCAGGGCGCTTTTAAAATCGTTGTAATTCGATACCACTGTCGGTGAGGCACTTCCCCCGCCACTCGTTCCGCCGTTCTGCGTCGCCCACCCCACCACTTTGCACTGATCCTGCGCAAACAGCACTCCCCCGGCATACATGAAACTCATCAGCAGGCAGAACTGTACCCAGAGAACTACGCGCACCGTCTTCATCCGGAACTCCCTCGTAAAGTAGTTAAGCCAATTACATGATTGTTTTCACCGAACGTACCGGTAACCTGCTCAATTGAGATTACGACATTGGCATATGGTGACTCTTGAGACAATAATATACCTGAAAATTGATCAAATAAATAAATTTAAATCACGGAAAGCTGCAAATCGATTCCTTATAATATTAACAATATCGCAAAACAATTAACTTAATTTCGTTTCATATCAATATATTATAGTTTTCAATCAATATTTCAGCGCCACCGGGATACCGTTATTGCCGGATGTATTATGTGGTGACATTTTTTGTCACCTAAATTAGATTTTAATGAGATATAAATCTCGATACCGACACCCATGCTCTACTCGACACTGAACAAAGTGTTTTACTGGAAGGGTAAATCTGGGCGCCCTCACCGCATGGCACCATTTCGGCATCCCCGGTTAGGGGAACTGTCGGATATCTCATCGATGATTGCAGGGACGTCCTGAGTCAGGAATGTAAAAACGGAAGTCAATTTCAGCCAGAACAAAAAACCGAGGGAACACTATTCCGTCCCCTCGGAAAAGATAAGATTACGGAGGATTCCTTATTCCAGTATACGTTTAACGATCCGGAAACCGATAAACACACCTTGCGCCTCGGACTCGGGAGGTGAAAACATTCGACACTCGGCACACATCATTTCCGCATCACTTGCCGAGTTCCCGCCCCGAATGACATGCGAATCACCTTAGGTGAAACTCACCTCGTATGCACCCCCTGCTCCGAAGCGGTCTGCCCCGCGGCGGCTGAATCGGTAACCGTTCCGGTGATGGACACTTCCGGCAAAGCGGCATAGGATACAAAACAGGCAAACAGTACGCTGAGCAGTGATTTCTTCACTCAATTCCTCCCTTTATTGATGACGGACAAGTGTGTATCGGCAGTTGTTATCATTCGTTTCAACGGTTGTTGCATCTGTTCAGTACAACGGCATTTCAGCGCAAAAGCGGGTTTGAAACCAGCCCCCGCCACCGGAAAAAAGATGTTTTTTCATTTCGCAGTTACAACACCTTTCACCATCCGCTTTCCATTGACCGTTATGGCAACGACCGCGGCGCCATCCGTAAAAACGCCTTCGGGAAGATGAAACACGTGGGTTCCCGCAGCCAGCATATGCCCATCCACAAACGTGCCGATTTTACGTCCCGAAATACCGACCAGTTCACAGGATACCCTCGATTCCCGTCCGACTTCGAAGCGGATACCATCTCCTGCAATGGTGAATCTTCCGATTGAATTTCTGATATGCGGAACATTCTGATTTTTTTTTGCGGCCACGGGATCGAGCAGCTGCATCTGCGCCCACAACGGATACCGGTTCGAAGCAGAATATGCCGGATTACCGACACTGAGAATACTCCATCGGTCAACCGGCCGGAATAGAATGTGGTTGATGTTCTGTGCGGTATCGAGGACCTCGCCGTTTTCACCCTTTACATAGTCAAATCCGGCATCTTCGAAGAGCTGCATCGAACTTTCAGTTGCCCGTGCGTTGAAATCGGCCATGATGACCACCGGGTCGGTTTCGGCGCCGCCGCTGTCGATCCATGGAAGTATCTGCTGAATCTGCACGGTCCGGTTTGCGGCACTCGCGTAATCGAGATGGGTGACGATCAACCGCACCCGCTCACCGGCCATGGTGATACCGATTTCAAGCGCGGCACGATCTTCCGAAGCATTTCCTTTCGGTATCGCCAATCGCCTAACGCTCAGCGGTTCCTCACCGGACAGAAACCCGACACCGTAGGAGCCGTTGCCACCCTGGAAATTGGTCTGCGCTGCGGCGAAAGTATACGCCATATCGGTCTGTTCCCCCAGATACTGCAGCACGTACGTCGAATTCCGGCTGTTACAGCTGTCAAGTTTCTGGATCCCGTTGATGGTAGGACCGATTTCGTTGATCACCTCGGCGATATCACTGTATGACCCGCTGCCATGCGATTCGGCATTGATGTTGTAGGTCATTATTTTAACCGTATCCGAATACTGCGCGTACGATTGCATTACCCTACCCGTACCGAATACGACTATAAGGAAAAGCACCAACCGGTATTTTCCCATTTGAACCCCCACTCGTTCAGGTTTACTGTACATACAATTTTCTCACCTGTGTAAAACGCCTGGTTTTGATCGTACACAAATACATACCCGGCGCACGCCCGTTCGCCTGCCATCGGATGTAGTGATTTCCCTGCTGCAGTTCCTCGTTCAACAGTGTAGCAACTTTTCTCCCGTCCACCGAAAAGATGCTCACCGCGACAAGATCCTTTTCCGGTACCGAAAAAGCGATGGTCGCGAATGTCCGCAACGGATTGGGAAATACCCGGAATTGTTCTACCGTATTGTGGACCATACGTGGAGCATGCTCAACACGTGCCGAAAAAACACTGTTTCTCGCTCCGGGGGTACCACCGGTTTTCTCCGACACCGCCCAGTTGTAGGTCAGGCAATTCACGTTGTACGGATCGATACATTCAAGCGTCGACCCATCGCCATTGGCTCCGGTCGGCCAGGGAATCTGAATCGAGTACCGGATCGAGGTAATCGCACTGCCGGAACTGTCGGCGAATACGATTGTCTCGGTGTTTCCCAGACCGAAGGGCATATCACCCGTCACGGTTTTCACACCAGGGTACAATCTGCTGAATGCGGCTGCGCTTCTGCATACCACCAGATACTCTCCGGTATCCACTACTGTCCCTGCGGGAAAAATGAATATCCGTTCAGGATTTCCGTCACTCAATGTCCATCCGTCGGCACTGACCGGCACAGGGCCTGGATTATAGAGCTCAATCCAGTCGAGCAGAGAATCGTTCGTCCGGTCCTTGTGCATGATTTCGTTGACGACCAGCGCCGGCGGAGTAAACTTTCCGGTGATTGATAAAGGGAAATCCTCACTGTCGTACTCGTACTCGGCACCTATATCGGCTCGAACACCCCCTGATCCTTCGGGTGCTCCTGCTTCAAGACTCATGGATTCCTCATCCACCTGAAAATTGTTCCCTATCGGGTCAATAAATTTCGGATTCCCTACCAGATTGCCGACACCCGGTATGATATCCATATCGGAGAGCGAGTAGGAAACTTCGAGCGACGAAGCCGCATCCGCCGAAACCGATGCCACCCGTGAAGCAGAAATGATCGTATTACGCGCGACCACTTTACCGCCTCCACACGGGAATACCTTTTCGTACACCGCGATGCCGGTATTATTGCGCACGAAGGTATTATGGTCAAGTTCCGCATACGAACCGCTGTCCTTGACACCGATCCCGAGGTCACACCCGACCACGATATTGTTCCGCACCGTACAGGTCGACCTTCCCCCCACGGAAATCCCTTTGTCGCGATTACCGTAGATATAATTTCCTTCGACAAGAATATTTTTCGCCGCTTCCCCGAGATCGATTCCGTCACTGTTGAAACCGTTGAAGTTGAATATCCGGTTGCCCCGTACAATACCATCCTCGACCCCCTTGAGATCCACCGCATCGGTATTGATCGTTTTTCCGGTGCTCACCCACAGATTGTCCTCGACAACCGCCCCGCCGCGTCCGATATGGATACCGCCGTTGCAGATATGATCAACAGTGATCGATGAATTGCGCAGTACCATGCTTCCGCCTTCGAAATACATCGGATAGATGATATTCGACATGGTGATATGATCCATAACCAGACGGGAATTGTTTCCGTTGATCCCCGCTTTATGGTTGAGAGCATTCCTGCCGAGGGTCGTTCCGGTGATCACCGCGTATTCGATAACACTCGTATCTTCCGCATCGTCAAAACAGATCGCACCCCAGTCGGTCGCGCCGTTCGCCGTGTCGGGTCCCAGCCGCACCGGCTGTTCCCCGGTACCTTCGACAAGAAGCTTTCCCCGCACATAGATACCGGCATGCGACGGCATTACAATGGAAACCCCCTCACCGATCGTCAGAGTCGCTCCTTTTTCAACCTCCACATCGCCGCTGGCGACATACGCGAAATCGGTTTTATCAAAAGTCGTATCTGCGGAAATCAGCGCCGGAACCCCGTGCACTCCCGCCTTCTCGAATACTGCGGTCAGGGCTGCGTCACCATCGAGAATAAGCGACAGGGTATCCCGGGTATGATCGCTGTCCCACCTGACAAACGCGTACCCCGGCCTCGGAACCGCTGTGAGCCGAAGCGGAACACCTTTGAAATAGGTCATCGCATCGCTACCGTTGCACATCAGGACACCGTTTACCAATATTTCCCCGGCGTCTTCCGTCGACACGGCAACGGAGAGTCGGGCAGTTCCCTCGAGACTGAACAGCGCCTCAAGTTGCGCGAAAACGATTGCCGGTCGCTGTTCAGCGAATACCTTGAGCATGGCGATCTCACCGTTCCAGAAGTCAATGGATTCAATACCCCCCTCAGCCTTCCATCGGTCGATGTGATCGGGCATTTCAGGTTCAAGGATTCCACTGATACTGTCGATGATCGAGCCCATACGTGAGGGATGAAAGGTACTGTTGAGATGCGCGGCGAAACGCTGCAGAAAGCGGTTCCTGAATTCCTTATTGTTAATGATCGTCGAAAACAGCGTATCCTTCATCATGATACCGCCGCTTATCCCGCCGCCGCCATTTGTCAAAAGGTCGATCGCCACCAGAGGTAGAATGAACCCGCGGTCGAAATCCGTCAGCAGCCATCGCCACTTCGTATTGCGCACTTTCCACAGCTCGATGTTATGCCCCCAGCTCACATTGACCGCATAGTCCTCCGCACAGATGAAATCGATGAAGCTGTTGATGTCCATCAACGCATCAAGTGTATCGAATGCCTGAGCATCACTCATATCGGCATTCCTGACAACCGACATGAATGACTGGTAGTCGTCCCACGTTCCCTCGTTCACCTCCCACCCTTCATGAGCGGGAAGAGGAGGAATAATGGAGGTGCCTATTTCGTTGAGGGTGGTCGGATCGACATTGAAATTGGATGTAAAGAACTGCGGATCAAACTGTTCCCGTATATCCTGGATACCCCAGTACTCCCCGTTCAGGTAAACGATTACCGGACGATAGGCCTGCGTTGCGTTATTCAACTGCCCTCTGCATACCGCCTCAACCATACCGTCGCCCATGAGATTGGTGGCCCACGCATCACCGCTGTTGCGCAGCCGGATACGACTGAAACTCGCGATCGGCTTGGCAAAAAGCTGGTACACAATGAAGTCGTCGCCGTATTTGTCTTTGAGCGCTACCTGCAATGGTTTCTGAGGACTGTCGTAACTCGTGAGGCTTCCGGGACTGATTCCCGCCTGCACCGATGTCGCCGGAGTTCCATCACTCTCGAAAAACTCGAGCGATGCCGGGATTTCCTTTCCCTTAAGACTGTTTTTATAGATTCCGTACGAACTGTTCCATAAGAATGAACTGTCGGCGACAATCGATACTACCATCAGCGACCGTTTCTTCTCTCCTATGAAATACGTGTTCGTTGTGACCGGACCGGCAAGCAGCAGAGAATCAATACAGCGCGCGCGAATAACCGAGGTAGCCTTGAGAGCTATGGGTGAGGAGTAGCGCTGCGATGCCGCGGTCGGTGCCGAACCGTTTGTTGTATAGTACATCGGCAGGTCTGACGGATTCGAGAGTTCGATAGTCTGTTCTTCATCGTAAAAACCTCCCGCAACCGAGAAAGCGACCGAAGGGGCGTACTTGAGCGTTTTTTTCGGACGAGTGGTATTCGCTGCGCCGGGTGTCGGCTGATCGTACTGGTACCACTGCATATTGTCATCGGGATTCCTGCCCATCGAAACGTCGGATACCTGCTGTGAGAATACTACCGTATCGATCAGTACCGTACCCGCATCGGTTTTCCGCGAAAGAGCGATCATCTCGCCACCACCGGAGAGTTTGAAATTCGTATGATAATTTCTTGTGGTAAAAGAAAGGTTGTACGGGTAGTAGGGGCGTACGGTATCGGTTCCCGGGGCGACATTGTCCCCGTCGGCGAACAAAAGGAGGAATCCCTCGGCATCGATACCTGTCCCCGACGGAAACAGCCATTTCTCGGGATTGCTGAAATTATCCGAAAGATAATAATCAGAAAGATCCACCGCTTCCGACGAATCATTATACAGTTCAACCCAGTCCGGAAAATCCTCGAAATCCCAGAGATCCGGATAGATGCTGGTATTGACGGTCATGAATTCATTGATCATCACCCGTGCATCCGCCCTGAACAGCACAAGCAGTGCCAGCAACAGTACGTACTTCGAATTCATCAAAAGCTTCATGCCTGTAATATATTTCAGTCTATCGTCAATGAATTACTAAATCACGAAAAGAGAACCTGAAAGTATACCCGGTTTGGCCGAAAATGTAATTACAAGTCACTGAAATTAAATATATTACATTCTGACAGGTTATCAAACTGTTCCTCGGGGACAAAACATGCAAACTATAGTATGTACACCGTCTGATTTTTCAAATAAAGAGGGCAATTTCCTGGTCTGGATACGAAACTTTTCTATGAAGCAATATACCGACAATGTATTCAGATTTTGTTTTTTTCCCCGGTACTGCCGATTCTCACGTTCTCTATTGAGAACCGGTTCCTTATACCGATCATCGACCACGACATACCGCCGCCACAGTGGTTACAAATCCTTCGTCACCCTTACAGCATCGGTTCGATCCGGATTGAGCAGCGTGAGTTCCTCGAGTATCCTTTCCGCTTTGTCCACATTGTCCTCGGCATATCCATCGCGATACCGATAGCGGTTTGTACACCGCTTCGAAATCGGGACATACCCGGCCATACGCCGGAAGTGAATCGCTATGCAATTCCTTTCCGGGCAGCTGTAATGAATGCGAAGCCTTTATTCCCTTACAGAGAAACCGGTCGCGAGCAACGCCATACAAAGCGACGTTTCTATTGAAGGATGTATCCGCATCGTCTCCGCGTGGCAGCGCCACATTGTTCCCGGGTACAGAAGAAAAAATATCACACGAAAATGTTGGATGGTTGATAGCGAGAGACTACGTGAGTCAATAAGTGACACAGTCTTCCGGTATTCACCGTTCCTGCTTAACCGAACCGAATAAATCGGCTTCGAAAATCATCGAAGGCCGGATTCTTCATTGTCTGCGGCAAACCACGATGATACGATGTAATGGAATTATCAGTATACACGGGTCGCATCATTTTTCATCTACTCCGTAGCATCGGACCAATACAAGGAAACCTGTCCATGCCTCATTGTACCTCCTGCTCAGCACCCCTTCCCGCCTACAGTTCAATTTGTGAGTACTGCGGGACTAAAAACGATGTCGACCTTCAGGGAATATCCGAATTCACCGTGGCATCGGAAGCTTCCGTTCGCCGGTGTCCGCTCTGTGATCGGGCCATGGATACCATTGAATTGTCGAAAATTGAAAACTTTTCCATTGAACGGTGTCCCGACTGCAGGGGACTTTTTTTCGATCCCGACGAGCTCAATGCACTGTTGGATAAATCCGTCGACAACGTATATGGATTTAATCTTCAGAAAATTCATTCTATGAACCAGATGGTTCCCGAATCGTCGCTACGCTCCCGTGCCTACATCAGATGTCCTGTCTGCAGTGAGCTGATGAACCGGGTCAACTTCGGAAAAAAAAGCGGTGTGGTCATCGACCAGTGCGCCCACGGTATCTGGCTTGACAGCGGTGAACTGAGGAAACTGCTTGAATGGCGCAAGGCCGGCGGTCAACTCTACCACGAAAAAATCATGAGCGAACGAGCCGAGCTGGAACAGAGAAAAGAAAAAAAAGAACACGAGAAATGGGCTTCGGCACAGATTCTTCTGAACACTCCACCGCGCCCGAGATCGCACTACGATGACGACGGGATCGACCTCTCCCCTCTGCTGAAATCCGCAGCCAAACTGGTATGGCGGCTCTTCATCTGAATATTACCGGTTCCTGCATGTATCCCGCCCTCGCAATCAGCTTTTATTGACTAACAAAAATAAACCCTTCACCGGACCGAAGTCTGGTATATATTATTCGGGCGCTCTTCCGGCTGACTGCCGGCCGACCGCCGAAACACTACTCAGGAGAATTCATCGACGGTCGTGCACTATGCAAACCGGCACCCCCCTTAACACTACTATCGTCCCACGGCTCAAACCTCTGTTCAATGGTTTCCTGGTGATCATTTTCATCGCAGGGACCGCCACCGCGATCCGGTATCTCGGAACGGTCATCCGCGACACCTCGTGGCAGGCTATCGGCAGTGCAATCAGCGCGATAACACCCCTGCGATTTTCCGTTGCAATGCTGTATGCAGCAACAAACTATCTGGTGATCACCGGATACGATTTTTTCGGACTGCGGTTTGCCGGTTCGAAACGCTCCTGGCGTAGCATCGCGCCCATCGCATTCATGGGCGACGCGATCAATGCCAGCACCCCTTTCTCCTCCATCGTCGGGAGTGTGATCAAGCTGCGTCTGTATACGAAAAGCTTCGTACGATATAATCGTTGTCGATAACGGTTCCACCGATGCTACTGCAATCATAGCCGCATCGTTCGGATGTACCGTGATCCGGGAACCGGTAAAAGGGTACCATCGGGCAATCAGACGGGGATTCGAAGCCGCAGGCGGGGAAATCATCGCCAGTACCGACGCGGACACCATCGTTGGCCCGGACTGGCTTTCAGGTATCGCCGGTACGCTCGCGCCTGATGACGTTGTCGCTTGTGGCGGCGTATTCCGTTTCAACGACGGTCCGCTTCAGGTTCGCCTGCTCGGGTTTCTCGGACGTCTCAATTATCATATCGCCGGTGCGAACATGGCGGTAAAACGTTCCGCCTATCACGCATGCGGCGGATTCTCTTCCAATGTCAATCTCGGCGCCGACGTGGAACTCGGTCAACGGCTTACAAAAACGGAAAAGTAGTTATCAATCGTTCCCTGATTGTGGCAACTTCCTCACGTCGGTTTGCCAGCGCGTTCTGGAAAACGGTGTTCATGTACTACTTCAATGATTTTACCCTTCTGCTTTTCAGACGTCCCGTTTTTTTCTCGTTTCCCGATTTCAGGACGCTGACCCCCGGACCTGTTCACGGGAGCTGGATGCTGCCAACCGCAATGACCTGCTTTTTCCTTTTCCTGGCCGGGTGGTTCCTTGAGCTTCCTTTCAACAAGATGATGGGATCCGTACTTGCACGGGGTCCAAAGGTACAGGCGGTAGCTCTCACCTTCGATGACAGTCCCGGCGAAAGCACGGCGAAAGTGCTCGATATTCTCCGGGAGCACGGTGCGAAGGCTACCTTCTTCGTTATTGGAAAAAACGCCGCGCTCCTGCAACGGATCGTCAACGAGGGCCATGAAATAGGCAACCACTCTTACCGTCACCGTATACAGCTGGCCATTGATGCACCCCGCATTTTCAGGAAAGAGATCGACACTACTGAAGCTATCATCCGCAATGCCACGGGTTGCACTTCAACGCTCTACCGTCCGCCGCACGGATGGCGCAATCCCTGGATGCTTCGTGAGTGCCGTTTGCTCGGATTCCGGACAATACTCTGGAGTATCGATTCCCATGAGTGGAACGTTATTCTCCTTGTTAACATGTGTATCGCATGGGATTATGACCATCAGGTTAAAAAATTTCTCCGTAATTGCAGTGACCGGGCATCTCAGTAACTAACAGAAAATGATTTGCAGGTACCAATCGTTTGGTACCATGAGAGCATCATTCGCCGATTGACCCTTTGACACCCTGAATTCAGAACCGTATAATATCTGAAAACAATTTCAAAGGAACTGTTGATGATCTCACCTGTTTCCAGCTCAATTATTTTCTGCTGCCTGCTGACGGTTTCCGCAGTAAGGGTTGCTTCCGAACCGGCACCGACATCGCCTTCAGTACCGGTTCCCACGCTTGCGGTCAACAATCTGACCGGTCATGGTCTTACCGAATCGGAAGTCATGACGCTTACCGACGTTCTACGGTCGCGCCTGATGGAAACCGGAAAGTTCAAGGTTATGGAACGGGCGGAAATGGAAACCATCCTTAAAGAGCAGGCATTTCAGAACAGCGGAGCCTGTACCGAAGAAGCATGTATCGTCGAAATGGGACAACTGCTCGGAATTGAACAGATCCTCGCCGGAAGTATCGGACAGGTTGGGAAGGCATATTCAATCAATGTCCGGATTATTTCGGTGAAAAGCGGCGAAATTCTCAAATCCGTTTCGCATAACTACACCGGTCCGGTTGAAAATCTCCTCACCTCGGAAATCAACGTGGTTGCAAAAAAAATCGCCGGTATACCACTGGCCATTCCTGCTTCGTCCACAGAGACTCCTCCTGTAAAAAAGAAAAAGAACACCCTGCGGCGGAAAGTGATTATTGGGACGCTTGCCGCAGCGGTAGTCGTGGGAGGTGGGACCGGCGCTTATCTTCTGCTGCAAAAAGATAAAAAGGATGAAACAACGACCTCGAACGTGGAGGTACAATGGGAATTCTGATCCGGAAACCACTCCTGCCGATGGTACTTTCCACCATTGCCGGATTAACAGGCTGCAACATGAATACCAGCCCCGTTACTACCAATGGAAGTACCCTCTCCTTTGCGGTGACGGCGGCGGTAAGTGCGATCAACCCTCCCCAGGAGCTGCAGATAACCATCGCGAACGAATTTGGTTTTTTCCGGGAACGCAATGTTCCCAACCCCGGAAACAACGGATCGATACAGTTTCCTGATGTCCCCTTCAGCCATCTGTTCGTTGACATCCAGGGTTTCAACAACGGTATCAAAACCCTTTTCGGCCACTCCGAAGCCGAAATCGCGGGGCCGAATGCCAACGTTAATGTCGTGCTCAGAAACGCACTTACAACAAAAACTCTCACCAATACGCAGGAACTGCTTTTCCGTCAGATTGCCACCCAGCGATCGGTGTTCTGGGATAACGCTCCGGCCAGTGCAACAGCACTCTGCAGTACGGCATCCGGCAACGCCACCCTGCGAACCACACTTCTTTCGTCCCGTCAGTATCTCTATTTTCTTTTTGAAATCACCGACAACTTTTTCTTCACTGAAGACCGGGCAGATAACCAGATAGGTGAAATGACCGCCGATGCAGTGATCGTCTATCTATGTAAATCCCCACCGCACAATCTCAATCCCGGTACCGGAGTCTTTCCGGCGGTCCGACTGCAATGTGAAGTCGGTAAAAGTCTGGATGAAATCTGCAGATTCAACTTCATCAATTTTTCAAACGATCAAACACGGAATTTCACCATTTCGGCACTGGACAACGATGAAGTCAACGGACGGATGTTACGAAGGATCGCGGATGACCCCGCCAGGCGCATACTCGAACTCCGTATCAACAAGGAATTGCTCGGGTTGCCGGTTATCGCCATCGACACTGACCAGCTTTTCGGAACAGTCATACGTTACCGCAACAGCTACGATGCGGCACAACCCAGTGAACTTTCCGACTGGCAGAGCGGCCAGGCGGAGACTGATCCGAAAACAAAACTCGCCTCATGGGGGTACCTGGATATTACACCCTGAGAGGATCTCGGGGAAAAGAGGTGCATGGCGGGCAGCTGACATATTCACATGCCCCGGGAGATATATTTTCTACGTATAGTTGAATCCCATACCCGGATATCCTATGGCCGGATCGCAAGAGTATCTTATTGATCTCCTGAATAAACTCGTAGAGCACAATGTCCACTTCATCGTTTGCTGAGATGTCGCCGCAGTGTTGCATGGTGTGGAACGTCTTACCGTCCATCTCGATATTGCGCTTGATATGATGAAAGATAATCTTCATAATTTCCTTGCGGTAATGAAAAAGGAACAGATGCAACCGCGAGCCCCCGTTCCCGCGGAATCCATACTCGATCAGGAACTGCTCCAGCAGTTTGTTCAGAAAAAAGGAGCCCTCTTTTTCACCTTTCACGATCCGCACCGTCCGTATCGACAGATCGACCTTTTATTAACACAGGAAACATCATACGAGCAGCTGATCAATTCATCCGATGAAATCCGTATCGATACCGATACTACCCTCAACGTCCTTTCAGTTTAGACCCTTCTTGCAATGAAAGAAGCGGTCAATCCGAAACGAGAAAAGGATCGTCTCGACATCATTATGCTGAAAAAACTTTTGGCGTCTCAACAATGACAGTACCCCCCGATCAACAGAAGCGCCGGGAACTCCTTGACCGGTGCCGCCCTGAAGACTTCGATGGTCATACCGAATTCTTCAGACTCTCACCTCTTGAAAGACTTCGCTGGCTTTCAAGCACTACCTATTTCCTCTATAAAGCAGCACAAAATAACCCGGATCTTGAGTGCAATACCTTCTTTCATTCCGAACCTGATTCAAAAGTGTAAGGTGTTGCTCTTCAGAACAGACCGATTTCCTGGTACATTCTATTCGCACCCCTGAAAACGGCATAAAAGGAAAAATGCAACGCACCGATTATACTACGCTAAAAAAACGGAAGTGAACCTCCCCTGCAAGAGGACTTGTACGGTAATGATTTCAGTAAAGCGATATTTCACAGGAGTCCCGCTTCGGGGGATTTTCGGGGTGTCCTGATCGAAGTTCTGATAGTTGTTTTATTTTGAACAGATATAAACTCCACCCCGAGCATACCATCTGCTCATTTTCCCCTGAATTCACGCGGATCTACCAGGCAGCAATCTGACCATGAGTTATTTTTAACGCGCACCACAAGAAGAAAGGTTTTCATGTTTTCAGTATTCATCGACGGACAAGAAGGTACCACCGGTCTCCAGATTCACGAGCGGCTTAAAAACCGGACCGATCTCACTATTCACGAAATTCCGGTGGATAAACGAAAAGACCCTGCTACCAAAAAAGAATTCCTCAATGATGCGGATATCGTCATTCTCTGCCTCCCCGATACCGCTGCCAGGGAATCCGTCGCGATGATCACCAACCCGGAAACCCGGGTTATCGATGCCAGTACAGCCCACAGGATTGCCCCTGATTGGGTATATGGTCTCCCTGAACTGACGAAAAATCAGCGGCAAAAAATCAAAGAAGCGACACGGGTTGCGAATCCCGGCTGTTACCCGACCGGATTTCTGCTTCTGGTACGGCCGCTGATTGAACTCGGTATCATCGCTCCCGACTACCCGGTTACCTCTTCAGCGATTTCCGGCTACAGCGGTGGCGGAAAAAAACTGATCGCTTCATACGAAGCACCCTTAGAGGGAGAGACCCCCGCCGCACAGCTCGGCTCACGCAACTACGCGCTCGGACTGAACCACAAACACATTCCCGAAATGCGGCAGCACGCACTACTCAATCAACCCCCGATCTTTTTACCGATTGTCTGTGCTTACTACAACGGAATGAATGTTACCGTTCCGTTATATACCGATTTATGCTTAAAAAAAGTGACTCCATCGGAACTGCACCGGCTTTTCTGCAATTATTTCGAGTATGAACCCTTCATCACCGTCAAGCCGCTCGAAACCGAGCAATCACTTGAAAACGGTTTTTTAAATCCAGTCCGACTTAACGGTACCAACCGGTGTGACCTGTTTGTATTTGGAAATGACCGGCAGATCGTCCTTGCCGCACGATTTGACAATCTGGGAAAAGGCGCATCCGGAGCGGCGGTTCAGAACATGAATATCATGATGGGAGTCGACGAAACCACGGGGCTGTAATTTCCCTTTGCCACACGACATCATCCGTTTATATCTGCAGTATCGTCGGTATTGTGCTACATTTTATTTGAAAATGGAGTTATTTTAATTTAAGATTGTTAAGATACCCATGAAACAGACTGAACAGACAGAACTTATAACAATCATTACCGGTTACCTGCAGCGTGAGGTGTTCAGCGCACTGCCGGATCATCTGTATTATCATAACATCGCCCATACAATGAACGATGTGCTCCCCGCTGCGGTTCATCTTGCGACATTGGAATCGATTCCCGCAGGTGAACTTTTTCTTCTTAAGACAGCAGTCCTCTTCCATGATACCGGCTTTATCAGACGTTACCCGAACAACGAAGAATTCGGCGCACAGATCGCGGGCGAAGTTCTGCCGGAATTCGGATTTTCCAAAGATCAGATTCAACGTATCCGTAATATCATTCTGGCAACGCGGATAGCTCCCGTCAAGGATCGTTTCGTGCAGTCCGCAGGTGACGATCTGCTCGAAAAAATCATCTGCGACGCGGACCTCGATAACTTCGGCCGCAATGATTTTTTTGAAAAAAACGCCAATCTCTACCGCGAAATGGGCTATTTCGGTCCGGTGCCGAACGACCGGGAGTGGATTGACTATACGATATTCATCCTTGAAACCCACCGGTATTATACTGATGAGGCGACCCGGCTCCGCGCAAAGCGACAAACCGAGAATCTTGCGCTCGCACGAAAGAAACTCCCGAACTCCTGACGGTTTGTCATCCTCACTCCGAATACTGTCCTACATCAACTTTTCGCCGAATGTAAAACGGAGAAAAAATTCTTCTCTCATCGTTATCTCTCGTTGCGTATAGGCTTGAAATCCTCCGGACACATCCTGTACGTTATGCAGGGAAAACGCAGACTGACGGAAAATGTCGCGCTGAAAATAGCGGAATTCCTTAAATTTACAAAAAGAGAATCGGATTATTTCATTCTGCTGGTACAGTATGAAAATGCGAAAAGAGCGGAAGAAAAACAGTATTTTTTCGAACGGATGGCGCTGCTCCGGAAAAAGTTATGAAAAAAGTCGCACCGCAGCAGTACAGATTTGAGGACGGGGTTTTTCAGTTTTAAATCAACAATTTAGCTATCTGAGAATCAGATTTTAAACTGTTTTACATCCGCCTCGCACACGCTGATCAGACTTCCCATATCAGATAAACTGTTCTCCATCTCCCTTACCCCTGCCCCCAAATCAGAGAACGCACTGCTCAGGTGATTTATATTGTAGGTGATTTCACTGACCCCTTCGCTGCCCTCCCGCACATTATCAGCCATTTCCTTCATGTTGCCACTGACAGAAGACATGGTTTGTGAAATGGATGTGAGCGTTGCAGTCTGTTCATCGACCGCTTTGACTATAGTCTGCGAAATGGTATCCACTTTCATGATTGCCGCTCCGATTCTGCCGACCGCCTCGACTGATGCTCCCGCATTACTCTGGATATCTTTTATCTGCTGAGAAATGTCATTTGCCGCTTTCGCCGTCTGGCGTGCAAGATCTTTCACCTCATTCGCCACAACGGCAAACCCCTTTCCCGCATCACCCGCCGAGGCCGCCTCAATGGTTGCATTAAGTGCAAGCAGGTTCGTCCTTTTTGTAATATCGCTGATCAGGTCGACGATATGGGTGATGGTACGTGCCGACTTGTCCAGCATCTCCATGAGCTGCCCAGTGGCAGAAGCCTGTTCACCGGCCTCCTGAACAAGCAGTAACTCCTCGCGGCAATTCTCCGCAATACCGTTGAGCGACGTGCTGACCACTGCAACCGATTCGGAAACATCATTGACCGACGTATACGTCTGCCCCGCCTTTTCCGATAATACATTCATGTTGTTCGAAATGACATCTGCGGAGTCGACGGCCTCTTTGGAATGCCGCCCCATACGGTCACTGTTTTCCAGAATGGTTTCCGCAGATCCCGAAAGTGCCTGAATGGAAAAAGTGAGAGTCATGATGTTCGTTTTGACTGTGGAAAACATCCCCTTGAGTTTTTCACCCGTGGTATTCAGCCAGTTGACGAGTTTTCCAATCTCATCGTTACCTTTGACCTCGAGCTGTCGTGAAAAATCACCCTCCGAGAGTGACCGTGCCATTGACATTCCCAGACGCAGGTTGCCTGTTATCTTTACAAGGATGATAATAATGAGCGCGACAGTACCCGACATAACCACAAAACCGAATACGACGGTAATCCATAACTGCTGTCCGGCAACTGACCGCAATTCGTTGATCCTGTATCGAATCCGGTCGCTGTTCCACTGAACAAGCGAATCAAGCACAGCTTCAGCTTTGCCGATAGTACCGCTCAACAGGCTGAAACGGCCGGTGGTGCCGCCGTCTGAGAACGTAGTTACCCGCGCCAACTCACTTCTGATTGCATCGAGGGACACGACCAATGAATCACAGAGTGTTTTGCCCTCGCTGTTCACTTCCAATGCCACCAGTTGTTGCACTCCGTTGCTGCAGGTTTGGAGAGTCTCCGCAATTTTACCGACCGCAGTTTCAAATGCCGTTTTGTCGGAAACGGCCGAAAGGGTAGCGACCGATCCTGCAGTGGCGCATAATTTTTTATAGACATTGACTGAATAGCCGACTTTTTCAACGTTTACCCGTGAAATTCTTTCCAGTTTTCGGTTCACTCCGTACAGACACAAAACCGACCAGCACACTACAACGCAGCTGAGCAGCGTAATTACGATGCCACCACCTATCAGTAATGAACGAATCGTAAGTTTATGAAACATATACCATCCTTTTAGGTATGAGGCCACAAGCTTTTTTTTGACAAGTTAACCACTGCCGACTAACAGCACTTTCCGGGTTTCGACTCCATCGAACACCCCGGATCCAGTATACTGTCAAGCCCTGATTTTATTTGAAATGCACCCCCTGTCGCCTGAAGGAAATCTGCGACCGGAGAAAACATACGTAATTATACGAATACAGCAAGTTGTGGTAAACTAAAAAAGTATGATTGTGGAATGCCCAGTACTTCAGTGACGTTTCCTGACAGTACATTGGTAATCCGCCGATATGTTCTTTGGGTAATCAACAGGCGGGATAGCAGGCGGAAGTACTCCCGGCGACGTCAGTCGGTTTGTCGTGGCGTAATCTTTCTGAACGACATCCGAACCCCCGCGCTCACCTTCATGATGTCGTGAGTGATCCAGAAATCGACACTCAAGCTGATTCCCGCCGAAAAAAAACCTGCCGTACAGAGCAGTGCGATACGCAGTGAAAAAGGGGCACTGTTACCGCGTTGACTTTTTAATATAGTTCCCGTTCCGCAGAGAACTTACCGCAGAGGACTTTTATCGAATCATACTCTTTGCATCTCATGTCCCTGCAGATTTCTCCCCGGGGGATTTGCAGGGACGTTACTATCACTTGTTAACAAGGTATCGTATCGTGAACAGATGCCATTTGACCGTCTCACTCATTAGAATGCACCCGGAAGCCCAGTTCCCGCAGAGCTACCCGGACTTTTTCAACCTCCGATTCATCCTGCTTTCCCCGATCCACGTACTGATCACCTCTTCCCAGTTGTTCATACTTGTGCTTTGCGAGATTGTTGTACGGCATGATATGGACCACTCCGGAATAAACCGCATTTTTCAGAAATTCCGCAATTCCGGCAATTGAATCGATGTCAGTGTTGAATCCGGGAATCAGCGGTATGCGCGGAATGATTTTTTCATTTCCGTAATCAGCAACAATCTTCCTGAAATTATTCAAAACCGTTTGCGGTTCCACACCGGTTGTGTCCCTATATTTTTTCCCGTCAACGTGCTTGATATCAAAAAGAAACAGATCAGTAACGGCTGCAAGTTCCGGAATGATTGCACCCGAAAAAAAACCGCAGGTTTCAATTGCCGTGTGTATACCCAGTTCTCTGATCCTTGCAAGGGTATCGATCAGAAAATCCTTCTGCGCGGTCGGCTCCCCACCCGAAATCGTGACACCGCCGTTCGATTCCCTGAAAAAAGCAACGTCCTGAAGTACATACTCCGCAACCTCGCGGGAGGTCATCTCCGTTCCGATTCTTTCCATGGCACCGGTGGGACATCCTGCCACACATGCTCCGCACCCGTTGCATAGGGCGTGATCGCGCCAGATCCCGTCTTTTGTCGCCAGAAGTGCGTTCTGTGGGCAAACTTTCAGACATGTTCCGCATCCGGTGCACACGCCGGCATTGTGGATAAATTCATGACTGAAGTTCTGTGATTCGGGATTGTGGCACCATGTGCAGTGCAGCGGACAACCTTTGAAGTAGACGCAGGTTCTTATACCCGGGCCGTCGAAGATCGCGTATCGTTGAATATCAAATACGATTCCCCGTTTTTCCCCGCCGTCACCATTTCGCATGTTCAGTACGCGAGATAATTTCATTCTGAAGTTCCCAGCCGATTTCGGTAAAGTAGACACTGAAGCCGCCGACTTTCACCACCAGATCCTTGTAATCCACGGGGTTTTTCTGAGCGGCCTTCAGATCATTGGAGGATATGACCGTCGGCTGCAGTTGCATTCCACCCAGTTTGAAATAGGTTTTTATGAGTGCGATCCATTTCTCGCGGGTTTCACTGTTTTTTCCTATCATTGAGGGATGCAGTTTCAGATTCACCGTACACTCCATCAACTGTTCCAGATCAAGGCTTGAAATGGAGCGTAATACCCCAGTCGGCCCGTTGCTCTCGACATTGTACGGACTGCACCCCGAGGCGTACGGTCTGCCGGCTTTCCTGCCGTCCGGTGTCGCCATGCCGAATCTTCCCGCCAGCGTGTGGGTCATCCCGCCTCCGATCGAGGAGACAAACAACCTTCCATTCGAGCACCGCACCGAGTTTATTTTATCTGTCAACATTTTAATTATCTCTCTCGCAAAGCCGTCAATTTCCGGATCCCCGTTTCCCCATTTCGGCCTGCACGTGAGAATTTTCCGATGGATTTCCTCATACCCGCTGTAATTGTTGTCGATCGCCGCAACGAGTTCACTCAGCGTGAATACCTTTTCCTCAAACACCAGTTTCTTAATGGCAAACAGAGAATCAATGAAATTTGCAACACTGGTTCCGAGAAGAACGAACTCTATCTGATATTGATCGCCTCCGGCGGTGGTATCTTTCTTCTTCCGTACGGCTGAGGGGGTGAAAGCGGAAATAAAGGGAGATGACAATTGTGTCGCGAATACATCATCTCTGGTTTCCACCCCTTTTCTGAGGAGAGAAAGCGAATAAGACATCTGTTTGTCAATCGCTCCGAGAAATTCATCAAACGTTTGAAATGAATCAACGGCCCCGGACCTGATCCCGGTACTGTCGATTGTTCCCACCATGGTAACATTGTCACCGTTACGCAGTGTGGTATCAAGAAGATTACTGAGCGAAATACTTGAACAGCCCGAGCCCCCACCTTTTCCGGCGGTGCAGAAATTGGCACAGACGATGGCGGAATACGAACGGGCATCTTCGAGAGAATATCCCGCATTCTGCATGGCCCTGATGCACAACTCGTCATTCTGAAAGGAAACATTCGATACTTTGTTGTACAGTACATCGGCGATCAACCGGTAGAATTCTTCCGGGGTGTTCTGATGCAGTCTGATGATGATATTATTGACCGTTTTCGACCGGAATGCCGCCTCGAGTATCACATGGGAAAGTTCGTTGGTTACATCATTTCCCGACGCATCAACTCCTCCTATGGTCACCGATTCCATACCGCAGAAACGATGGTAGAAATCATTCATGAAATTGGGAAACGGTTTTACATTGAAGCTCATGTTTTTAATCAGGATTTCCTCGAACAGTTCTCTCGCTTCCTCCCGGGAAATCCTGTTTTCGTCAACATCCCGTCTGAAGTACGGATAGAAGATCTGATCCAGTCTGCCCATGCCCAATCCATTGAACGGCAGGGAGAGCTCCACGGCGATCTTTATAATCCAGTAGGCTTGAACAGACTCGAAAAGCGTTTCGGCCGGATATGCCGGCACTCTGACCAGTGCATCCGCTATCCGCTTCATTTTTTCCCTCCGCGATGAGTCATGTTCTTCACGACACCGCTCTTCAATCATTTCGGCAAGCCTGCGCGCGAACAGCAGTATGCTGTCGTAGGCGATCACCAATGACTGTAAAAACCCCGTTTCTTCCCTTGTCAGTCCCGTATTCTTTTCGATAGTCCCGAGCAACTCCTCCTTCATGGCGATAATGCCTTTTTCCAGAAACGTGGTATTGTCGATCACGACATTTCCCTGCACTGTTGCGAGAATGGTATTGGGCGACTGAAGCGCATAGCCTCCGGTGAAGCTTGACGGAAGTGATTGCATGTACGACTTTGTTTCTCCCGCGAACCCGCCGTTTTTCTCGAGATTTCCGACGATCATGTCACACAGGGATTTTCCCTTCCAGTAGGGAAGCAATTCGCCGAGAAGAACCTTCTTGTCTTTTTCAGCCATTCTGTACGGGTTGACTTTTCTTTTGTCTATCGTGGTGAAACCGAGACTCGGCAATTTCACTCCGGCGACACGACACTTGTTCAGGTTCCTGAAAAAGCTGAAAGGTCCCCGAGTTTTAACGACAAAAAACAGAAACTTCAACGCCGACTTCACCTGCGTCAGAACAAGGGTGGACGTCTTCAGTTCATACTCGAACGTTGAGTTGTACATTCCCTTTTCAATATCAATCGGAATACCGAGAAAATATTCCGTCCAGTTTCCTGCGATAAGATCATCCGGATCGATGTATATCGACATATTGGCCATTACATGTTTCATGCATAGCGCGATACGCTCGTTGACGGTGACGTTTTCACCTTCCGTCTTTTTCCACATTTCGGTGAAATATCGCGCCCGCTGGATGGAAACGTTGGTAATCGTTTCCTGATACTTCCATCGGAGGTTATTCAGCCGTTCACTGATATTTTCTTTGTAATCCATACGTATTGTTCCCGGTTGAATTGACTTCGCAACTACAGGAATAAAGGCCTGCTTTCGTGTAACCAATATAATCGATACTGTATGAAAGGTGGTTTCTTTTTCGATTCAGACTGGAGTTACCAGCAACCGCGCCTATTTTAAACGCGAACCTCTGCTCGCGCACCGAAACGAATCCACGACACCAGCTGAAAATAGATGCCCTGACAAATAAAAAGCAAACATTTGAAATCCCCCTGTCAGTGAATAGAAAATGCCATACTATACAGTAGTTTTTCCAACGGATTCCATCAGTTCAAGCAACCTGCGGGCACTCTTTTCCCAAGAATAGGTATCCAGAACTTCCCTGAATCCGGCAAACTCGCTGGTTCCCGGTGGCGGCAAAGCCATTGTTTCCCTGATTGTCCGTGCGATATCCCGCGGATCAAACGGATCAAAATAAGCGGCGGTCGATCCGGCGATCTCTTCCATTACCGTTCCCCGGGAGGTAATCACCCGTGTCCCCATACAGAACGCCTCGAGTACCGGAAGGCCGAATCCTTCATAAACCGACGGGTAGACGACCGCCCTGCAGTCATGATACTGATCCATGAGCTGTTGTTCTGAAAGAAAACCGAGGAATCGGATTTGCTCCTTTACCGTACTTGTGCTGATTCTCGCATGAAGATCCTTGTTTTTCCACCCCGGCGGTCCTGCAATCCGTAAGGCTATCGTCAACCCCTCCGTTTTGAGCAATTCAAGTGCCACTATCAGCCGAATAAGGTTTTTGCGCGGTTCACGATTCCCCGCGAAGAAGAGAAACGGTTCCTCTGATTGCCGCTCCGGTACATGTCGGCACTTCCATTCGGGACTGCCGTTGGTTATGATTATGACCCGATCCGGTGTGACACACTTCGGGTACACGGTAAGCAGTTCTCTTCCGATATAATCGGAAACCGGCAGCAGCTTTGCCGCATTTTTAACCGTTACGGGAAACAGATACTTATGATTGAACAGGTTGAGCCTCTGACAGGACTCCGGGAACCGCAATGCCGCAAAATCGTGCACCGTCGCGAAAACGGTCCCGTGGTACAGTACCGGGCTGATCTGTTCCGGCGCCCACAACAGATCGATCCGGTCTCGTTTCAAATGCCCCGGCAGTATGAACTGCTGCCAGAGAATCCCCGGAAGTTTCCACGGAATCAGTACCTTCTTCCAACGGGGATTGGTCACGACGTAATCGGATTTTGTGCATTCATAGAGAAGGTAATCATTTCGGATATCAATTTCCTGCAGCCGATCCATCAGACAGCGCAGATACCTCGAAATACCGGTGGTACCGTTCTTGAAAGCTTTTATATCGATCCCGATTCTCACTGCTGTTCAACCCTCTCACAAAACGCTCCGACGATGTCCGACCAGCGGTACTTCGTGCCGATAAACGCACGCGCCTCGGTATTGCGGTGTGGCGGGTTCGACAGCAATGTTTCAACAGTGGCGAATAGTGCGCTAATGGTCGGTTCGATATGTATATACCCGTCGAAAAGCGCCGCATCACCCACATCATTACAGACAACCTCCAGACCGCAGGCGAGATATTCACGGATCTTGAGAATCGCCCTGCACCGGTTTACCTCTGAATCCCGCATGTAATTGATACCGATTCGGTGTGCGGCGACAAATGCGGGAAGTTCCCGATGGTCGATTATACCAACGAATCGCACATTTGATGCGATTCCCGCCTCAGCTATCCGACGCTCAAATTCTCCCCGCCGCGTGCCGTCTCCCGCGATATCCATACGCACCCCGGAGTGGGAAGAGAAAAACGTCCGTAATGCGGGAATGAGGTCTTCAAAATCCGAAGTAATTCCGAGTGTGGCAACATACAGCAGTTCCGCAGTTTCCTCAGATGCGCCGCGTTCCGGCAATTCTTCCAGAAATGCCGGGGAAATTCCCTGCGCAAGATAATAAAGCCGGCTCTCCGGGACCCGGGCGGTCTGCAGCAGATAATCATGCAGATTCGGCGTATGAAACGTCACCAGATGAAACAGGCGCGGAAAGAAATCGAACAATTTATGCAGAATAGTCCTTGCTGCACCCGGTTTGAGATACGCCCAATCAAGATCATCGACATCACAGATAATTTTTTTTCCGCACAGGCGCGCCAGGAGCGCGACACTACAATTATTCGGTGCGGGTTTGAGCGCATAAAAAACATCGCTATCCCGGTACCGCAGAAACAATACCATGTTAAAAAAGCACGAGAACAGTATATCGAGGGGAACAATCCCGCACGATGAACAGCTGTAATACCGGATATCCGAACTGCGATGAAGCCGGTTTCCCGCTCTGGAGCGCCGGTCGATATACACTACGGTATGCCCCCGGTCACGCAAAGATTCCGCGATATTCCAGAACCGCACCGAGCTTCCGCTCGCATCGGTAAATGGAGACACCAGGAGGAATTTCATGTCACTTGGTGAAAAGAACCGTGAATTTCCGGAGGCTCTGGGTAAAATTGCCCCACGACCGGAACATCCGGAGCATCATCATGAACAGATAGGCGGGCCGCCGGTAATAACGCCGGTAAAAAGTCGCGAGATATTGATTGAGATCAGTGTTGCTCAGATGCGGCAGTTCAACCGACGAGTGATGAACACTGTCGTGGTGTTCCCACTCTTTCGAGAGGAAACAGTTGTTGTCTTCAAGAAGGTTGTAATAATCGGTTCCCGGAAGCGGTGTGGGCGTCGCGACCTGGGTGAATTCGGCATTGAGTTCAAAGGCGAATTTGATGGTATCCTCCACTGTCGTCCTGGTATCCCAGTAAAAACCGAGCATCACACAGTTGAGCACGTCGATTCCATGACGTTTGGCGATTTTCACTCCACGACGGATCTCATCCTTGGTGGTTCCTTTGCGGATTTCCTTGAGGACCTGCTCATTCCCCGATTCAACCCCGTAGAGCACCATCCTGCATCCGGCTTTCCTGAGCCACTTCGCCTCTTCATCGGTCATGAGCTGCGGCCTGCACTGCACCGAAAACACCATGTCGAATTTCCCCTTCGCCAGCAGTTTACAGATTTCAATAACCCGGTTGCGGTCGATATCAAAGGTGTCGTCATCGATGCGGATTTCCTTCACGCCGCGATCGACAACGAGATATTTGATTTCATCGAATACCCGCTGCGGTGACATCGCACGGAACCGGTGCCCGTAAATCGTCTGCGGGTAACTACAGTAAATGCAGTTGAAGGGACAACCGCGCGAGGTAATCATTGTTGCAGCCGGAAAGCGGATGAACACGCTCTCGTAAAATTTACTCAGGTCAAGCAGATCATACGCCGGAATGGGCAGCGCGTCCAGATCTTCGATCGGCGGCCGGACCGCATTGACCACCACCGTTCCGTCGGGCTTTTTCCAGGTCAATCCGGCGATGGTGTCAAGTGAGGTTTCTCCGTCGCATGCTTCCAGGACCTCACCTACCGAGTAGTCCCACTCCTGCCGCAGAATGTAATCCACGCACGGTTTGGTGATCTCCTGCTGATGAAGCGCGGTAACGAACGGCCCTACCCAGAGTACCTTGCCGCCGATTTCCCGGGCATATTCCGAAACGGCAACCGCGACATTGTAATTGATGTGCTCAACCATGATAACCACGGCGAACGGCTGTTCGTCGGCTAGCGCCTTTTTCGTCATGGGAAGATCGAGTCGCTGCGTGGGACAATGCAGATAGGTCACCGCAAATCCGCGCTGACGCAGCACCGCCGCACAGGAAAGATTCTGATAGCTGTACGTCTGTTCGCCGGTTTCATTGAGACAGGGATGGCGACGCCCCGCTTTGGATATCTTCATCTCAACCGTCCAGCCGAGCAGTGGCGGCGGTTCCACAAAAACAATTTTTTTCTTTCCGGATTTTTCCAACGTTTTTTACACTCCTGTTTTTCCGGGGCCAACCGGAAACCTAATTGCTTGCCTGTATTACCGAGACCATCGCGAGAATGATGGTTGCGACCGTTGATGCCACCTGGAGCACCGGCATGATGAAGGTAATCATGATTTTATTGTTCTGTGAATCGGGCACGATGATAATATCTCCCTGTTCGATCGAACGGTCACTTTTCACCTGCACCGAAGTATGGTAAGGACTGAGCACATAGACGTTTCGCCGATCCGACTTGCGGGTGAATCCTCCGGCGTCCCGGATGTAATACCTGCTGTCTTTTCCCTCCACAAAAGCGTACGCGCCCGGTTTCCCGACACTCCCACTCACATACACAAACGGTTCGCTGTACGGTACGACAAGCTGATCGCCATGTTCAAGGATGGTTGCCGCTCCCCGATCCGCCAGAGAGATGACCGAGTAATCCTGTAAACTGTTCATCCGTGCGAATGCAAGGTTCATTTCCTGTCGGATTGATCCGAGGTTGAGTTTCACGTTGTTTTCGGCTTGAAACTCCAGACCATTCTCAGGTAGCGCACCGGTCACTTTTTTGGAATTCCGCAGAATGTATACCCGATCGGGATTTGCTTTCGCCAGATAACCGCCGCATCGGTCAATGATATCCTTTGCCGTGGTGTTTTTTTCCACGATAGTATACTGGCCCGGCCGCCAAACTGCCCCGGCAACGGCAACGGTTGCAACCTCCGGATAATCCGCCCTTTTCGTCACATTGACGATGTCACCATGTTCAAGTCGCAGATCAGCCCCGTCTCCCGTCATCGAAAGAACCGTATCGTGTCGTTCGGATTTCGTCCCACCCCTTTGCAGAACGATCATGTTTGAATCGGCCGAAGGATCAATCACCAGAACGTCGAAGAGTTCCCTGACCGTTTCTCCCGGCCGTAAAGGAATAAAACTTCCGGATGCCGGTTTCTTCACCTCACCGAGAACCAGCACCTGTACAAGCGGTGTGTTGATGAAGATACGGTCACCCGGATAAATATAGGGATTCTGTGAAAGATCGTTCCTGACATTATACCGGAAAAGATCGAGATTAAGGGTGGTATCACTGTTTTTCACCACCACGTTGCGAAGATCCGCATCCTGAGCGGCCGGCACCGTACCATTGTTCGCCTTGATGATACAATCCCACACTCGATACACACCGTCAACGAACATGATTCCCGGTTTTGCCACCCCGCCGTTTACCGTAACACTTGCGATTTTCCCCTGCCGGAGCGTCACGTAGACGCTGTCGCGGCCGGTGAGTTTTTTACCGACGAATTCACCGATTCTCGTTTTCGCTTCACGAAGTGATATTTTTCCCAGGGTGAGAATACCGAATTCATTGATGCGGACATCGCCGTTCTGGTTTACGGTTGCAGTATACGAAATCGACGGGGTTTCGATGACGGAGATGTGGAATACATCTCCCATGCCGATCATATAGGCATCTTCATCGATCGAATTATCAATCATCGATCCGGCTGAAGAAGATTCCTCGTTACGGTGTAAATCGGATATATTGAATATGCCGGCCTGATTCCTGTATTCGTTTCGGAAAATATCCGTCATGCCGCCGGTGATTCCCGCGGCGGTGATTTCTGAAGGGACAACCGTCGAAAAGTACAGCACGATACCTGTTAGAAAACATACCCGGTTTCTTAAAATAGACACACGATATCCTGACATAATTGATTTAATGTTACGATTTACGGCCCATTACATTATTTATTTGGCAAACTCAGAATATAAATGAAAAAACCCGATCGAATCAATCGGGAAATAGGAGAAGAAATGCCTGAGTAGTGCCGGAACCTGCAGAAATTCAAATTGTTACTGATATTTACGGCATAATCTGTTTAATATTGAACTTCGGTTTATACATTTTGAGCTTTTTAGGGGCCCGGTAATCCGTGCCGCCATCTTTGTGATGACGCATACTTCCCCCTTTTTGTATCTCCGCGCTGCGGCCCGCCCCTGGTGCGTGCCGATCAGTTCCTGTTTTACCGGCTGAAGGTCCGGTCTGTTTTTTCATTGAAAGTGCAATCCGTTTGAGTTCGGCATCCACTTTCACCACCTGTACCCTGACCACCTGACCTACTGAAACAACTTTTTTCGGATCCGAAACAAAGGTATCGGCCATCTGCGAGATGTGGACCAGACCGTCCTGATGTACACCGATATCCACGAATGCCCCGAAATTGGTCACATTCGTCACCGTCCCCTCAAGCTGCATTCCTTCACTGAGATCTTCAATTTTCGTGACCGCATCGTTGAAACGGGCATACGTGAATTCAGCCCGCGGATCACGACCGGGTTTCTCGAGTTCATCGAGAATATCCTCGATGGTCGGCAATCCCACCTCGTCACTCAGAAATTTTTTCTTGTCAATCTTTCGTACCGCCGTGCCGTTGCCGACCAGTTCGGCAACCGTAACCGAAAGTGCCTTAGCCATTGCAGCGACCAGATCGTACCGTTCCGGATGAACGGCGGAGTTATCGAGCGGATGCTGCGCCCCGGGAATTCGCAGAAAACCCGCGGCAAGCTGATATTTTTTATTGCCGAGCCCCGGCACCTGTAAAAGGTCGTCACGAGAACCGAACGCTCCGTGCTGATTACGGTAGGAAACGATATTGGAGGCGATAAGGCGATTGAGACCCGAAACATATTTCAGCAGTTCCTCGGACGCAAGATTCAGATCAACCCCGACACTGTTGACGCAACTCTCCACCACCTCATCGAGCGATTCCCTGAGCTTCGCCTGGTTGACATCGTGCTGATACTGCCCCACACCGATCGCTTTGGGATCGATTTTAACCAGTTCCGACAGCGGATCCTGCAACCTGCGTGCAATGGAGATCGCTCCCCGAACCGTCAGATCGAGATCCGGAAATTCCTTTATGGCGACATCCGAGGCGCTGTAGACACTCGCCCCCGCCTCGCTGACAATCACCTGCAGCGGACGGGCCTCCAGCGGATATTTTTCCAGAACGGTTCTGATGAAATCGTCGGTCTCACGGCTGGCGGTTCCATTACCGATCGCAATGAGACGGATTGAGTAAGTATCGATCAATTTGTCGATTTCCGCTTCCGCTTCGGTGATGCGTTTCTGCGGCTCGTGCGGATAAATGGTAACATTCTCGATGAATTTACCGGTATCGTCCACGACAGCCACTTTACATCCGGTACGAAACCCCGGATCGAGTCCCAGTACCGCTTTTCGACCCGCCGGAGGAGCGACCAGCAGAGCCTGGAGATTCGCCCCGAAGACCTTGAACGCCTCCTCTTCGGCTTTCTCCCGCAGTTCCTTGCGGATTTCAGTCTCGGTAGCGGGCAGAATAAGCCGCTCGAAACTGTCGGCAACCGTTTTATCAAGCAGTACTTCGGCGCCGCTCCCCTTGTGAACAATCAGCTTTGATGTCAGATAGCGCTGCGCCGTCTCCCGGGGAACCTCCAGTGAAAGTCGCAGCACCTTTTCACGTTCACCCCGGAGCATCGCCAGTACCCGATGCGACGGCAATGTCCGGACATTCTCCTTGAAATCGTAATACATCTCGTATTTCGTTTTCTTTCCTTCAAACTCCTTCTTCACCGCACAAGTGATCACTCCCTCGTCGGCTGCCAGTTCACGCATCCACTTACGGTTTTCCGCATCATCGGAGAGTTCTTCGGCAAGGATATCACAGGCTCCCTGCAGTGCCTTCTGAGGAGTATCGATTTCCTTTTCGGGATTGAGATAGGCAGTGGCGCTCTCCAGCAGGTCCGTATCCGCATCGGTGAGTTCCACCAGAAAGCGCGACAGCGGTTCAAGACCGGCCTCCTTCGCTTTGGTGGCACGGGTAGTCCGCTTCGGTTTGTAGGGAAGATAGAGATCCTCCAGTTCGGTCTTGTTCAATGTTGCTTTTATTCTTTTTTCAAGTTCCTGAGTGAGTTTTCCCTGTTCGGCGATACTTGACAGAATCGTCTCCCGACGCTCATCGAGTTCCCTGTAGTACGCATATTTATGAAAAAGATCACGTAACTGTAACTCATCCAGCGATCCCGTCCGTTCTTTTCGGTAACGGGCAATAAAAGGAACCGTCGCTCCTTCGTCGATAAGCGCGAGTGTATTGGTAACCTGAAACGGCTGAAATCCGAAGTCGGTGATCAGTTGTGCGGCAATATCCATGAGTGGTCCTTTTCTCGACTTTTTTGAGGAATACGGTACTTCAGTGTGGAAAAAGATACTATCGGAAGATCGTTACCGCCAGTTATTATAACCACATGTCGGTAGCAGATCCTTGCAACGACTGAAGGTATGAGCCGACGCAAATAGTAATTTTTATCCATGTTTCGAAGAATTCTTTTACTCAACCGGATATGCACGCTTCTCTATTCCGTAGCGCTTACCGGCTACGCCGGAACATCGTTTCTCCAGAAGGCGAACGATGCCTACGGGAAGGGCGACCTGCGCCGTGCGGTCGCACTCTACCGGGAGGCACTTCACAAAGGTGAAAATGCGACACTCGGTTCGTTCAATCTCGGCAACTGCTACTTTCAGCTCGACAGCCTTCCGCAGAGTATCGTTTATTACCGGGCGGCGGTTGACGCGGCACCCGATTTCTTCCGGGGACATCTCAACCTGTCAATATCCTATTACGCCCTTGAGGATTTCGGCAACTGCATCGCTTCGATCACCCGTGCACTCGAACTCGAACCCGACAACGAAAAAGCTCTGCTTATCCGGGCCGCCGCACTGCGCAAAGCGGGCGGGACTCCCGAATCGATCATCGCCTTCGAACAGCTCCGCGAACAGGACGAAGGCAATATCGACGCTGCGATCGCTCTCGGCGAAATGTACCGGGAACTCGGTGACGGAATCACCGCCGCCCGGTGGTTCGAGCGATACCCGGACACCGGACCGAACGCACTCTACGTTTACACGGTTCTCGCGGAACTCTGCCAGCAGCAGGGCGATCCCGAAAAATCCCTGTACTATCTGCAGCAGGCATCGGCGAAAGATCCCGCCAACCGGTGGCTGCATTACCGGATATGTCTCGCTCATGAGAAAATGGGAAACCGCAGAGTAGCGTACGAGGAGGCGAAGCGCTCACTCGCACAGTTTCCCGACTTCGGTGATCTTGCCCTTTTCGCCGGAAACTGCGCGTTCGCACTGGAATTGACGGGTGAAGCCGAACATTTTTATACGCTGGCGAAACAGCAGGGTTTTCCCGGTGCGGTAATCGGACTCGAAAACATCCGGCTGCTCCGCGAAGGGCAGACTGCGGAGGGAAACACCGATGCAATCAGATAAGCATACAACTGACATAACGGACGCATGACATGACCCTTCAAAGTATTCTGCTCTATATCGGCATCGGCGTATTCGCGGGGATCTCCGCAGGAATCTTCGGTATCGGCGGCGGCCTGATCATTATTCCCGCTCTCATTTACCTCGCCGGCTACTCGCAGCTTGCTGCAACCGGCACCTCCCTGGCGGTGCTCCTCCCGCCCATCGGAATCGCCGCCACCGTCGAATACTACCGGCGCGGCCATGTCAATCTCAAGGCGGCACTTATCATCGCGGCCTCGCTTCTGATCGCATCGTGGGCAGGAGCACGTATCACCCGCCGGTTCAACGATCTCTATCTGCGACTGGCTTTCGGTATTTTTCTGGCGTCAATCGGCGGGTACATGGTCATTTCGACGATCCGGAAACTGAGGGGATAGAGCGGAATTATTTTTCCGCGGTATCATCCTTTACGCAGCGGAAACCTATATTACCAAGTCGCAATTCGGGGTTGTACGCCGTACGGTTCGCGCTGCGAAGACTATTGCCGTCATTGTTCCAGCCACCCCCGCGTACCACCTTGAGTTTGCCCTTCGCCGGCCCCCGGGGATTCTTCTCCGAGGCATTTCCGTAATATGCCACATCGTACCAGTCAGAGCACCATTCCGCGACATTTCCGTGCATATCATGCAGATTCCAGCCGTTCACCTCAAACGATCCCACCGGCACCACCTTCCCCCGGAACACCCCGGGCCTGCTGCCGCCGAACGGTTTCTGCGCATCGAAATCAGCCTGTCCATCCGTGATCGTCACACCCGTTGAAAACGGCGTTCTGGTACCTGCTCTGCAGGCGTATTCCCATTCAGCCTCGGTCGGTAGCCTTTTGCCGACCTTCTTGCAATAATCCGCCGCCTCCTGCCAGGTAACATTAGTCACCGGACACGCTCCGCACCCTTTCGAGGGAACAGGATTGTACCCCATGATTTTTTCAAATTCCTCACGGGTCACTTCAAACCGGTCAATATAGAACCCATCGAGTTTCACTTTATGCGTCGGTAATTCATCCACTTCTCCTGAATTGAACTGCGACCCCATAACGAAGGTTCCGGGAAACACCCAGACTATTTTCTCCTTATATCCGGCCGACTCAGATATACCTGTTTCCGTCGCCACCGGTTTCTTCACCACCGAAGTGAGTACGGTATCCACTTCCACCAGCTTACCGATCGCCTTCGGGATTTCATCGAGAATCTTTCCGAGATCCTCCTTGACACTTACCGACGTTCGTGAAAGAATCTTGTCCCGAAGTACATCGACCATTTTGAGATCCAGAATATGGGTACTTCCGAGCAGACCGAGATCTCCCACAATGACCACATCCACCCCCGCCTTTGATCCGATGCGCGATATGCACGAATCGGTGAAGCACTCAAGCAGCCGGTCGCCGCCTTCCGCGTGCAGCAGCTTTTTAACTTCGTCAAGAAAGAGCACTTTCGCTCTGGTCGTCTGGGAAAACTCCCGCGCGACACTGTTCGAGATATGCTCGAGATCATCCCGGGATGCGTCCCGGGATTTTACCGAAAGAATGGCAATGGAAGGTTGATCGCCCTGGAATGCCTGTTTCGTCATCGAGCGCGCATCACCCGCAGCAGAAAGGGCAACCTGCGGTTTCCCCGGATGTACGACACCTCTGCTTCCTTTGTTCAGCACGGTTTTCAGCGTACTTTCCCGCGGCAGAATTTTCACCGATCCATGAACTACCTCCACCGTGGTTGTTCCGGCATCATCCACCTGGATCGATAGTTCAGCCGCCGCGACATCGATGACGGCCGCCGGACTCTGTAGTGTAAAAAGAAGAACAAACCCGGCCTGGGGAGGTGCCTTGAGATACAGGGAACCCTTTTCCATGGCACACTTCATCCGGATAACGCCGCCGGCCCGGTCAATCAGAAGATTGTCAAAACTGATCGTTGTCGACTGCCGAAGTATCAGTTCAATAAGGGGTTCAAAGGTCAACTGGAGCGATGCCCCCGACGGAAGCAGCAGCGTCGTTCCGGAGTTGAGTTTTGAGGTGTCCTTAAAGACATCCTTCCGGGAGGTTGTTTTTGACCAGGCGGTAATTTCTCCCTTTCGTTCGATGATTTTACACCGTAGAAGCTCCGGTTGTTCCGAAGCGAAAACAATACCCGCGCACAGCAGACACCCCCCGATACCAAACCATATTCTCCGCATACTTCTCACTACTCCTTGCCCGTTGTCCTTAAAATCGTTCTGTCCGCCTGAATTATTTTTTGGGGTACCTGATGCTACTATTTAATTCTATAGTATATCATTACAGCAATGCAAGTCGAGGAGTAAATCACCGGGTTTCCGGACAATTACCATTGCAGGGAACGAATCCGACAGATGATTTCATCGGTAACTGACGTCACTTCCATTGACCACCCCGGGCTTGTCCACTACCGGTCCCTGAAACGCTCCGCAGAACACCGGGAACAGGGTTTTTTCATCGTCGAGGGGAACAAGGTGGTCGAGCGGTTTCTTGCAGGCGGTCTGGAAGTGATTTCGATACTGCTCACCGACAGCTGGTTCGCCGCCTGCAGGGAAAACCTTGAAAAACGGGCGGAACGGATTTCCGTCTATCGCGCACCCGGTCGACTTTTCAGATCCATCGTCGGGTTCAATTACCATCAGGGAATACTGGCAGTCGGAAGAGTTCCTCCCCCTCAGCCGCTTTCCTCGCTTGCTGAAACTTCAACGACACCGCGCCTTTTCGTCGCATTGGATTATCTGAGCAGCGCCGAAAATACCGGCGTCATCATCAGAAACTGTGCCGCATGCGGTGTTCAGGCCGTCATCTCCGGTCCCGACTCCTCCGACCCGTACCTTCGCCGGTCAATCCGCAACTCAATGGGAAACATATTCAGATTATCGATAAACTACAGCCACAATCTGGCAGAAACTCTCGCCGAATTGCGAAGCCGGTTTGGTTTCCGCATTGTTGCCGCCCACCTCAGCAACCGGAGTATCTCCATGCACGATGTCAACTTCACCGGTAACTGCTGTATCGTCCTTGGCAACGAACAGGAAGGGGTCGGCCGTGAAGTACTCGACCAGTGTGATGTGGTAACCGCAATACCGATGCAGGCAGGTGTCAACTCGTTCAACGTCGCCTGCGCAAGTGCCATAATGCTCTACGAAGCATTCCGGCAGAGAACGGCAGCATCCTCCCGAGGGTAATTCCTATGTTGCGCCGGTCGGCGGCAGCCAGTAGATTATTACCATGCTATTCTCCGCCGAACCTGTAGACGTCCTGCTTACTTATCCCAAAGACGGTTTACGTCTCTTTCAGTCGATGATCCCCATTGGTCTGGTGAGTATCGGATCGGTTCTCAAACAGGCCGGATATCGTGTCTGTATTATTGATTTCAACCATTATACAAACGATTTTGCTCGGCACCTTGAACAGCTGCGCCCCGCAATAGTCGGTATCGGTGGAACCACCCCCTCGCGCAGCGGCAGTTTTCTCACCGCACGGCTTACCAGGAAGGTACTGCCCAACGCGTTGATAGTTTACGGAGGCGTTCACGCATCCTTTACCGCCGCCGAAGTGCTCGATGCGATTCCCTCAATTGACGTTGTTCTTAAAGGTGAAGGAGAACATTCTTTTCTCGATCTCTGTAATGCCGTCATCCGAAAGATGGGTCCGGTGCCCGACGATCTGCCCGGAATATGCCGCAGGACGAAGGGAGGTGTAACCGAAAGCAAGCCGGAGCGCATCAACGATCTCGGTCTTCTCCCGATACCCGATCGAGATCTCCTCAGCGACAACTACGGTCTCGAAATGGAATTCATCGGCGGACAGGGCGACTTCATCATGACTTCACGCGGGTGTCCGGCCGCATGCAATTTCTGCAGTGCCTCACGCATGTTTCCCGGTGGCGTACGGTTACGGCCGATGGACTCGGTGATGAACGAAATAGAATATCTGCGTAAACGGAAGAATCTATCGGGTATAAAACTTTTTGACAGCACCTTTACCGCCAACCGCGATCATGTTGAACAGTTCTGCCGGCATGTTCGGGAATTCAAACTGCCGTGGGAGTGTGAAATTCGTGCCGATACCGTTGACGAATCGCTCCTTAGATTGATGAAAGAGAGCGGATGTTACTATATCAATATCGGCATGGAAACCACCGACATGGTGCACCTGAAACATATAGCGAAGGGTATTTCTCCTTCTCAGGTCCTTGACACATTGTCAATCTGCAGCAGACTGGCTATCCGATCGAAAGTATTTTTCACCTTCGGCCATATCGATCAGACATTCGGTGAATGTCTCAAGGATATCGATTTCATCAGCTGTAACCGGCACCGCATCGATTTTTTCGCCGTCACCGTGGGAATGCGTATCTATCCCGGTACCCGCCTCGAAAAAGAATGCAGGGATAAAAACCTTCTCGGAAAACAATTTTCATGGGTCAAAACATCGAAACGGTTCGCCAATCTGCTGGTCTTCGAACCGGGTGACGTTCCGCTGCTGTTCCAGAAGCAGCTGGGTCCGATCAGACTTTTTACCGTTCTACTAGTACTGCTCAGCCGGAGACTGGTATGTACGGAACGGTTCCTTGTCCGCATGCTCATTGAAAACGGCAAGAGTATCGGTAAATTCTTCAGATTGCAGATTATCTATCTTGGTCACCGGTTGGAACGGTTGTCCGGGAGGCCGGCAAATATGGCGATACAGAGTAAGGAACGGTAGTGAAACTCTCCCAGCGGCATGAGCAGATATTCCGGCATATTATTTCTGTTCCGGCATTCCCGGATGATGCTCTATAATTTCTTTGCAAATTTCCCAGTTGTTTTTCAATAGATGCCCGGTTCTCGATTTGATATGATGCCAGAAGCAGATCGATGAAATACAGATTGCACCAAGCAACATGAATGTGAATGGCTTATTAACCAGCTTATCAGCAGCGGCAAGTGCGACAAATGACAGAATGACACTGCCGACAAAAAGCACTCTGCTTAAATGGCTTTCCGACCGCAATTTGGCAAGTCGCCCCGCAGCACGTGGTAGATAACACTGAATCTTATCATACGCTTCTGAAACGGAAGTTCCATCCGCGAGTTCCTTCGGACCCCATATGCAATCGGCAATTTTTTTAAAGAACACATTCTTCTCTTTTTCTTCCCCTGCCAGCGGGTTGTTTGTTTCATTCGGTCGCATCAGGTTCTTCAAAGATGAGAGCATAAAACCAACAGCTCCCAGCATTGCTCCTAGAACATACGCTGAAATCATTAATGCCATCAAAGTGCGGCATCACCGGAAGATAAAAGGAGGTTTGCGTGCAATACTCTTCAATAGACGCGCTTGAAAAGCAACAAACGATGCTCTCTGTTTTAAAGCTTCCTTATAAGCAGCCTCTAATTGCCGATTCTTGAAATATCCTTTATCTTCTGCGGACAGGATACTTTCATATAAACGACATTCGGGTTGCTGGTCATCTGAAACCAGGTAAGGTACCATTCACACCCGCGCATAAGGTCTGCCTTATCGCCGAAGGCAGCCTGGCACATGCCGCGGATACAGTCCGCATTATTCCCGCAGGTACTGTGAAAACCGCCGTATCGTTCTCCCAACGGAGCGTTGTTCCACTGGCGGGAACAGCCGTTGAGCGCGCCGACACCACCGCCCGGAATCAGGAGGTCGAACGCGTCGTTGCCGCCGTCACCGATGTTGATAACCTGAACGATCATCTGTTTTCCCTGCAGAGATCCCTGAAAGTCAAGCTGGAAACAGTCCCCGCAATTGGTGCCGGAATTATTGAACGCGGCCCAGCCGTAGGAAACCTTGCTGTTGATTTCTATCGGACTGTAATCCCAGCATTGAAACGAGGAACCGCCGTCACACCCGCTTCCGGCACCCTGATCCCACAGGTCGTTATTGCTGATATCACACATTCTCATATTTGAATGCCATCCGCAGTGAGGTTTGCAGCAGTCCCAGTAGCGGGTGGTGCGGGCCTGCTTCCCGTTGGTGACGGGGGGAAGTCCTTCGTCATTCGACCCGTTATCTTCAAGAACGATATCCGGAACATCGGTCGAATACGAATTGATTGCCATCTTTCGGATATCGTACCCGTCTTTTTTCACTTCAAGTGTATCGATAACTTCCTTCACGTCTGCATATCGTTTCAATAGTGAAGACTCAAACTGCAGTCCCTTTCCCGACAGGGAAAGTACCCGGTTTTTCAGGTTTAAAACATTAAACATCCCGGTTCTGTTCCCGATCTGCAATTTGACGATATACAAGGCAACGGTTGCATCATCCTGAAACAGTTTAATGGAATGAGTTCCCGTTCCCATAGTCTTTTGCACCGCACTGCTGACTCTTTTACCTTTGTGGTCAAATACTTCGAGTCGTACCGTCTGCAGACGTTCGGCGATAGCAAAGAAAAGAGTGCCGTTCCGAAAAGACAGTATACTGGAAACCGGATTGTCGGTAATAACGGAAGTATGAGTCATATCAATAAAAAATCGTCCATCCCAATCGGTGTTTTGTGACTCATCGGCATTGACCAGCTTCACCTGAGCACCCTGAATGGGTTGATGGTTTTCATCGACCACCCGTCCTCTGATACCAATCTGCTGTCCGTATCCGGAAGAAACGGCTGACAACACAGTTAAAGCGATTAAACATACGATACCTTTTAACATTTTTACCTTTCGTCGAACGGAAACAAAAACTGTTACCATTAAAACTATAATAAATAAATTGTGACCGGTTAGCTCTATGACGTTCATCGAACTGCCATTACCCCCCAAAAAAACAGCATCACCGTTTCAGACGCCTGAACATCGTCGGTTTCCCGGCAAATGCCACCTCAGTGAGTTCCCGATGTTCGTCAGTTTTGGTTCTGCAGATAGAAATCGGCAAAGGAGCAGACAATGGTGATGCTTCAGCTGTGGAATTGCTGTCCATAAATGCTTGCTTTCGGAATGTTAATTTTTTTAAAGACTACGAGACTAAAAATATACCACTGCAACCGGGAAGGATTTTAGGCTGCAGTGGTTTGGATCTGTTGTAGAAAAAACGATTACCTTGAATCGCTTATTTTGTCAGCAGCAATTCAGACTGGTGGAGCACGGAGTGCCCGTCACTGATTTTCAAGAGATAGCAGCCGGCTGGAAGCTCTGCGGTTCTAAGACTGCCGGAGTAGGCATCACCCGATCGCTTGAGTGCTGCTGCAGAGAAGACCAGTGAACCCTTCATAGTAAAAAGCTGTGCCGACAACTGACGGTTTCCGGAAACAGTGAATGCAATCTGTAGTGCCGAACTGCCCATGGTCAGAGTTGCCGGCAAACGGTTTTCGGCCTTCGCTACTTCCTGTCGCATTGCAGTCACATCTTTAAGCGGATGCGCCTTGAAAAACGCCAGGAGTTCTTCACTGGAATTGACGCTGACCTCGTCCATTGAATACCAGTGACCCTTGCCTTCGATGCTGATCAGTACCACCTCACTGTTTTCGTCACACGGACCCCATGTCTGTTTTGTCGCAGCCGATCCCGATTTACCTGACGGGTAGGGTTTGATGGTTTCTGAATTTGAAGGGCAGCCAAGATGATTGCGCCAGGCTGAAAGCGTTCCGGCCACACCGCTGAACCCGACAACATCGTCGGTGGTACCGTGGATATGCATGATCGGTATCGGTCGGGTACTTGTGGCAGTAGCACCACCCATCGGATAACCGGAAACCGGACCGACCGCGGCAATTTTGTCGGACATTTTATTGGCAACATGGTAACTCATCATGCCGCCCATGGAGAAACCCGACACATAAATCCGTTTACGGTCAATTTTGTGGCGGCTGTCCATGGTGTCGATAATCGCCTTGATGAAATCAAGATCTCTATTTCCCGAGATATCCCAGCTTTTATTGATCCCTTCCGGAAAAACGACAATGATTTTTTCACGTTCGGCAATCGGCTCCCACTTGGAGGCGTTCTTCTGATACGCGGCATCCTGATTCATGCCGTGCAGCTGAATGATAAGCATCGGGTTCGAGAGTCCTGAGGGAGCAATAACCGTCATCTGGCGGGTTTGTGAACCGACCTGAATATTCTCTGCCCTGATGATTGATCCCCACATAAGTGCAACCAGTACACTACAAAACATTACTCTGCTGCGCATATACATCCTTTCACCATGGAGGATTTTACGGTATTAAACACAATTACCCGCAGACGGACTTCCTGGACCCGGTCTCATTTCCAGCCACCGCAACAGCGGTACCCTTCAGCCGAATACCCGAACAGAGCGGATCATTTAGCGTTGAGATGCTCTCCCCTGATTATTTGTGGAACCAACCGGCGATACAGTTCAAATCATTCCGCCCGGAACTGGCGATGTGTTTCTGATCATAAAGATCACGGGGTTTTCATACGTTCCCGGGCAATCTCATTGGCCCGGGCGCAGACTCGTTCCAGTATCCGCCGTTTCACCTTTTCCACATCCTTTTCAGGAATTTCCAGAGATACGGTGGAAAGATTGGTTTCCACCCATTCAAGGGCATAAACAAGGGGGATTATCTCGGGAGGTCTGTTCATCAGAGTAGACCATTCTATCGAGAATGATTCACACATTTTTACTGTAAGGGGAAGCTGCCGTATTCCCGGATTAAAAGGATTGGAACACAGATCACTCGGCGAGAGCACCGAATATTCTCTGCACCGCGAAGGACGCCAGGGGTAAATGCTGCAGGATCCATCTACCAGAAACGGACAATATATGGACAATGCAAAATAGCGTCGGTTGAGTTCCCGAACGGTTTCCGCATCCGCCCCCTCGCGGTATAGTGCAAGCAGCGGCTCAAGCAATCCTGCCTCAGAAAGACGACTGACCGCATCGGAAAACGTGTTCAGAACTTCCATTCTTCTCTTTTCCGGAAGGCGGGAAACGACATCGGCAATCAAAGCAGCTTCCGGAGGAGAAAGCGGAACCATCTGCTGACAGCACACCCCGCAACCGGCCCTGCAGGATACCTGCTTGTCGAACGTTGCGGCGATTGCAACCCCCTTTTCAGTGAGAATATCGCAGAGCGGAATGAGGTCGTAAACCAGTTTCCAGAAAAGCTGAGCCCCATCACTTTCAGCAAGTGGATACTCTATGATCGCTTCGGGAAAATCGAGTTCGATGGTGTGTAATGACATGGGTTACTCCGGTTTTTACCCTCGAAAGAGGTATTCAGAAAAGGTAAATATAGGTGTAACGGTGCCTGATTACAAGCAGGATGGAGCAATGGAAGTTTCATGGCTTTCTTCATTTTTTCAACTGACGATTATTTTCAGAAAGGTGGCTATTACTCCGGCAATTAAATATGACTAAGCGACATACTTTACTACCGGACTAATAATAAAAAAAAGCAATTTCGCAAGCCAGCTTATATTCTGTCTTTGTATCCCTATTGCTTTCAATATTACCAGCAGTGTTCCGACTGAAAAACAATGAGGCATGATTTTTTTGAACCGGGATACTCTCGATTCTTCTTCAAGAGAGGCCAAAGATGTTATAAATAACGTAAATGATGATGTAAACCAGATTGTTAGTGCTAAAAACATTGTGGAAAAGAGAAAAATCCATTTTTTCCAGTCAGTCTTCTCATCACTGAGAGAGATTAAGAGAGATTATTAGATCGTGTCCCTGAAGAACAGACATAGAAACCAAACCTATAAAAATAACAAGAATGATAAACCAGAGCGGTTTAACAGCATCGCTCAAATCAAAAAGAATATCGACTGAAGAAAACAGTGAAGTGCAGAAATTAGTTATGTGCGTTTGATTCTATTTATTATTATGTAAACAATAGGAAACGACAGCGGAAAAAGAAGAATTACAGGAATCCAGTTGATCCAGCCGACAGCATCCATTTCTTCAAATTTGCTATTCAATAAACGGATAAAGACAATATCCGCCACAGCAATCAGACTTAGAATGACAATAATAAATATTTTCAGCTTCTTACGTTCCCAAATTTTCAATCCGCTCATGGCAAGCAGTAGAAATGCCGGAGTATAAAAGAGGGAGGATACGGCTGATGATATAAATGCTGACATCGAGTCGTCAGACATAATTCCTGATGCAACGATTATTTCACAAACAGCAAAACTTGTGTATCCCGTTATTATCAGAAATGTATTAAGTAGTTTACCCTCTCCACAAAGCTTCCATGTTTTATAGGCAACAATCAGTGAAGAAAGTATTATTATTGCATATATGACGCAACTTATAATGAGAAGTCTCTGAACCCAAAATTGATTTTCTTCATGATGGAAATAATTAAAATACAGGACAAGATATATAACCGTTACGATCGAACAAACAATCAAGGCAATGGAATAATATTTCCCTGATACTGCTTTCTTTTTATGACGAAAAAGAAATGCGATATGCATGCAATAGAAATAAACATTCCCAATGGAAAAAAAACAGTCCGCCAGACATTTTTCATGGAGGAGAAATCCCGAGAATTCACTGGCGCAGAAAAATACGGTTCCGATCAATAAAGACACATAGGCGAACTTCAGGTTTTCGTTTTTTACATCGTCGGTGTATAGATGATCTTTAAACAAAAAAGCGAACAACGAACACAATAATGTCAGCATAAAATATATGGATAATCGAATACATATCGAATCGGAGTGTTCAATTACTCTAATACCGTTAAAATAATTGAAATAAAATTGATAAACGAAGATCGCAAAAATCACCGTTACCAGTATACATGGTGCCAGGTTCTCACTATGAAAACGATCTGAAATCAGCTTCACATATGATTTTTTATCATTTTTTTTCTCCGATGCCATATCCTTAAGCAGACTGCTTTTCATTTCATTATTTCGTTTTTGGTCTGATTCATTCATACTTACCTCCACAGTGTTAATAGTGAAAGTGATGATCGGCAAACACCGGATTAACAGCTATTGCAACTGAATACCAACTGGAATTTTTGCTCAGGCAGTTGCAGGCTGTAACATACTTCCAACAGCAGTTCGAAGATAGTATTCTTCAGTAAAGCTAATTTACCGGTGTACTTCTGAAACCGGCTTTAAAAGCTTTTTTATCCTCCGGATAACATCCCCTCCCGGAACCACTGCCGGGCTCAATCGTATGAGACAACCGCAGAAACAATCACGCAAAAACAAGGCTTGTTTTATCTGAATACTTTTTCATCCGTCTGCTTAGCGTCGGTTGGGAAATCCCCAGTAACATCGCCGCCGAACTCTGATTCCCGTTGGTGATTTCAAGAGCTCTTTTAATGCAGATTTCCTCTATTTCCTGCATTGTCGGAAACCTCTTCTCGATGGATATAATAAAATCATCTTTTGAGTCGTCAATAACAGAAATCGGTATTTGTCCGCAATTATTCCTGATGTATTCCCTGAAAACATCCACATCAAGCGTATCGGAATTATGCTGACTGACCACATCGAAAATCAGCGATTGCAGTTCGCGAACATTCCCGGGAAAGTGATAGGCGCCAAGTAACGTGAAAAGCTCCTTGGGAATAGAAATAACGTTTTTATTTAAAACGGATTGAGCATGACCAATAAAGTATCCGGTGAGAACCGGGATATCCTCCGGCCGGTCCCTGAGCGGTGGCACTTCAATGCTATGAGTTGCTATACGATAGTAAAAATCCTTCCGGAACTCTCCGCTATCCATTTTTTCCGTCAGATCGACATTAGTTGCCGCAATGATTCTGGCATCACTGGTTTTCGGGATATCACTTCCGAGCGGATAATATTCTTTCTGTTGAAGCAACCTTAACAAGCTCAATTGTGTATGAGTATCGATATCTCCGATTTCATCAAGAAACAGCGTTCCTCCTGCCGCCTGTTCAATTAGACCGGCCCGTTTCGTATCCGCACCGGTAAATGCCCCTTTTTTATGCCCGAAAAGGGTATCAATTGAAAGCGAGCCTCCGATTCCTGCGGCATTAACCGTAACGTAGTTTCCTTTTCGCCCGCTCGCGTCATGAATTGCCCTTGCTATCAGCTCTTTTCCGGTACCGCTTTCTCCCAAAATCAGTACCGGCATCGGACTCGGTGCAACAGACTCGATATACCGGAAGATAGCTTCCATTCTTTCGGAAACCGTAATGAGTGACTTGAAATGCTCCGGATTCTGCACTTCCAGGCATCGCATCATATTCTGTTCAAGAATGGAAACCTGGTTATGCATTAATGAGGATTCGATCGCATTACGGACACCGTATAAAAGCCGACTCTTCTCCACCGGTTTGACCATATAATCAAATGCGCCTGTTTTCATACAGGTTACCGCGGTATCGACATTTACCGAGCCCGTGATTACAATAACCAGTGTACCGGGATAATCCCGATTTATTTCGTCCAGGATTTGTTCGCCTTTGATAAAAGGCATGAACAGATCGAGAATCACTAAAGAGGGTTCGTGCCTGGTCATAAGCGTATTCACCTGACGAGGATCGGAACATAAAACAATATTGGTAATCCCGTTGCATTGCAGCGTCATTTTGTATGATGCGAGAACATCCTCTTCGTCATCTACAATGAGTATAGGATTTTCCGGAAAATCAATTTGCATTTCCATTTACCGCTACCTCCATTAGTGGAATAGTAATTACTACACGGGTGCCGACACCGGGTTCCGAAGTGATCTTCAGTTCTCCGTTATGAGCGATGATGATGCTTTGTGCTATTGACAAGCCCAATCCGGTGCCTCCACTGTTATGTTTCGTCGTGAAAAACGGATCGAAAATATGCCTTACTATTTTGGGTTCGATTCCAACCCCTTCATCAGAAACCGTTACGGTAATACTTTTAACATTGTCATCATAGGCCGTACTTATACGTACAGCGCGACTTCTGTCCGGCAATGATTCACAGGCGTTGATAACAAGGTTGATAATGACCTGTTCCAGTTTCTGAAAATTACCTTTAAACAGCGGAATGTTTTCCTCATAATCCACCGAGAAGGCATCGGTACTGTTTTTCAATTTATTTTCGAGAAGGGTAATACTGCCACGCACAATCATGTTGATATTAACAAGCTCATTCATATGAGGATGCTCTTTGCGGGCATACGTTTTAAGATCTGCAACGATACGTTCGATTCGACGGGAATTTCTGATAATACGTTCGATCGATTCGGGCATTTCCGTGCGCAGTTGCTCCCATTGATAACCACCGATTCGTATCGCTCCGTTTTCCTCAGCATAATCATCCAGAATCGATGTCACATGTTTCCATACATCAGCATGGCTTTGAGTACTCAGAAGTATCGAATTATTCGGGTTGTTGATTTCGTGCGCGACACCTGCAATCAAGGTACCGAGTGATGCCAGTTTCTCCGTCTCAACCAGTTTTTCCCGTTGGTTTTTCGCAATTTTTTCCGCCAGAATGAATTGTTCATATATCCCAAATTCGCACATCAGGATAAATACGAACCCGCTCAGGGTGAAGATATAGTAAGTATTCAATATTCCTAATCCATTTAGAACATCATTAAGCGCAGCAAGCACCGTGAAAAAGGATGCTACGATCAGATATTTTGCGCTACTTCTATTATGAAAAGCCGCACGAGCCATTATTGTACACAGATACAGCACCAGGAGCAGCATGAAGGGGATGAAACTTTTATAAACGGCAAATGAGATCCGTTGGGAAACGGCCACACCGAGAATTATATAAACGGTAGAGCCGATCGTGAATACAATCCCGATTTTTCTGACGGTATCCTTCGGGTAAATCGAATGAAAAAACAGCATGAATACCCAGCAAAGTGAAAAAACAGGAATGTTGATCACCCTGCTGCATAGTTCCCAGGGGATTGAAGGAAATATCTGAAAAAGGACATTCTGGCGTGATAGATGCACGAGAATCAACAGGCAGATAATCCCGAGATAAATAAGAGACTTTTCTCTTTTTCCGAATAAAAACAACGCAAAATGGTATATCGCCATTACTATAAACGCACCACTAAGCAGAAAATCATAGAATAAATTCTGTTCATGCTGCTTGTACATTTGGTCTGATAACCCGAGTTCGATAACTCCGAATTTATCAAAACCGGTTACACCGCCTTTATCAAAATTGAAATTTGCAATCTGGAGAAGAAGCAGCAATGAATCACCATCTGAGATGAATGATGCTATCTGCGGCCTGCTCACTGCCTTTGTAGTTTTCGCCGTACATCCCGGTTGACCGGCTTCAGTGATCAGTTGATCATTGGCCCATAACCGGAATGAAGACATTATCAATCCGGTTTTACAGGACAGGGGAATTTTATCATGTGGAAGCAAAACAAGGAGGCGATACGTAACGCATCCCAATTCTTTCAGACATTCATCACCAACGAACTGCTCGCTCCAATCCTTTTGAATGTCTGCAAAACCATCTTCGCCTTGCGGGTTCAAAGATTTCAGATCTTGGGGAGTAAGCAACCGATCCCTGAATACGCTCCATTCCCCGACTAATTTCACATTGGAATCCTGACTGAATTTCCATGAACGTAAATCCAGTACTCCCGATTTGGCAACCGGGCAATTTTGCGCATTCTTACTGTCGCAATCAGCTAATAACAGAAAAAGAACTGAGAGGCCGATTATTCTAATCATACCGGTATTTCTATTATCAATTACCTTATAAAAAATCGTCGATGAATCAGCTCCTTGAAAGAAATTCGAAATTGACCATTATTCATCACGTTGGATAACTGCAATACCTGTGCGTAATTCCTGCCAACCGGCAATAGTATATAGTATAATGAATATAAATAATTTGATCTATAGTACAAGATCAAATTTATAGGATCTATCCGGATCCGTTTCCTTCTGAGAATTAATACGCCCCTCTTCCCCCCACCATCGCCAGCGGAGTCGCAATAATTAACTTCAGATCCTTAAACACTGACCAGGAATTGATGTATTGAATATCCATCCTTACCATATTGTTGAAATCAGTCCTACTTCGTCCGTTAAGCTGCCATATTCCGGTCAAGCCCGGCTTTGTTTCAAAGACACGGCGATAATGCCAAACGCTGTACTCATGTACTTCATAGGGAATTGCCGGACGAGGTCCAACTATTGACATTTGACCTGCAAGCACGTTGAAAAATTGCGGGATCTCATCTAGACTTGTTTTCCGCAAAAACCTTCCGACTCTAGTAACACGCGGGTCTTCTTCAATCTTGAATATCGCCTCCGGGCTTTGGCTATTCGCAGCTTCAGAACTATTGATGAATTTTTTCACGAATTCACGATGAATAGTATCGTCATTACTTTTCTTCATTGTCCTGAATTTCAGGCACACAAATGTCTTCCCGAACCGACCGACACGTCTCTGTTTGAAAAAAACCGGTCCTTCAGAAGTTAATTTAATTATAAGTGGTATTATCAGGAAAACCGGCAGAAAAAGAACTATACCAAGTATACTGCCTACAATGTCGATACTCCTCTTGAGTACCCGTGTAACACTTCTGCCGGCAACGCTCATACAGTCTGAATAAATTATGGAATTCAAATGTATTGCCTTCAGATTATCGGTTACAATTTTGTCGGGAAAAATGTCCTTTCTGATACTGATTCTATCAAATACCGCTTTGGGAACTCTCTCTTTTATTGTTGTCTCAATTTTTTTATATATCAGTTCAGAAACCGATATATCAATATCTGAAATAATAATTCCGATCACACGACCTCTTTTGAACCACCCCTTTACATCATTTTCTCTTGTAACCGAAGATAAATCCCAAATTAACTCTTTAAGAAAAAATGGTTCTTTAAAAAATTCAGGACAGTGATAATAGTCGATACGAATGAACATAAAGGGTTTGTTGTTCCGTTCGGATCGCTTCCGTTCCAAAACCAGGAGAGTACGAAACAAATTTTCTTTAAATAAACCAAAACCGTCTTTGGCGACAGCATCCCCTTCTACAACGGAAAAAGATGATACACAATCCATTAAAACGTTGATACCAGGAAGTTTTTTTAAGGAGGAAAATTTCACCTTTGAATGATCCATGCCAACTCCTTTCCGAAAAAGTCAGACCAACCATTCTCGTTATAGCAAATGATATTCCACACAGAGGTGTTGCTGTATATCATTTTATTTCAAATTGTTATGAACTTAACCACGCTCGAACCAAACAATTCATTTTTTAATTCTTTCAGTCGGACTATTCAAAATGAATAAACCAGACAAACAGATGTGAATAAACCTGATTATACCCGCCTCTGTACGATGACGGGAGACTCAGTCGTGAGTATAATGGTATAACCGGTGCCGTCAACGACAAGGATCTGTGGTTGTGAAGGTCGGAGTATACAGTTGGGCACTGGTGATTACATTTCACCGCGGGAATTCGTTTCACGGCTATTTTGTGGTGGCGCTACGCTTCCAGCTATGCGCCCGCGGTCTCATCCCCTTCAGAGGTTGACGGTCCGTGCTCAGAAAGCCTCTCCGAAATAAGAACCCCCCCCCCGCGCTGCGTACCTGTGGGGAATAAAAAGAGAATTGTGGACTACGTTACTCCGCAGGGATTGGCGCTGCGCGCCGCTGCCTCATTCCAGAGGTTGACGCGAAACCTCCTGTTTCGCGCCCTGCGGGTGCCGATTGCATCAGCATCG
>JAFGHA010000162.1 GCA_016930275.1 Chitinispirillaceae bacterium
GGGGTTTTCGTGCAAAGAGCAGTTCAGATGTCAGTCGATATTCCGGAAACTCCCGCAGTAACCGGAAAAAAGGAAATGTCTATCAGTTTAACCCGATTACAATGAGATTGAAACTCGGAGTCCGGTAGGCTTTTAGTTTCGTAGACCTGGTATAGTTTATCGCCGTTTGTGTTTTTTCCTGCAATTATGGGAAACACAGGCGGCGTTTTTAATGAGAACCACCTCCCGGCAAATGCAGCTTATAACAAATGATCGTGTCAGTCAAGGACAACGGTACCGGTTTCGGTAACCTGATCCGGTCGAATCTCGACAGGCAGGTCCTGAACAATCTCCGCTGAATAGGTATCCACGTTTTCCCGCGAAGTCAGAACCGCAAACCGAAGCCATCCCGTTCCCGGAGGAAGGGAAGAAAAGGAAAACGAAGAAAAACCGGAAAGAACCCGGTAGTAGCTTGTACCGGCAAGGTAGACCAGAATGGTTTCTCCGGATGTGACGGCAATTGCACCTCGGATTGTTCCGGTTCTGGCGAGATTGCTCTTTACTGGTGTATCATTGCCGGATCGTTCGGAAGAAACCGTTTTCTGCAGTATCCCGGCTTCGGAACCATCCTGTTCGATTACCAGTATATTGTAAACGCCGGGCGCAACGGCAAATGCGAATCTGCCGTCGGAATCAACCGAGGTACCAAGCCCCGTACCCTGATCAAGATAGGGAACATACGCGGTATCGAACAGGAATACCTGCGCATACGGTGGTGCCGTACCTTCGATGGAACCGGCTGCGGCAACGACCGTGAAACCGTTGGTGGTTTCGACCCCGGAAACCGAAGGGGTACAGGTGCAGTACAGTACTCCCATGAGGCTTACCAGGCAGAATATTCGGAAGCAGCTACGGGGAATCATGCCGTTCGTCCTTTTTCGCAATGTCCTGCGTCAACGGAAAACACTGCATGTTGATCTGATAGACCCGCTCGGGATCACTGCTCTCACGTTCAATGGCGGCGATTTCAGCACGGGCGTTTTTCACGACGTCGCGTACTTTTTCGAAAGCCTCCTGCGAAAGCGCCATGGTGAGCGTCGAGAAATCCCGTTCCTCTTTCGGAACGGTATCCAGTGCTTTGGCCGCCAGTTGCGACATGGTCACCTGAAATGAGTGGATGGCGACACTTTCCCAGGTGTCACCCGTTGTGAGAAACGGTTCGGTGGTACAGGCGGAAGCGTCCTCTTCCTGTCGTATATATCCTATCTTTTTAAGCAGTTCAACGGCCTTGCGAGCTTTGGGACCGGTTATCGGCGGCATGAGCATTGAACCGAGAGCCGTGGTGTCGGACGAGTCTTTGACAATACGGAGCAGTTCGAAAAGTGCAACATGGTACCACTGCTCAAAAAACTGATGGTTCTCTTCCGGTACGGTAGTGTTGCATCCGGTGCGCATCCTGAGGATATCGCGGTAGCACTGCCGTTTTTTTGATTCGTCGTTGAGTAATTCGAAATGTACCAGAAGAGAGAAGTATTCGGCTTCCCGCCGTTTGAGTCCGAGAAAGGAAATCATTTTCGGAAGCAGGGAAGGACCGAGATGTCGTGTACCGTTGAGAATACGGGAGAGTGTACCTGAACTTGTACCGATGCGGTTTGCGGCGCTGCGAAAGGAATAACGGGTGTTTTTGCGACGTTTTTCTTCTATTGCGTCTCTGATATATTCCCGGTAGCTTGAATAGGTGAAAATGCTGTCCATACCGCGCCTCGACGTTCCTCCCGAACTGTTACTTTATAACAACATTTCCCCGGAGCATGGTTCCGTCCGGTGCAGAGCGGATAATATATCCCGGCGCTGATCGAGCCGACGTACGGTTGCCCCGTTTACCGTTGAGAAGCAGGACACCGGAGAAGGCGTTTCGGGTCTGCTTCGCTGGGGTGGTACCGGCCCGATATAATGGAGGCGCCGCGACCGCGGTCGACCCAACGGGAACCGCATGGGTTTCTCCGGATACATCGGTAAAGGCTGCCGATGAAAGCGTAAATGCATTATCTCCTTCTTCGCTTGCGGCAAGCGGAATTTTAAGAGCCACAATGGTGCTGCCGTCGGTTATCTGCAGTGTACCGGTCGCATTCACCGATACGGCAAGTGATGTTGCGGCGGTGTCAATAAGTGCACTGAATGCGGTGGAAGGAAGGGGGGAGGAGATGATCGCATCCATGAGTACCACCCGTTCGGGATCGTACGTACAGTTAACGGTGATACTGAGCAGTTCCGGCAGTTCGGAACCGGTAATACTGACGCACAGGAGGTCCTGATTGACTGTCGAACTGCATGCCAACGAAGGGTCGGCATGGATAAGCGGTGCGATGCTTATAATAGTGCTGCAGAATAGTACTCCTGCCGCCGATGTGAAAGCAGCAGATAATGACCGTGAAATCATTGTTTCTCTCTTTTTTTTATGACGCGGTTATTCTGTTACTGTCGGGTCAACTATTCTTCCCATAAATAAAATAGTGCCGGTTTCTTTGTCACGGATTACATAAATAAACGGTCGGTCAACATTGAAAATCGGATCATCAGGATCCTGCGAGCTGCGCTCAAACACCACTGCAGTAGCAGCCGCCGCTTCGGTTCCCTCCTCATCAACGGCGATAAACGCCTTATGCAGCACATCGGCAATATACAGATTGACGGAACCGTCAATCCCCGAAAAATCAGCCACACCGCCAATGAAGGGGTCAGTCATACCGAGTGCGATTAGTCCTTCCTTTAACGATTCGGTGCCGTAGGTGAATTCGAATCTGGGAAGCGAAACCTGCAGTTCGGTGGAATCGAGTGCGGTGATGAGTTCATCGATGACATCGATGCTCAGATCGTTTTCAAAGGTAGCGAACGCGCCGGAGTCGGGGAGAAACACCGTCATGGCCAGACGGTCTCCTTTATAAGGGAAATCGAGCGCCCGGGTGTTTCCGGCACGTGCATAGCGCATGGTGACCTTTTTGCCCGGTTCGTCGTACCGCATGACGGGAGTACTGACGGTACTTCCCCCGGCCGTGGTAAAGTTCAGGTCAGAGGTGTAGTCAGGGTTGAAACTGTAAAGCCAGTCACCCAGAAAATAGATGGCATTGGTGAGGACGAGAACCGTTGCGGGAGTGATGGTACCTTCGGTAAGCAGGTTTTCTATTTTCCGGTTTGTCTGGTCGGCGACCCAGGTGTTGATGATGGTACGGCACGCTTCGGGCTCGCCGGCGAAATTCATCAGGTTGACACCTGCTCCGTAAAATCGGGAAAGGTGATCGAGGTAGCTGATTTTGAACTCCCAGCCCGACTGTACCCAGGTACTGTTGACAACGCGGAGCGTCACGCCGTCGGTGGCGTCGGCGTACTCCATGAGATCATGGTCGGTGCCGTTGAGTGCACGGTCGAAATCATCACCTTCAAGTGTCACCTGCAGGGCATCGCGTATCTGCTGTTTCGTGTCACCGGCACCTCCGGCGGCGGACATGCCGAGAGCCGCGGTTATACTGTAGGGCGAGAAGAACAGGTTCTCATCTTCGGCAATAAGTTGCTGGTATAACGCAACGGCAAAGGTGTTGTTGCTGACCGCCTGTTCTAAAAGCAGGGAAGAGGAGACTTCGGCGGTTTCACGGGTAACCGAGGACGATTTCGCGACGGCAAACGGCGGGTGCTGCGGATCGTCGGAAACATTTCCGGTTTCAGAGCCAAGAGGGTTCAGGTTACACCCGGAATAGATGAAAACGACCGTGAACATAACCAGGGTTACCAACCATTTCATACCTGCCTCCTTTTGTGCTGACTGCAGAGTGTTAACATTCCAGCAACTATCCTGAGTTCAAATTCTGCCTCAGGGACAATCGCTATTCCGTTACCGACGGGTCAACCACTCTTCCCATGAAAAGAATCATACCGGTTTCCCTGTCCCGGATCAGATACATGAACGGACGATTGACGTTGAAAACAACCTCGTCTGGATCGACTGATTCCCAGGTCATGGTGACGGCAGTTGCCGCAGCCGCTTCGGTTCCTTCTTCGTCAACCGAAATGAACGCTTTGTGATGAATGTCGTCAACGTAGAGAAGTCGTTGTCCGTCAATACCCGAAAAGTCGGCGAGTGAACCGTCGAACGCGTCGACCATGCCGAGGGATTTCATCGCCTTTTTGAGTGACACGGTGCCGTAGGTGAATTCGAATTTCGGCAGCGAAACCTGAAGCTCGACGGAATCGAGTGCGGTGATGAGTCCGTTGACAATATCGGTACTCAGGGCGCTTTCAAACGAGGAATAGGTATCCTCGTCGGGGAGCAGTACCGTCATGGCCAGACGATCACCCTTGTAGGGAAAATCGAGCGCCCGTACGTTACCGACACGGGAATAGTACATTCCGACCTTTTCGTCCGGTTCGTTAAGTGACATCACCGGAACCTGTATGTCGCTCCGGTCGGTGCGCGTAAAGGTTTTATCCTGTGTCAGCTCGGGATCAAAACTGTAGAGCCAGTTGCCGAGAAAATAGATGGCATTGGTAAGAACGAGAACCGTTTCCGGATAAATCGACCCTTCGGGAAGAAGATTTCGGATCTTGTCGTTAGTCTGCTGCGCAATCCAGGTGTTGATGATAGTGCGGCAGTTTTCCGGATCTTCCATAAAATTCAGAAGATTGACTCCTGCTCCATAGTAGCGTGAAAGATGGTCGAGATAACTCACTCTGAAATCCCAGTTCGCCTGAATCCAGCTGCTGTTGACGATGTTGAGCGTGACGCCCTCGGTTGCGTCGGTATACGAGGTTATCGATTGATCAAAGCTGTTGATTGCCGCATCGAATTCGGTTTCCTCAAGCGTCACCTGCAGCGCATCCAGTATCTGCTGCCTGGTTTCGCCAATCGCTCCGGCGGCGGTCATGGCAAGTGCCGAGGTAATGCTGTAAGGAGAAAAAAACAGGTTGTCGTTTTCGGTAAGCAGCTCCTTGTAAAGTGCGACCGCGAACGCGTTGTTGCTTTCCACCTGTTCGGAGAGCGTGGTTTCGGAAGCGGTAGCGGCTTCCCGACTGACGGATGCCGACTTCGCCACGGCGAAAGGAGTTGTCAGTTGCGTGTTGTCCGGGGAGTCGGAATTACCGGTCGGATTTTGAGAACAGTTTACAATGGCAAGGGTTACCAGTGTGGTCAATGCGGCTGAGACGGTTTTCACAGATGAGCCTCCTTTGGTGAGGTTAAGCGGAGTAGCCAAGGTAGTAGTATACTTAATACTAATATATCCTTATGTGCGCAGTGGAACAAGATATTAAAATAAAAATTGCTTCCTAATATAGGAAGCACTACAAATAGCCAACTAAATAAATAACATATTGAAATATAGATAATTAGCAATAATTAAAAAAGCAATACTACTAATTAACGTTATAAAAAATCATTATAATAGGAAGCATACTGATGGGTGTTCAGGAACTCTTCGCCGGCGGATGAGGTGTGAATTTGCCGCAACCGTACCTGTTGTTGACCTGGCAACCCGACATTTCTCCGTAGTATCATCGTAGATACTATATTTTTTCCGTTGAACATCTGCAGGTGTACCGGGTACAACCTGTATTCCCTGGTAATAATGGACATTCAGTTCGGAGAAAGAATTATGAAAAACAGAACAGCAGTGGTTACCGGAGCAAGCAGCGGCATCGGGAAAGGTATTGCGACGATGCTGCTTGCTGAACAATGTCGTGTGGTAGTAAACGGCAGAACGATTACCGGGGTGTTTCCGCCTTCAGACAGGCTGGTCAGCAACGATCACGATCTCACTGATCCCGCGACACCATCACTGCTGCTTGACGATGCATGCTTATGTTTCGGTGAGTGTGATTATCTTTTTGTCAATGCCGGCGTGTTCGCGTCGGGAATGATCGGGGATATCGATATCGAAAAGATATGCGACATGGCGCGCCTGAAGGTGGAGACTTCGTACCGGCTGATCTATACGTTCCTGAAATACTTCAAAGAGAGGGGGAAAGGTCACATCTTCATCACGTCGAGTGTTCTCGGCACCAAGGTGCGGGAAACTGCGGGAGCTTACGCCGGATGCAATTACGCCCTCGAGGCGCTCGCCGAAGCGTTGCGAATGGAACTGGCCGACACCGATATCCAGATTACCTGTCTGGAACCGGGTCTGGTGAAAACCGGATTACACCGCGACTGGAAAGTACCCCCATCTGTTCTGCTCAATATTTCCGATACACTGATGCCGGAAGACATCGCCGCAGCGGTAAAGGACATCATCGCCAAGCCGGCCCATATACGGATTCCCCGCTATATGATCCTGCCCAAGGGGCACAGGATCTGAGAGTGGGGAGAAGCATGGGTGGTACGGTGTGACTTAATGGACGGAACAGTATTCTACAGAATACGAAAAGTCATCTCCCACTGAAATATTCCGCTGATTTTCAACACGAAACTGATATACTTACTATAGGGAAGCGTTTATATGCCACTCCTCATCACCCGGAACCAAAGGGGTATATCATGGGAAAGCACATCATCCGCGCGACACGCTGGTCCTTCAGGTCTCTTTTATCAGCGTACAGCAGATTAATGACCTTATTGTTCGCGTTGTTCTGTGCGGCCACCGGACTGCTTCCGAAAAGCGCATCAGCGAAAAATGCTGCTGACGGATCAACGGTATTCAAAGGTACCGCCTACCGGGCTGCGGACTCCACGGTGCTCGGTAATATCAGGTTGCTGCTTACCGATTGCTATCTGCCGGATTACGGGATTGTTCCTGATTACGGCGTTACTCCGCTCTATGGCGTCTACACTCCGGTAATAACAACCCTCGATACCGTGGAAACCGATGAGAACGGTACGTTTGACCGGGAACTTACCGGTTCAGGTTCCAGACTTTTTAACGTTACCAGTGATATTGTCGATGAACCCACCGGGCAGGGGAGGTATTACACGTCGACATGCGTAGCAATTGAAAGCGAAACCGATTCGATCTACTCGCTGTATCTGAGAAAAATTCCGACCACGGCAGTTGAACGAAAGAGTGCCGCATCAACGAAACCTTCGGCGATGACCGCGTTTCGGGGGAAAGAGCTGCAGATTCGTCTGCCGGAAGGGAACGGGCAGAACCGGATTGCCTCTATTGTCAACAGTCGAGGTCAGGAAACCGCGACGCTTGCCTCAGGGCCCGACGGGATGCTGCGCTGGGATACACGGTCGGTTGCAAAGGGAATATATTTCCTCCGACTGAAAAACGGACAAACCAATCTGCATGTGAAGATACTGGTTAAATGATCCGGGCCGAAACGATTCCGCTTAAAAAGCGGATTGCCCTCCGGTTATATACCGCCAAACGAAAAGCAGACGCACTGGCGCATGACCTGCGTTACCTGTTCTGGGAGTGCACCCTTCGCTGCAATATGTCCTGCCTGCACTGCGGCAGTGACTGCATGCGCGACAGCACCACTCCCGATATGCCGCTTGACGATTTTCTCAAGGTGCTCGACAGGGTCGCTTCATCCACGAATCCGTCGAAAGTGGTGGTGGCGATAACCGGGGGAGAACCATTGATGCGTGAGGACCTGGCGGAGGCCGGAAGCCGTATTCATGCTCGCGGGTTTTCGTGGGGGATGGTTACCAACGGGTATCTCCTTACTGCTGAGAAGATGGAACACCTGCTGCAATCCGGTATACGGTACCTGACGATCAGCCTAGACGGTCTCGAGGCGGATCACGAGTGGCTCCGGGGACGAAAGGATGCCTACAGCCGGGCCTGCAATGCGATCAGCCTTGCTGTAAAGGCGAAAAGCAGAGGGATTTCGTTCGATGTCGTCACCTGTGTCAACCGGCGCAATATTCGTCATATAGACCGGCTCAGGGAGCGCCTGATCGAACTGGGGGCATCGAACTGGCGTCTGGCGACGATTCGATTTCCTGGCTGCGGTTACTCAACACATACCCAATAAGGGCGAGCATCAGCTAAGGTATTAC
>JAFGHA010000163.1 GCA_016930275.1 Chitinispirillaceae bacterium
GGATCGATACAGAGTGAAAGCATGCGTTCCCAGTCAAGATCGATTTTCGCCTGCGTGATCGAACGGTCCCATTCCATGGCTCCCGGATACCCCCGGGCGATATCGGCCGCATGAGCGGCGATCCGCGAAGCGATCACGCCTTCCTTGACATCCTCCACCGACGGCAGCCGCAGATGCTCGGCGGGGGTGACGTAACAGAGGAAATCGGCACCGGCCATTCCCGCCAGCGCACCGCCGATCGCACCGCTGATATGATCGTATCCCGGTGTGACATCGGTCACCAGCGGTCCGAGCACATAAAACGGCGCACCGCCGCAGAGCGGCTTCTGAATTTTTATATTGGTGGTAACTTCGTGCAGCGGAACATGACCGGGACCTTCCACGAATACCCCGACCCCTTTCTCTCGTGCCCGTTTCACCAGATCGCCAAGCAGCACGAGCTCTTCGATCTGAACACGATCGGTCGCATCGGCAAGAGCACCGGGCCGGAATCCGTCGCCGAGGCTCACCGCCACATCATAGGCACTGCAGAGTTCAAGCAGCCGGTCATACTGTTCATAGAGTGGATTTTCCTGAGCGTTGCAGTGAATCCATTCCATTATTATGGTACCGCCCCTGCTGGTTGCCCCGGCCAGACGCCGTACCTCTTTGAAACGGGCCACGGTCTGACGGGTGACACCGCAGTGCAGCGTAAGAAAATCGACCCCTTCCCTGCAGTGATTCTCGATCACCTCGAACATATCGTCCGCGGTTATTTCGAGAACCGATTTTCCCCGATCCCGGGCGCGTAGCGCCATCTCGTAGAGCGGTACCGTCCCGAGAGCGACCGGACATTCTGCAAGCAACCGCCTGCGGATTTCGGTCAGGTCTCCCGCGGTGGAAAGATCCATAATCGCGTCGGCTCCGTTGCGCACGGCCACCTGCAGCTTTTCGAGTTCTTCCTCAATATCCGAGAGCGAGGAGGAAGTGCCGATATTCGCATTGATTTTTATCCGTGTCGATTCTCCGATTATCAGCGGATCGATACTGCGCTGCCGGTTTCTGACGACAACGATGGTTCCCTCGCCAACTTTCGCGGCGAATTTCGCCGGATCCATTCCTTCACGCCGGGCTGCCGCTTCGATTTCCGGTGAAATGCGCCCTGTCCGTATTTCCTGTATTCTGGTCATGACCTTTTATTCTCTCTGCAAAGATAAGCTGAAAAACGGCGATAAAACAGCTGATCGTCGACCTTTGCACACGCAGGTTTTACTAACGAAAAAGCTCTGTTTTAGAGGTTTTTCAATAAAAGTGCACTTAAAAATAGATAAAGTGTGACGGGAAATGGGACGAGAATTTACAATTATAGAGAAATCGTTGTATTTGCATCCGTGCGGATCTATTTTTACTCTTTTTCCGACTGGTACTCCGTGGGAGGCAAGGATGAATAAGAAACTTACAAAGAAACAGCTGCAATACTTCAAAGACAAGCTTCTTGCAGAAAAAAACAAAGTACTCGAAGAAATGGATGACCTCCAGCAGAGCAATCTGAAACAATCCATTTCCGATTCCTCCGGCGAAATTTCCCGGTACAGTTACCACCTCGGTGATGTCGCGTCGCTCTCCTACGGTCGTGAGTTCTCGATGGGACTTGCCGAACGGCAACAGAAATACCTCGAACAGATCGACGAAGCGCTGCAGCGTATCGAAGAAGGTGTTTACGGTATCTGCAAAGTAACCGGTGAACCGATTCCGATTGAACGGCTCGAAGAGGTTCCGGTCGCGAAATATTCCGTCAAGGGCAAGGAGATTCTCGAGCGGCGTAAACGCCAGGGTGGTTGATTCCACCCTCCCCGTACGCTACACCACCATTCACCACCTTACCTGGATCAGTCAGTAACAACCGCAGTCATCCGGTTCAACAGGAGGGTGTCATTTTTCCGCTACTGATCATCATCCTTTTGGTGACTGGTTCCGTTTTCGCGAACAGCGCTACGGAAAAAGTCACGGTTATCACGATACATGATTCCACCTGTACCTGCATCACCCCCTCCCGGAAAAAATTCAACTGTAATGCACTGATGCGCCGTGTTTCACGATCTCCGTCACGACGGTCTTCCCAAAACCGGGAAAACGATCCCGGAGTTTATCGGCGGAGAAGTCTTTCAACCGTCGCCCGGTTTCTCGATTCTCTCGGTTATTTCCACCCGCATACCGATACGACGCACCAATGCTGGTCGGTGACTCCCGGTACCCGGACGATAGTGAAAGCGGAACGTATCGCCTGTACTCCGTCGAGTGCGGCAGACTCACTGTCGATTCCCCCTCCCCAAAACCCGACTTACCCGTATGACGCTGCCGTTGTGGCCCGCAGGGCGGAAGAACTCGTGGAAGTCTTCACCGGCAACGGGTACCCGTTCGCATCGGTCACCGTTGATTTCCGTTCAGCCGATACTCCCGATTCGCTTACGGCGGTGTATTATATCGCAGCGGAAAAGAAATACCGGTTCGCGCTGTCGCGGCTCCTCGGATCGTTCTCCACCGGCAGAAAGCTGCTGCTTCATGATCTCGCCATCGAACCCGGCGGCTTTTTCGACCAACGTCTGATCGGCAGTTCAATCGAACGCCTCATGAGCCGAGGTTACATTGCCTCGGCTACCGCACTGCCGGTTACCCTCGTTCGGGATTCAACCGGCGACGAACGGGTGACCGTACCGATCCTGATCAGCGACCGTTCCGGCCTCGGACTCGACGGAGCGGCCGCACTCGAGGCGGGAAACGGGGAACCGCCACGGATCAACGGATCGATCAGTTTCAATTTCACCAACCTGTTTCATGCGGGTGAAGAGGCACTGCTTGCCTATACCGGCGACCGTTCCCGGCAGCGGCTCGATCTCCGTTTTTCCCGTCCCTGGCAGGTGGGACTCACCTTCATCACCGATGCGGGAGGCGGACTCGAGGTGGTCAGCGATGAATTCGGGTACCTTTTCGGCGATCTCGGGTTCTTCATTGAACCGGCGTTGCGCTGGCAGACGGGAGTCACCTTCTCCGCACATAACGTATCACAGAAGGACACTGCCGCGACGCAGGGAACCACCACCTTCACCGGCGCCGATCTCGTTCTCGTCAGAAAAGGAGAACCCTGGGGCGACGGAAAATGGAGCCGGGAGTTAACCATCGCGACCGGCAGCGGGTTCACCCGGAAGGAACGTACGTACAACCGTTCACATATCGATTTTTCCGCAGGGGTGCATCTACCGCTGCCGTACCATTTCGCAACGCTGCTGCGCGGAGTATCAGGCCATATCATTTCACGGGAATCGAACCTCGTGGCGGCGGAAATGTATCGCGCGGGCGGTAACGCCTCTCTGCGCGGTTACCGTGAAGATGAATTCGCGTTCAGAACCATTCTCTACGGACAGACGGAATTACTGTATTATTTTCAAGCGCAGGCAGCGGTCTTTCTCTTCTGCGACGGGGGCCTGGGGTTTACCTCCCCTCCCGGACTCCACGTTCCCTACAACAGGCTGCTGGGGTACGGACTCGGTATCCGCATTCCCGCAGGCATCGGGACGGTCGCGATAGAATGGGCCCGCAATATCCGTGATACCAAAAGTCCGGGAAGACTGCATGTCGGTTTCAGCAACCGTTTCGCCGCAGCCACCCGATCCACCTCTCTGCCGACCGGTGCACCATGACGATCAACTCAGTTTCCGTTCAGAATAAGAATGTACCTGGAAACAGTTCATTCCCGCGACTAATAGTGCATCCCGTTAAACCAGAACAGGAATTAAACAGTTCCGCTGTTTTCAATTGTGAATACATGCTACAACGACTCAGGCATAACAGGATCGGGTCCATTTTAAACAGATGCCACTTATTTGTGCTGACGGCATTTCTGGTTCTTCTCTTCACGCACACCACAAGCTGCGCCTGTGCGAAAGAACAGACGATCTCCGAAATCATGGATGCCATCGAAAAAAACGGTTCCGTGAATTCCCGGCCCGACGCCGCGTGTATCTGTTCGGTGCTCAACCGGGCGGATGACAACGATGCCGCCGCCCTCATCACCACCTATACCAAGCATGTTCCGGTAAGCGACACACTGCTTTTCTGTGCATTCCGCCACCCCCGACTGCATTCCGGTACCATCTGGCAGACCCTGCTGAACGGCTGGAAAAAAGCGCATCCGGCCCTTGGAAAGGTAACCGAAGAGTACCGGCGAACCGGAGCGATCCCGCGGCTGGATACGCTCCTGCGGATTCTCGACAGTGAACGTGCTCTCGGCGCCTATCAATTGCTGCAGTGGATCGAAGTGAAGGAAGTACTCGATGACATGGCTCCGGTACCAGCCCTTTTTTACCGGATACTGCAGCAACGGCCGCAACTCAAGCCGCTCGCACTCAACCGATTCGAACAGCTGCTCGACGGGCTGGATAAAGCCCGGACCGATTCGCTGCTGCAACGGTTCGCCGCCGAGGCAACCACCGATCCGCGAACCGTCCCGGCCGACCTCCATCGCTGGATTATCGGCCAGTACGGCAGAAAACACCTTTACACCAGAGAGCTGGCGATGGCGCAGTCAATAGACGTACCGCCCGCCGCCCGGTGCAGCCTGCTCCTGTTGATCGGACACTCCTGCATGGCAACCGGCTCATATTCCGCAGCGATTGCCGCGGGCAAAGCACTGCTGCGCCACCCATGCGACAGCGCGCTCCGGCGTGAAGCTGCGCTCTATCTCTTTACGGCATATAAAGCGGCAGACAAACCCGACAGTGCGGCGATCTGGCTTGAAAAAAGCGGTATCGCCTCCACCGTCCGCAGGCGCGAAGCGATCGAGCTCTATCTTTCACTCGGCGAGAACGCCAAAGCAAGCAAACAACTCGGGAAAATGGCCCCCTCGCTGATGCGCGATACGCTGTATCTGCGGTACCTGCTCCTTGCCGACAGCCTCGGGGCGGCACGCCGCTTCACGGCAGCCCCTGCAACGCATCTGGCCCGCAGCGGCTTTCCCCGTCTGGCATGGCGGTTCCGGGTTCTGTTTTTA
>JAFGHA010000164.1 GCA_016930275.1 Chitinispirillaceae bacterium
AGCAGCGACGAAGAAAGCAGCGACGAAGAAAGCAGCGACGAAGAAAGCAGCGACGAAGAAAGCAGCGACGAAGAAAGCAGCGACGAAAAGTAAGTGATTCAGTACCCCTGCACGTCAAAATCAGGCAGGGATGATTTTTATATAACTCCTACCAGTTTTCTGACACGATCCATTGTTGCCATAGCGATAGCATGTGCTTTGGCAGCACCTTTTTTACGTATCTCATCAAGATAATCCGGATTGGCGGCAAGCTGTTCCCGTTTTGTACGGCATACGGCAAAATGTGACCAGAGCAGCTCGAAGAGCTCCTTTTTAACGGTTCCATATCCCAGGCCGCCGGCTCTGAACCGATCGGCCATTTCGGCGGTCTGTTTATCAGATGCAAAAAGCCGGTAGAGCGCGTAAAGGGTGCTGGTGTCGGGATCTTTCGGATCTTCAACAGGGGTCGGGTCGGTAACGATGCTCATCACCTTTTTTCGGAGTTTCTTTTCCTCTCCGAAAACTTCCAGCGTGTTGTTATATGATTTTGACATTTTCTGCCCGTCGGTTCCGGGGACGATCGCGAGTTCCTCGATTATTTGTGGCTCGGGAATGGTGAATACCTCTTCGTTATAGAGTGCGTTGAATTTGATCGCGAGGTCACGGGTGACTTCGATGTGCTGTTTCTGATCTTTACCAACCGGAACCACATTCGATTGAAACAGGAGAATGTCGGCGGCCATGAGTACCGGATAGGTGAACAGACCGGCGTTGGGTGGCAGGTTTTTGGCGATGGCATCCTTATAGGCATGACAGCGTTCCAGTAGACCCATAGGCGTGACATTGCTGAGATACCAGGCGAGTTCCGCTACTTCCGGAACATCGGATTGCACCCAGAATGTGGAACGGTCGGGATCGATTCCCAGTGCGAGCAGATCGAGGAGAGCTTCGGTGGTGTATTGCTTCATCCGGCTGCCGGAGGTGACTGAGGTTAGACTGTGCATATTCGCAATAAAACACAAAAGTTCACCCCGTTCCTGCGATTCAACCATTGGTTGTATCATGCCAAGATAATTTCCGATATGGATGGTGCCGGTAGGCTTGATGCCCGATAGAATCCTCATGTACCTACTCCTTTATAGTATCGCCTGCCTGTCAATAAATTTCCCTATAACCGATTGAAATGAAAAGTGTTTATCGGGTAGTGCACTTCCGGAAAGCAGCGTGCCGGAATGTATAAAACTACTATCTGCCTTTCGGAAGAATCAGGTGCGCATTGTTTGGGGTGCGGAAGAGAGAAATACATGTGCCCGTTCTCTGAGTGTCGTGAGATCCGGTGCGGATTGCACGGTACGAAAAAGCTCGTGGCCATAGAAAAAATTTCCTGCGTAGTGCGCGGTAAACTCCTTGATACGTCCGATTGCCCGTTCGGGAGGGAAATCGTCGAGTGTATAGGAGTAAAAGAGATCCCAGACCTCCAGGAAGTCCGCTATAGCCGTTTCTCCCCGAAGTACTCTGAAAATCCATGGTTTTACGACTGCCGCCCGGCCGATCATGAGCCCGTCACATTTGCCGGGATCGAGCAGGCTTAACGCCGACAGGTCAGTCAGATCACCATTTGCGATGAGTGTACGATCCCAATGCTGACGGATCCATGGATACAGGCGGTGTCGAGCTCTGCGTTTGAGTTTTTCGTGAAAAAAACGCGGATGAACACAGAGTGCATCGACATCACAAGCTGCAAACAGTGAAAGCCGTTCGAGGAACCGTTCCTCCCAGCCGTCACGTTCGTGTCCAAGCCGGCATTTAACGATAAGCGGACCGCTCCAAACGGATCGTATCGATTCAAGGACGCGGCGGCAGCGATCGACATCATTGAAAAGTGCACGTCCCCCTCCTTTTCGTGCGATAATCGGGGCCGGGCAACCGAGGTTGAGGTCGAGTGCGAAGGGGGAAAGCTCCGCGATTCGTGCGACAGCTTTTTCAACCGGTGTTTTCCCGGTGACTACCAGTTGATAGATTACCGGTCCCTCTTCCTCCCGCCGTTTCGTCAGAGGAGAGCGCTGGAGGTTTTCGGCGTGAATGGTGCCGGTGGGAATCATTTCGGTATAAAGTGCCCCGTAGCCTCCGAAATGGGCCAGGAGCCGTCGGTAGGCGCTATGGCTGATTCCGGCCATGGGTGCACTCAGCAGTGGAATGCTGACTGTTTCGTTCCGGAGGGTGAAGGGCTGCAGTGAAGCTCCGGTCACAAAACTATTGTCCGGTAGAGAATTCCACACACCAGAAACAGCAGAAGCCCGGCCAGGCCAGCTCGCGAGAAAATACGGAGCTCATCTGATGCATCGGGAAGCGGCAGATTTTTTTTACTCAGCCGACTGGTTTGCAGACGCAGGATGATATCGGCACTTCCATAAGTTGCAAGTGGAAAGAGTGCTCCTGCGATGGCCCAGAGGATAAGCGGTACGATTGACATGTCCCAGTACACTGCTCCAATGATCATATTCAACGGGAGTGCGACGATACATGTGGTATAAAGGGAACGAAATACCCGGAGGGATCGTTCTGTGGTGGTTTCGGTCAGTCTGCAGGTGCGTAGAATCGATTCCCAGTCATTAGAGAGCGTCTCATCGGAAATGCCGGCAGTGTGGTACTCACGCAATCGGGAAACAAGGTCGGAGCACCGTTCGATCATTAGCGGAATGCTCAGTGTACCATCGGCACTGTCGACAATCAGAACCCCTCCGCCAAGCGGAAACCGCAGCATGGAGAATGATGAAATGGTGGCGATTCTGATTTTTTTACCTCGTGAAGCTGACTGAAAACCGAGATATTCTTCGGTAATAACGAATTTGACGCGACGCAGTTCTTTTTTAACAAAAAGAACAAAAACGATGAGGGTACTGGCAGTCAGGTTCAGAAAAAAAGCGGCCCGCAGTGCCGACTTGAAGACCGAGCCGTAGGTGATAATTGAGAGAATTGCCGGTATCCAGGCGACCAGCAGCAATGTGCCGATCAACGAATAAATAAGCAGTTCCGCATACAGAAAGCGGCGGGGTAACGGGTAGGTTCTCATGATCGGGTAATGGCCACCTTTATACATCGGGTACATACACCGAGTCGGTGTGGATGGACACAGGATGAATACCGTCCGGGATGGCAGGGGTGGGTTTGAAACCAGCCCCTTCCCATCGGATTGCTACCAAATATACATCAGAAAGAGGACGTTGGCGATTGTCTACCGTTATTCGCCAGGATGTTCCTTATACTGTAATTCAAACGAGGATTCTTTCATCCGGGGCAGAAAAAAAGATGCCTGCTGAGTGGGTGCAGCAGGCATCGGGCCGAGTAGAATGGTAGGGGACTACCGGGTTCTACCGGATTTCTTTTACTGTTCGTAGACCAAAAAAGTTGTACGCATAATCATATTGGTATGAGGGGCGGCAACCTGAACGGAGGTAAACAGGGGCGTTACCCCAGTTGCCGCCCCGGTCGATAACTTCGTTTTTAACATCGATCGAACCTTCAGGCTTGGGATCGGTTAGTGCTTCGGCAGTGTAATTCGGAGCGATATGGACCCATTCACCCACGCTGCCGGTGATATCATAGAGACCGTACTGATTCGGTTTTTTTGTTGCACAACCGACCCGAATACCGAACTGCGGGGATTCATTTCCCATTCTGGCCGAATTGCCGTGCCATATGGCGTATTCACCAATTTCAGTACTGTCGACGGCATCGGCAGGATACGGCCGGTAATTTTTGTTCCAGTAATAGTCGGTAACGGTTCCTCCACGACATGCGTACTCCCATTCAGCCTCGGTCGGGAGCCGGTAGCCGTTTTTGGAACAGTCCACTACCACGCCACTGAGTTCACAGAGACCGCCCGGTTTTCCGGTTATCGAAGTGTAGGTGTAGACGGTATCGAGATCTTCGAGTTTACTACGGGCATTGCAGAAGAGGATCGCGTCGGACTGGTTGATGTGGTAACCGGGAATAAAATCACCCAGACCGAAATTCGGCGACCAGGAGGGCTGGTCGTATGTTTCGCCATACACTTCGCTCATCACGGAATCAAAATTCTGCTGGGTGATTTCCGTGGTGTCCATCAGGAAGTCATAGGTGAAAGCGACGGTATGCACAGGATATTCATATTCCCACAGGTCATCGTCACTCTCGACAGGGATCGGCACCGGTTGCCCCATAGAAAAGTTGCATCCTTTTGCATTGATTTTAACCATCTGACCGGTGTGCTCCAGAGTCCCTGAGGCCTGGAACTGGGTTGATGCCTCCAGTACGATCTCGACATCGGCGGCTGTGGAAGACGTGATTTGGGTGCTGCCAAGAAGATACCTGGTTTTCATTCCCAGAAGCATATCTCCGGAAGCGCTTATTTTTGCAAGGCGGCTATTTGGCGAGGGTTGCTGATTCGTGCATTCAACGATGAGGTTCGGTGTCGCAGGGAACATTCTCGGGAGTATCATGCGTTGTTCCCCTGCGATAATTTCAAGAAAATAAAGTCCGGCGGCACATTCCGGAAATCTGACCGTTGCTGCATCGGTTCCGGCTGCGGAATTGATGGATGCTTTATGGAGTTGCCTTCCAAGCCCGTTAAATAGAGTGAGGCTGATAATCTGCGGTAGTTCGCTCCGGATAATCAGACGGTTTCCCGAGAAACGGGCGAATGAGCTTCGGTTGGAAGGGTAGAACCGCGTCCGGATACCCACGTCGGAAAGGGTAAATGCTCCGTTGGCGTCGGAAACTGCGAACAGTTCCGGTGCGCTTGCCAGGAGAATAGTAGCACCTTCAACCGGATCGGTACCTGATTTTACGATACCGCTGATGTTTATGGTTTGGGCGGAGACAATAAAAACACCCAGTACTACGCAGAGTACACTACCAACACTCTTCACTTAGCCTCCCCGAATTAAAAAAGTGAAGCTGTATTTCACTGTCAGGCATTTATTTAATTACTAATCTACTAAAAATCGAAAGTGATTGCATATTCTATTATTGATCGGGAGATCTGAGAAGCAGAATGTGTGGAATTTTATAGACCGAAACGGACTCGTGAAATATTAATCGCATCTGTAGGAAGATTAATGAGTTAGGAGCTTTCCTGAGGAGCCGGCAGTGAACACTTTTTAATAGCTTTGCCGGAAGGTAATTTATTTGGTGTTATGTACAGATTGTTGAGTTCGAGGTCGATGAGAAACTTCCGGCATATCACATTGTTTCTATCTTCCCTGTAATTACTGTTGGCAGAATGAAAAAGAAATGAGTACAGCAGGACCGATAGGTGTTTTTGACAGTGGATTCGGCGGGTTGACGGTACTTAAAGAGATTGAACGCCTGCTCCCTGAATACGATTATCTGTATCTGGGTGACAATGCACGTTCGCCGTATGGCAGCCGTTCGTTCGAAACGGTGTACGGATATGCCCTCGAAGCGGTCGCGTGGCTTTTCGATCGTGGATGTCATCTGGCTATCCTCGCCTGCAATACCGCATCGGCAAAGGCGCTGCGATCGATCCAGCAGAAGGACCTCGCACGCATGGCTCCTGAAAAACGGGTGCTGGGGGTTATCAGACCGGTTACAGAAACCGTCGGTGCGATGAGCGGATCCGGACACATCGGTATTTTCGGCACCACCGGAACGGTGGATTCGCGTTCCTATATGATAGAAATCGAACGGTATTTCCCGCAGGTGCAGGTAACTCAGGAGGCCTGTCCGATATGGGTACCGCTCGTCGAGACCGGAGAGGCGGTGAGTGAGGGCGCCGATTTTTTCATTCGTCAGCATATCGACCGGTTGTTCAACGCTGATCCGCTGATCGATACCGTTGTTCTCGGTTGTACCCATTACCCGCTGCTGGAAACCAAAATCATGCAGTATCTTCCTTCCGGGGTGAGGCTTGTTTCCCAGGGGGCGATCGTCGCCCGCAGTCTTCAGGACTATCTTGAACGGCATCCTGAAATGGAGAAACGCTGTTCTCACGACGGCACCCGCCGGTTTTTCACTTCGGAAAAAGCGCCGGTATTCGACCGGTTGGCGGGGTTCTTTCACGGAACGGATGTTTCAAGCTGTGAAATGCATTGGTGAGCGCTGCTGCGAAAACCGGAACCCTTTCAGTCTGATCGATCAATAGCCGTCGGCGGATCACCGAACCTCAAGCTGCGCCTGCGCATCCACCACGTCACGGTTGACAAGGAGCATCGCCTCGTGAAAACGATCGGCGATGAATTCGTCGGGAATACGGTCGCGAAGCGTGCGCAACAGTTGGATTGTCATACGCAGAATACGCACCAGATCTCCCTCCGGTGCACCGAATGAAGCAAGTTCATGCAACGAACATCCGTTTGTCCATGCGGCCACGGGTGCAGCGAACGCGAAATCCATCTCACGTATCGGCTGGGTGATACCGTGTTTGATCTCCCGCATCCGCAGTTTACGGATCACCTTCTCGGCATCAAACTTCAGCCTGACCGAGGTTGGTGAGACATTCTTGCGGCTCCGGTGCTCTTCGGTGATCAGCGCGGCGAGTACCACCGGAATCTGTTGTACGGTGCACTGTTCGAAACTGCGGGCAAAGTAAAGCTCCGCCGCCTGTATCTCGTAACCGTTCACCGCTGCCGCGAGCGCCCCCTTTTCGGTGAGGTCCTTCCCGTCGAGAAATCCGGCCGATTGAAGAAACCGTATCCGGGCCGAGATTTGTGCCTCCTGTTTCCGGTAGGCTTTGCTGATGGTGAATTCACCTTTGCGGAAATTATGCAGGCTCTTGCGGAAAATATCGTACGCGTCATCGCCGAATCGGCTATATAAGTTCAGAATGGTGCAATACGAGGCGTAAAAACGGCTGTTGATGCGTTCGTTGATTCCATAGAGCAACCGTTCAAGATGAACGGGGTCGGTTGCCTCGGGGATGATCTGGGAGTAGACATATCCCACTTCGTCCATGCCCCGCCGTCCGGCGCGACCGGCCATCTGGTTGTATTCCCGCGTCATGAGGTAGTTGAATTCGACGCCGTCGAATTTTTCCAGTTCGTCAAAAATGACCGCTCGTGCGGGCATGTTGATACCGATCGCGAACGTTTCGGTGCAGAAGAGCAGCTTGATGAGTCCGGCGGTAAACAGGCGTTCGACTATTTCCTTGGCGGCGGGCAGCATCCCGGCGTGGTGGTAGGCGGTTCCCGCTTCCCAGAGCATACGCAGATGACCGAGCCGGTCGTAGTCACTCAGATGGTACTGACTGACCAGTTCGTCGACCATCACGCGGACCTGTTGCTGCTGCGCTTCGTCGAGCAGGGAGAGCTTGCTGTGTAGTTCCGCGTTATATTCACATGCCCTGCGGTTAAAACAGAAATACAGCACCGGCACGTTTCCGCGTTCAAGTACCAGGCGGACGATCCGGCGCGACGATGGTTTACGGCGGAGAAAACGCTTCCGTTCGGCAGGGCTTTTCCGGTAGTGCCGACGGACGCTTTTGACGTTCATCATGCCGAATTTGGGGCTGTAAAAATGGTGCTTGAGCGGTACCGGCCGTTTTGTCTCCTCGATCAGGGTGAACGTCGTTCCGCGCACGGTTTCCATCCATTGACCGAGTTCCCTGATATTGGGAACGGTCGCGCTCAGGCACATGAAGCGTATCTCCTGCGGAGCGAGGATGATGCTTTCTTCCCAGACGGTTCCCCGTTCCGGATCGTCAAGATAGTGAATTTCATCGAATATGGTGTAGTAGATGGAACTCAGGCGCCCGGAATCTTCGAGAATCAGGTTCCGGAAAATTTCGGTGGTCATGATAAGCAGCGGTGCCTGCGGATTGATGGTGACATCTCCCGTCTGAATACCGACCGCCTCCTCGCCGAAACGTTCCCGGAAATCACGGTACTTCTGATTGGAGAGTGCCTTTACCGGCGCGGTATACACCGCTTTTTTCCCGAGTCGCAGCGATATTTCCACGGCGTATTCGGCGATTAATGTTTTTCCGCACCCGGTGGGTGCCGCGACAATCAGTGATTCACCCTGTTCAATCGCAGAAACGGCCTGTTCCTGAAACGGATCGAGCTGCATATTCCGGTAGTTCACGTGAAGACCTCTCTTCGGTAACAGGGCGATATGGTTATGGTGATTCGATGTCGGGTTCAAGCCTTATCCAACCGCCACACAAGAGAAACAATATAGATTCTCCTAAAAAATAATACCGCAACGGCGCGAGAATGCGCCTTTCCCGCTCGTTCGGGGTCGTGCCCGTTCCTGGCCCGGAACGGGCACGACCCCGAAAAATATCAGTATCCGGCCCGAGGATGTTATATTTTTTAACGCGTGACACGGGGGAGTGTCACTATCGACCGGTCGTTATTCACCACCCGATATGGAATCCATGCTTTCGGGAAGGTATCAGGGTTGTCTGGAATGAAATCGTTTACACTGGCGATAGTCGCCGACCGTTACTGGCCTTCGAGGGGCGGAGTCGAACAAGCCATGGTATCGCTTGCCGCGGCGTTACCGGCCGATTGGCGCGTCACGGTTGTCGCGCACTCACCTCCCGCCGAAAACACCTTTTTATACGGCAGTTTCACGTCACACCGGTCGATGCCGGAGAGAGATCCTTCCGGTAAGACGATCGAGTCGCTGACGGCGGGGCGTAGCGGTCGCCTTCTTCTCCTGCCGCTTCTTGTATGGAATATTCCGTTACTCAGGAAACTCTTTCCGCAACTGCTCTACGATGCGCTTTATTTCTGGTACCGGCTGGCGTTTTACCGCAGGCTGGAACGGCTTCTTGACGATGTCGATTCGGTGCACTGCTGTTCCACCGGGTACCTCGCCCGTTGTATTTCGGAAATCTGTCTGAAGAAGGGGCTCAGGTTCTTTCATCAGCCCTTTGTGCATTTCGACCGTTGGGGGGATACTCCGGCGTTGCTGCGTGCGTATGCGGCAGCCGATGCCGTCATCTGTCCTACGGTAAAGTTCAGGGACCGTCTTCTGGGCCGGTTCGAACGGTACGGGGCGGCAGCTGTTGACATGCCCGTCATTCCGCCCGTGATGAATGAAACCGGGTATCCGAAGTTACGCATGCCGCCGGTTCCCGGTCGGTTCATCCTGTTTCTCGGTCGCCGTGAAGAACATAAAGGATTGACGACATTACTGGTTGCGTTCACCGGACTCGAGGGAATCGCCAGTCTGGTGGTTGCCGGTCCGGGTGAACAGGTGCATACCCGGAACACCTCGGTGTTCGATCTCGGCGAGGTGGATGACCATATGAAGGACTGGCTGTTCTCCAGTTGCGATGTCTTCTGCGTGCCCACCCGGGATGAATCCTTCGGCATTGTTTTTGCCGAGGCGATGCGGTACGGTAAACCGGTGGTCGCCTGCGATATCGCACCGGTCAATGAAATCGTCGTGCACGACAGGACGGGAATTCTGGTACCGGTGGATGCTACCGAGGCGGTGCATAACGCACTTGAAATGGTGCTCGAAGACAATGCTTTACGGAAACGACTGGGAGCCGCGGGACGTCAGCGGTACGAAGAGTTATTTTCCCGTGAAGTGGTTGCCGGAAAAATCGTCAGGTTGCATCGCCGGTAATACTCACGAACTGATCCCCCGACACGTGCAACACTACGGAAGTCAAGCGGTAGCGGCTGTCTGAAGCTCCCGTCCACGTTCGGTGATTTTTCGTACATCCCCGTCACGTTCGGTGATTCCTTCGCGGTCAAAGAGCGTATAGAGAAGAAGACAGATCTTCCGGTTTCCTTCGACAAGATCGCGGAATTGCGCTACCGTCAATCCATCGGGGTGGCGCACCAGTTCCGACAGCAGCTTCCCGCGGATCGGAGCGACTACCGACTCGTGCAGCCAGGTACCTTCAATTGGAATGATATGTTTTTTCGCCGAGAGAAAGGAAAGTACCTGCCTGAGAAGCTGATCATCGATGCCATGATCGTGTGCGTAGCGGCCAAGGTCCGTTTCCAGCGGCGCCTGCATTCCCGCCCCTCTGAAAAACAGATCGATATCGGCTATGGCCTTTTTATGCACCGGTGAAGGTTCGACCGTATGTCCGGTGAGCGCCCATGTGTGTTCCACTTTCTTGAGCGTCTTTTCATCAACAAGTCTGAGCAGGAGCAAATGAAGCATTTTTCCCTGTGAGGACGACGTGAGCCCCATCATTCCCTGCAGCTCATCGGTGGTTCTGCCGCCGTCGTCGAGCGGATTGCGCCGGTGATAGGCGGTGATGGTATTGACGATACGGGTACCGAGTCGCCGTGCCGCATCCGCATCGATAAAAAACACCTCTTTCGAATCGGTCAGGGAAATAACCGATTCCGAGAATGAGGCCGTCGCATCGTCAATATCACCGGGGGAACAGTTGATGATACCGGCGAGTTCTTCCCGGGTGATTCCTCCGGCATGTTTTTTAATCTCGGCTTCGAGCAGGGTGGGGAGTGATCCGTCGGCGATGCTGTGAAGCTTTTCAACAAGGTGTGCCGGACGTCGCCGGTGGTGCAGTGGTGCGGCATCGATTACCGTTCCGCCGCCGATCGTCTGGTCATTCGAGGTGCTGCGGAGTATCAACCGGTCTCCCGCTTGCGCGATGCAGTGTACGGGTAGGTGCATCTGTACTACCGCGGTCTCTCCGGGGCGCAGCGTATCCGTATCGATGAGGTGCATTCGCACCTGCGCGTCGAACGTTCCCAGATGGAAATGGATCCGGGACCAGAGGTGTACCGGATGGGCGTGTTCGAAAAGTGTTATGTTCGCGTCAATCATTCGTGTCGGCCGCAGGGGCCGGTCGGCGACCATCATACCGCGGATGAATTCTTCGCGTGAAAGCCCCGCGAGGTTGAGCGAGGCGCGGTCGCCGCCTGCTACTTCCGGAACTTCTTCGCCGTAGCGTTCAAGGCGCCGGATCCGCACCTCTTTTTCTCCGGGAAGCAGATACAGCCTTGATCCGACGGTCGTTCTGCCTCCCAGAACAGAACCGGTCACCACGGTACCGAATCCGGTAACCGTGAAAATTCGATCGATATACAACCTGAAGAGACCGCTCCCGGGACGACTTTTCACCGCTGCGGCAAGACGGGCGATCTCGCTGCGCAGAGTCTCGATACCGTCACCCGTTTTTGAGGAAACCGGGAGTATCGCACAGCCTTCAAGAAAGGTGCCCTTGATAAATGCGGCAGTCTCCTCGACGGCCATTGAAAGCAGTTCCTGATCGACAAGATCGATACGGGTAACGGCGATTACCCCGCGTTTGACGCCAAGCATGTCCATAATTGCCAGATGTTCCCTGGTCTGCGGCATGATCCCGCCGTCGGCGGCCACCACCAGGAGCGCGAGGTCGATACCACTGGCTCCCGATACCATGGTGTGGATAAAATCGCGATGTCCCGGAACGTCGACGATACCGATGGTTTCACCTCCAGGAAGCTGCAGGTGAGCGAATCCGAGATTGATGGTGATACCCCGGCGCTGCTCCTCACGGTGCGTGTCGCATTCGATTCCGGTGAGTGCTCTGATGAGGGTGGTTTTACCGTGGTCGATATGGCCGGCGGTACCTAGAATGACATGCGGCATTGGTGGCCTCCTGGTAAAAATGTGCCGGCGGGAGAGATCACTGCTGTGATGGCATGGCTGCAGGTGTGGGGAAACCGGAATTCGGTTCCCGGCGGGAACATAGAGATGGATAGAACAGTCGCAGTCATACTGCGGTCAGCTGACGGTATGCGGTTGTACGCAGGATCGTATCGCTTCGGCCGCAGGTTCCACCTGTTCTGCGAAAAGTGCTCCGGTATCGAACAGGAGTTTTCCTTCGCGCAGTATTCCCAGAACGGGCGGATTATGCTGCAGCAGCCGGTTGAAGGTCGTTTCCGCATAGGCGACCCGATCTTTTACCGTATCGTTCGGAGCGGACAGCGCAACGGCGTATCCAGGGAGTTTCAGATCCGGCAAGGTGCCTCCGCCGCACTGGACGGTACTTTCAACGATCTCCGTGTCGATCGCATGACGGCCTAGTATTCCGGCAAGACGTTCGGCAATTTGCCGGCGTTCATCCGGCGAACGTTCCAGAAGACTGAAAAGCGGGTTGTTCGCGACGAGGTCGCTGTCTTTGAGATAGTTGCGGCAGGCGGCGCTGAGTGCGGCCATCGTAAGTTTACCGACGCGAAGAGCGCGCATGAGCGGTGCTTTCGAAAGTGGTGCGGTATATCGCTGCCTGCCGGCGACAACCCCGGCCTGCGGTCCGCCGAGTAGTTTGTCTCCGCTGAAACAGACAAGGTCCGCACCGTCGGTGAGTGCCGATCGCACATCGGGTTCATGGGCGAACGGGGGAATTTTCGGTTTCCGCAGCAGACCCGACCCGATATCGTACACCATGGGGAGATTGTGGGCATGTGCGAGACGTGCAAGTTCAGCGACGGAGACCTCTTCGGTAAACCCGGCAATGGTGTAGTTTGACTTGTGCGCCTTGAAAAGCAGCGCGGTGTCGGGAGTGATCGCCGATTCATAATCGCTGCTGCGGGTCCGGTTGGTGGTGCCGACCTCCACCATTTTCGCTCCGGATGCGGCCATGATATCGGGAATGCGGAAGGCGCCGCCGATCTCGATAAGCTCGCCCCGTGAGACGATCACTTCTCTGCCCCGCGCAAGCGTATGAAGGGTAAGAATGATTCCCGCCGCGTTGTTGTTGACCACAAGTGCATCTTCCGCACCGGTCAGCCAGGTGAGAAGCTTGATGATATGTGAAGAACGGTGTCCCCGTTTTCCCTCGCCGAGGTCGAATTCAAGATTTGAATATCCCTGTACAATGGGGATAAGTGCCTCAAGAATTGCAGTGCCGAGCGGCGCTCTGCCGAGGTTGGTATGCAGGATTATTCCGGTGGCATTGATTACCGGTCGCAGCGATGCGGTACTGACCGATACGGCGAGTTCCCGTGCTTCATCGAGTATCGTTTCCGGGGAGATTTTCTCCTGCTGCGGTTTCCCGGTTCCTGTTGCACGGCGCAGGCGTCCTATGGTCTGCCGTACGGCATACACCAGCAGATCGCGTCCGACGGAATCGATCACTTCCTGAGCGCCGTTGCAACGCAGAACTGCGTCGACACTGGGAAGATGGCGGTATTTGGTACAGAAGGCTGGTGCTGTCATAGGCGATTCGATAATGGAAAAAAGTTTACGGAGAGAGCAGGAATCGAACCTGCCACAGACGGTGTTATCCGCCCGCTACCGGTTTTGAAGACCGGCCGGAACACCAGTTCCAAC
>JAFGHA010000165.1 GCA_016930275.1 Chitinispirillaceae bacterium
AGGCACCAGTCTGCCGGAACTCGCGACGTCGGTCGTTGCCGCGACAAGAAAAGAAGTTGACATCGCCATCGGTAATATCGTCGGATCAAACATCTTCAACATTCTTGCCATCGCTGGAATTTCGGGAATGATCATCCCCCTGAAGGTAACGGAGGTGGGAATGGTTGATCTCGTTTTCATGCTCGGAACAGCATTATGCCTTCTTCCTTTCATGCGATCCGGATTCCGGCTCAATCGCGGGGAGGGATTTCTTCTGCTTTTGTTGTATGGAGGGTACCTGTGGTATCGGTGGCCCAGGTAGGAACAATCCGGTTTTTCCGATCAGCATTGATGCCTCTGCATCAGATAATATGCTTTCGTCTGAAAAGCAGATATTCAACAATGGCCAGTACCGCCAGAATACCACACACCGCAGGAAACGCCCACGGCGTATCGGCACCGGGAATACCACCGACATTGATCCCCAACAGTCCGGTCAACAGTCCCAGCGGCAGAAAAATCGTGGCCACGATCGACATCGCGTACATGGTCCGGTTCATCTGTTCCGAAAGCCTGCCGTTGAGCTCCTCCTGTGCAATTGACGCCCGGTCACGCATCAGATCGAGATCCTCGATAATGCGCATCGTCCGCTCGGCGATCTCCCGCAACCGCAGGGTATCGCTATCACTCAGCCAGCCGATCCGTTCCATATACAGCCGAACCATGGTCTCCCGCTGGGGAATGATATACCGCCGGACCCTGATGATCATCCGACGGAAGTCGGCAAGCTCCGACCGCAATTTCCGGGGTTCCCGTTCACCGATCATCTCTTCGATCCGGTCGAGCCCTTCATCGATATCATCGACCACCCCGCTGATCCGTTCCGACATCAGATCAGTAAGCATAACAAGAAAATCTCCCGGTGACTCCGGTCCGTTTCCCTCGTCAAGTGCTTTACGCATGTCATTGACCGCTTCCACCCGTAAACGACGCACGGAAATGATGCGACGGTCATCCATCCACAACCTGATCGATATCATGTCATCCGGATCGGCACCGGGATTGCAGTTGATGCCCCGGAGAGTAATCAGCAGTCCATTGTCCATTGAAGCCGCACGGGGACGGGTGTCATCGGCAAGAAGCGCCTCGACGGTCACCGCACTCAACCCGCTTTTTTCTTCCAGCCAGTTCCGCGATTGCTCGCTTTCAAAATCAAGATGTATCCAGAACGTTCCCTTTTCCGGCAGTGGAGTGCTGCATGTTTCAAGCGGCACATCAGCGGATAAGCCGCTCCCGTCAATCACCTTGCAGAAAACAAACCCGACCTGTTCATTCATATCTATCCCGCTTCATCTGAGGTGTGAATATAAAATACCTCTGCAGCACTCCCGAGACCACTTTTCATCGATACTCATGGAGAAAGTCGTAATTCAATACTTGTGAAAACAATTCCCACCTCCAAGTATATTTACTGTGCAACAACCACCACCTGATTCCCAGGAACCAGTATGGCAAAAAAAGGCTACTCATTCGGCACCTTCCAGGGGGTGTTCGTTCCCAGCATTCTCACCATTCTCGGTGTGATCATGTACATGCGGTTCGGGTGGGTTCTCGGCGCCACCGGTATCGTCAAAACGTTGATGATCGTCACCATCGCGACATCGGTCACCTTCCTGACCTCCCTTTCTCTCGCGGCACTCGTGACCAATTCACCGGTGGGAAGCGGCGGCGCGTATTACGTTATTTCGCGGTCGCTCGGTATCGAAGCCGGATCGGCCATCGGCCTCCCCCTTTACTGTGCGCAAACACTGGGAATCGCCTTTTACATCAGCGGTTTTGCGGAATCACTCAATCTTGTTTTCCCCTCGCTTAATATCAAGATCATCGCCGTGGTAACGCTGCTGTTGATAACAGTGCTGGTATTCATCTCGGCTGATATCGCGCTCAAGACACAATATCTGATCCTCGCCCTGATTACCCTTTCGCTCGTTTCATTCTTCCTGGGTAACGGCGACCGGCTTCCCCCTCCACCCGATAATCTGGTAATGAAAACTTTCTCGTTCTGGGCGGTGTTTGCCGTATTCTTCCCGGCGGTTACCGGCATCGAAGCGGGTCTCGGCATGTCGGGAGATCTTAAAAATCCGGCCCGTGCATTGACCTTCGGGACAATGGGGGCGGTGATCCTCAGTTATGCGGTTTATATTGCCATACCCCTCTTCATCAATAAATATGTACCGAATAAAGCAGTGTTACTTTCCAATAATCTGATCATGGCCGATATTGCCCGGTGGCGGTGGGCAGTCCTTGCCGGTATCTGGGGTGCCACCCTCTCAAGTGCCATCGGTTCCCTGCTCACGGCCCCACGTACCATGCAGGCACTTTCCGCTGACCGGATTATTCCCCTTATTTTCGGTAAAGGTTTCGGTGAAAACAACGACCCGCGCGTTGCCACCGTCATTTCATTCGGCATTGCACTCGCCGGGATTTTACTGGGTGATCTCGACCTCATCGCACCGGTGCTCTCGATGTTCTTTCTCACCTCCTACGGACTGATCAATGTATCTGCCGCATTCGAGGGAATTATCGGCAGCCCGTGGTGGCGCCCGACCTTCCGCACCCCGTGGTTTATCTCGGCAATCGGTGCGGCGATCTGTATCGGTTCGATGTTCATGATCAATGCCGGTGCGTCGTTTATAGCGACTTTCATGTCGATCCTGTTTTACTTTATCACCCGTCACCGGAGACTCAAGGCGCACTGGGGAGACGCCAAGGCGGGAATCCTCATGTGGCTGATTCAGACAGCCGTTTACAAACTGGCACGCAAGAAACCCGATGAACGCACCTGGCGTCCGAATATTATTGTTTTTTCGGGAGCTCCCTCATCGCGCTGGTACCTGGTCTCGCTTGCCGATGCCCTGAGCCGCGGGCGTGGGATGATGACGATCGCGAGTATCTTTTCGCAGGCACTCAGCGACGAACGGTCACAGCAACTCAGCGAAAGTATCAGATCATATCTTGATCAGCGCGGTGTGGGAAGCCTGGTAAAGGTGTATTCCTCTCCGACCTTCAGTAAAGGCGCCTCGACGCTTTTACACACGTACGGATTCGGACCTCTGATTCCCAACACGGTGCTTATGGGTGATCCTTCCGAGGAACTGACACCCGACAGTTACCTCGATGTTGTCCTTGCCGCCGCTCAGGAGCGACGCAATCTGATTATCGTCAAAGAAAACGGCAGCAAGGAAAACAGCGACGAACAAGCGAAAGGTCGCCGTATCGACATCTGGTGGGATCAGGAGAGCGACAATGCCGGACTGCTCCTCGCTATCGGATTTCTGATGAGATCAAGCAGGCACTGGCACCGTTCACGTCTTTCCGTGCATACTATCCTCACCGGATCAACCAGCGAGAAAAACATCAGTGAACGGATTCATTCGACCGTTAAAAAAATGCGGCTCGGTGCGGAGGTGAAGATCCACGACAACACCCCTCCCCGCTCCCACTGGGATATCATCACTGAGATATCTTCGGATGCGGCCTTCGTCCTGCTCGGCATGCACAGTCCGCTGGCGTATGCAGCAACGAATTCAGACAAACCTGAATCCGGCTACAAAACCTATTTTGACGGTATCATGAATAAAGTGCAGCTGTTGCATGCCGCTGCAGTTGTCATGGCACATGAGCAGATTGATTTTGAGAGTCTGTTCATCGAATAGCAAGGTACGGGTATGGGTCGTTTGAACAACAGTATTTTTGCGATACTCCTGCTGATACCGCTGTACTCTTATGCGACAACCGTTCAGAAACCCGTCACTCTTGTCCCGACATCCGATTCCGGTGCGACCGTACGTGAACTCGAGCAGGAGATCCTTATTCTCCGCAGAAAAGAACTCGATACCGAAACCCGGATCGAGCGGCTGAGCATCGACATCCAGGCCATCGAAAAAAAATGGCAGACGGCACGGGAAACCGATGCGGAAAGCAGACTACTGATCGACAGTAGCAGCCTCAGTGGCCCGCCGCTCAGAACGCTTGTACTCTGGGAACAGTTAAGCGCCTACAAAATTGATCTTGAAAATGCGACTCTGCTTTTGGATTGTTACAAAAAGCAGCGTTCAATGGTTCGGTTACTGCTTCAAGTGCGTAAAGAAACCGAAGATCAATATGATCATTGGAAAGAGATTATCGACAGTACTCTGCCGTTCCGATCCCTGATCACCGAAGAGTGACGCTGGCGCAATGAACGTATTGCCGAATACCGGTTCGAACTGGCAGCACTTGATACCCTTCTCCGGCAGACAGCATCAACCCCCGCAGACAGAAATCTTCTGCGTAAACGCAAAACCTACCTTGAAAACAAACTCGCCTCCGACAGTGTTATGGCACTTCACGGAGCCGTTCTCGATTCGATTCTTTCCGGGTATCAGTCCTATGCATCCGAGGCACTCAAGCGAATTACGTTGCGCCAGCAAACCCGCCGTCTGTACCGGCGGATAATCGGCATCTGGTCGTATGAACTGCAGAACGTTGACGGTAAACCGCTTACCGTCGGTAAAATAATAATAGCATTATTCGTAATTATCGCCGGGCTTAAAATCGCTCAACTCTTCAGCAGGCTGATCGCGAGAGTAATCAAGAAAAGATCCAGCCTTGATGCAGGTATCATTGATGCCGGGCAGAAGCTTTTTTTCTATATATTCGCCGCGTTGTTCACCCTCTATGCGCTTCACATGCTCCAGGTACCCCTCACCGCATTTACCGTTGTCGGAGGTGCACTCGCCCTGGGCTTCGGGTTCGGCAGCCAGAACATCATTAAAAATTTCATCTCCGGAATTATCCTCCTTCTCGAACGCCCCATGAAAACCGGCGACTTTCTTGAAATAGACGGAGCCATTGGTACGGTGGAATCCATCGGCATGCGCAGTACCCGCATCAGGACACCCGATAATGTTCATATGGTAATTCCGAACAGCAGTTTTCTGGAGAAGAATGTCATCAACTGGACACTCGCCGACAGGCTGGTCCGACTTGAAGTACAGGTCGGGATACAATACGGCTCCCCGGTATACAAAGCGAAAGAACTGCTGCTTGCTGCAGCGGACCGGACAAATAAGGTACTGAAAAGACCGGAACCGGAGGTCCTCTTTTCGGATTTTGGTGATAATGCCCTTATTTTTCACCTGCTGATATGGTTACGACTTGGAAACATTATCGATCGCAAACGGATCGTGAGTGATCTGCGTTTCACCATTAACGACCTTTTCAATGAAGCCGGAATTGTGATCGCCTACCCGCAGCGCGATCTCCACATTGATTCCCTGAAACCGATTCAGGTCCGTATTGAACAGGATCCTCCGGCAACCGGAAAGAACCCTGAATAACTATTGACAAGGCGCACTGGCAATACACTGTGCGGCTATTTCCCGTTTTGAGTATCTCAACAAACTGATCGCAGTTGTATCCGACAGGATGGTAAAAGCATGCTGCATTTGCGATTGACCATCGCTATGAAGTACCGTCAGTGACCGACATATCCCGAACGTCCGGGAGGAGAACAGACCGGCGGAACGGTGATATCTGCAGAAAACACATAATCCTGAACCGGCCCCCTTACCCACCTTACCATACCCGATTCTTCAACCTCGATAGAACTAAATGGGACATAAATCCAACCGATTGATTTGTTTTCTTCTTCCATTCGTGATATAATCAATACAGTTTTCCACCGCTGTAACGGTTGTCTTTTCAGTAACCAGCAGCGGATTTGAATCAGGATCTACACGTTCAGCGAATTTTGAATTTTCTTTTTTTGCAGGAACCGATACATGAAATTAAAAAAGATTGTGCTTATTGACGATGAAAAACTTATCCGAATCACTACTTCGATGTTGTTAAAGCACAATGGGTTCGAGGTATTCACCGCAGAAAATGGAGAAAAGGGACTTACTGTAATATCAGAACAGACTCCGGACATTGTTCTTCTTGATATAATGATGCCGGGTATGGACGGATGGGAAGTATTCCGTACGCTTCGAAAAAACGAAAAAACGAAATCACTCAATATCATCATTTTTACAGCATGTGATCTGCCGGTCCCCGACGATATATCGGATACTGAAATAAACATCACCATTCTTAATAAACCGTTTCATCTGCAACAATTACTCACTCAAGAGTCCCGAGTTTTCACTAATCACCTGTTAAGCGACTAGTGCTAATCCTTCAGCCCGCTCAGCATCGATTCTTTCCCTG
>JAFGHA010000166.1 GCA_016930275.1 Chitinispirillaceae bacterium
CGACAGCCTCCGGAAACAATTCAGTTCATATGAATTCAATACGCGCGGGGAAATCCAGAACATGATCAGCCATGTTCTTTATCCGGAAAACACCGTGTTTACACGACACAAACCGGTGATTCGACTGAAGGGCAGGGTTATCGAGAGGGCAAGTTCCCGGAGCGGAAAATCCCGTTAAAATAACGGGTACCGGAAAACACCTCCCCGGCAGCGGGACCTGGATGCCCTGTATGATTCGTTCACCCGCGATTTTACCTGCTGACGGACGAAACCTTAAGAGCGCATCACTGGTGGACAAACATATAATCGGTGACCGTCCGTTTTCCGGGACGGCTCTCATACGCCATGGGTTTCAGAAGGTAGACACCGTGGGATAACCTGCCGGTGACCGATCCGATTGTGTTTGCCGAAACCGTTCCGATACATTTACCCGAAATAGTATACACTTTCATTTTTTCTGCGTACGCCGACATTTCCCGGGAACGTTTTCGACCCGAAAGCTTCAGATGATTGACCGTTCCGACAGCTTCTTTGCCGTCAACAATTCCCTGTTTGAAACTCTCGTACGCCTTTTTGGGCTGGTACTGTTCGTTGAACAACAGTGCATGCTGCCCCATTCTCCAGTACTGGTTCGTGTTATCCGCCACTCCCCACAGGCAGATCCAATCGACTCCCGCCGAAACAGATGCCTTCACGAGGTCGTAATAGCCGGTGCTCTGGGCTTCATCAAGCTGCGGTGTCCACTGCGAAGCTTTTGCAGGTGCGATCTGATCGTCATCACCATAGTCAAGCTCGGTAATATAGACTTCAAGTCCCAAGGTCTTGTATTCCCTGACCGCCCTGTTCAGCTTGCTCCAGTCATACGTTTTATCCAGTCTGAAATGCCCCTGAAACCCCACGGCATCAATGGGAGCACCCGTGTTTTTCAGATGCTTCACCAGCTGGTAAAACGCACGGGCTTTTTTTGAATCATCCCAGAATTCAATGTAATAATCCCGCAGTTCAAGTTTTGCCGATGTCAATGCCCGAGTCTTTTCGAATGCCTTCCTGATATAGACCGGGTGCCGTGCATATACCTTTGCAGATCCGCTGAGACCAGATTTGTCGTCTTCCCAGCCTAACTGCTGCCAGCGGCATTGCGTCGAATCCGGCCAGTAATTGCCATCCCAGGTGAATGCCTCGTTCACCACATTCCAGTAGTCGACTTTGGTGGAATTCCCATTCGAGGTTACCACAGCGGTTATCCAGCTGTTAAACTGCTCCTCGACCTGGGCGGTTGTCCAGTTGCCGGTATTGAACCATTCCGGGAAATAGGTGCCTGATCCCGCAATCAGATGAATGCAGGTTTTCTTGTTATTTGACTGCGCCCAGTCAATAACCTTGTTCATATCGGTAAAATCAAACACTTTCGGGTTCTGAGCATTACCGGTCCACACCCCCCAGGCCGGATATGCAGTGGTCTGTACCAACCCGAACTCATCCCTGATAACGGATTGTACCTTCTGAGCGTCCTTCCAGTTGAACAGCCCCTCCTTGGTATCCGAGCCTACTTCAGCGGTTGCACCCACTAAAATCCCTGCATCACTCAAACCGGCTCCGGACACAATTGTTTTACCCGCCAACAGGAGAACAAAACAGATCGCAGGTACTTTTAAATACTGCATTATAATAAAACACATACTACATCCTTCTTGAATGGTTCTATGGGGGTTGTTATAAAAAATAGCACCCCTTTCAGCGCCATGAACCTGAATAAAAACAATAAATGACTTCAACTGTATAACTGATACATATTAGAAGCCACTTTCGGTGCGGAGATGATTCTAATCTGAATTGGTGGCATGAAGGTTACGTTGCATCACCTGCAGGATCTTGTTCACCCGCTTGTACACGGCTCCCGAAAACTGCTTGCCCGTTCTATTACACTGCCATTCAGACGGACAATTCTTCTTGATTTTGATAACAGCGAACTGTTGGGGTAGAGCAGATGAGTCAGCATACTCTGGGTTTCGCCACCGGTATCAAACTCATAGGTACTGATGCCGCGTTCAAAAGCATCAAATGAGTTATCAAACCCGATGAGGGCTGGACGATTATCGGCAGAGACGGCGTGAAACTTCCAGTAATCCATGATCATACAGGCAATTAAATCATTCGCGCAGACCCAGGCCGTAATCAAAGGTAGTGATGAAGCCTTCCTGATCAGTGGTTCACAATAGGAAAACAGCAGGGCATCTCTGAGTAAAATGTCATATTCCATATTGATGGAAGAGATCCGGTTCTTCATGAAGGGAGGAATTCTGCTTACGATCTTGTCAATAGCAACATCAGTTGCAAAGGTGGGTTTTTCCAGTACCTTCTCCATGAATGAGTAATCCCTGACATATTCATCACGTACCAACGGGTGTACGCATCGGTGACTTTTCGGTGCATCATAGATTTCCATCAGACCTGCAAGCCGGTTCTGCGACCAGGTGCTCTTGTGAAATGGTGAAATATAGGCGATTTCCCGATGTCCTTTTTCCCGTAGATATATGCCGACATCCTTTCCCGGAATAGTGGAATAGCTTGCATCAAAGAAGGTAATCCCTTTGGAGTTCCTGCTGTATCGGCTCATGGATTCAAGCACCTGCTGATCTTCAACACAGATGGAAACCGGTTTCCCGGTGCTGATTATTTTACGAAGGCACCGGGCGGAGTTATTCATGTGGTAGGTGGAGAGAATAAAACCGCAAATATCGGCCTGCTGAATATACGTGTAGAAATCCTGCCCGTCAGGAATATGAAACCGAGGTGTGTCAAGATAATCATTGTAGCAGAGTATCTGCAGATCCACATTCTGCTGAATTGCAGTATTACTTATGTTCCGATAAAAATTACGCTCCCGTTCCGAGGTGATTTTAATCTCGTTCCTGGATAACCCGAAAGCAACAATTGCTATCTTCAACCTTTTTGTGATTGTCGTATTGTACAGATAGTGTCTGACACCGATCCGTCTGATTATTTTTTCCGACAGCAATCCCTCCAGTACTTTGCAGATTGTCGGACGGCTGACGCCATACAGGGCACCCAGCTGATTAATCCCGGGTAACGGCTGGTTCGGCCTGAACGTACCATTGAGAATATCAGCGGATATTTTTTTGTAAATGAGCCGGTGTTTGGGAATACGCGCAGGAATGAGGTTCTCATGTTTTTCGTTTACACTGCCCGACAAAAAATATCCTTTACCCCAGAAGCCTTTAATCAATCCTTCATCGGCAAGTGCCTTCATTGCCCGGGATACGGTAACCGAGGATACCCTGCACATTGATGCAATAGACCGTACCGACGGCAATCCGGCAGGATCGGATATGAGGATCTCTCGAATGAATGCGATAGTTCGCTGTAATGAAGGAGCTGTTTTCGGTGGCATACAACAACTATCAGTTAAACCCCTTTAAAAAATCGGAACCTGGAATGCTGATTTGGTCAAACCGTATTCTCCCTTTTACCGGCCTCTGCCGAACTCTCTGGGATAGGTAGTTCCTCCTGAATAATCCTGGGGAATGATCCCCTTGAATCCACTTTGCGTGAATTTTGACAGAGTCAGAATCACCGCTCCATTACTGACGGTTACATTCTTGTCCAGGTGGGTACTGGCTTTATCGGGACTCTCCCAGAACCCCGTTTTCCAGCGTCGGTCCAGGGTATCCGCATCAAAACCATCCTCCCATGCGAGGGTAAATTCGGAAGGTTTTCCTGGTGTGTACCGGTAGTATTTGACCCAGTTTATATACATATGCTTAGGCAACACAGCCGGATCAAAGGCTCCGGCCCAGGAGGCATGCAGGGTTGGCCATATATTGAACCGCAGCTGCATCGGCACATCGCGAAACTTCGTGATTATCTCACCGGTATCTTTTCGTATCAGGCTGTCGTCGAGTTTCCAGAAGATATAATCGGGTGTCCATTCGATAGCATAGGTTTTATAGTGGGTCGTCAGAGGTTTACCGAGATGATGAAAGGTTTCCGCGTGCCCCATATTCGACCAGCCGCCCGTACCGTAATGAAGCGCGCTTTGAAATCCTTTCGGACTGCACCCAAGTACTTCGATATCAATTTCATTCCAGTAGGCGTCGTCTTTTTCGGATTCGTCCTTCCACAGAAAAAATGAGCTGATGACGCCATTCGCGGCTACCATTCTCATACGCACCTCATAACGCCCGTAGTGCACACCCTCTTTTGTGTAAAGTTCAGCACTCGCCAGTAATTCCTTCTCTCCACAGAAAGTCTGAGCGGTTATGGCAAATAAAAACAGAAACGACCTACAAATATTTTTAAAAAACAATGTTACTACTCCAAAAAAGTGTTTTTTATTCGATCGAAAACAGTCTTTGAGATTCCCGGCTTTCCGTCTATACACCTTTGAGCTCAAACAACTCCATCGTATTCCGGAAAATCGTGTGGTAATTACAATATAACCGGTATCGTTACTGACGGTCTTTGCACTTTGGAGCTATTCTATTTACAGAAATGGCTCCGTTTCCGTTTTGAGAAGTATTTCGACTCTTTCTGCAAAGTGCATAGTCCAAAAATATCCTATCTTTATTATTAAACCCGGCGACCGGGACGGCCGTTGTTTTTCACACATTGCCGGAGGAGACCATATGCGGAGTTTTGCCTGTTTGATCGTTATCTCACTGCTACTTTCAGTGAATGCAGCACCGAATTATCCTTTTCCACAGAATGCCGCCTATCCCTTCGGCATCAAACCTGTTTCAATCAATACCGACCGGATACAGACATTTTACGAAACGTATATGCAACGATTCTATGAAGAGAACCAGGATAAATCCATGGCGCGCATCAAGTGGGATACTCCCTCTCAAACGGTAAGTGAAGGAATCGGCTACGGGATGCTCATCACGGTATACATGGATAACGCCACCAACAATACACGCGAAAAATTCGACCGGCTCTGGAAGTATTACAACTCCTTCCTCAATATGAACGGGCTTATGCACTGGAAGATTGACGGGTTCGGCGGTATCGCCGGGCAGAACGCCGCTACCGACGCTGAAATGGATGTCGCCGCCGCGCTGTTGCAGGCACATAAACAGTGGGGAGACCAGAAATATCTCGATGACGCACGGGCGATCATCCAGAAGATATGGAACCACGAGGTTAATGGGAACGGTTACCTCAAACCGGGCGACACCTGGGACTCGAAGAAAAATCCGTCGTATTTCAGTACTGCGGCACTTGAATCGTTCAAACATGCCGGTTCACAGGACTGGAACCGGGTGATCACCAATTCCTATTCACTGCTTAACAAGGTACGAAACCCGACTACGGGTCTCGTACCCGACTGGTGCCAGGAAAACGGCGGCTCCACCGGTGACGATTATTTTTATGATGCGGCGCGCACCCCCTGGCGGATCGCCTGGGGGTATCTCTGGTATGGCCATGATAATGCCAAAAACTTCTGCTCGACCATCGCCGGCTGGATAACTTCGTCGAGTGGCGGCAACCCGGCCACGGTCGGCGACC
>JAFGHA010000167.1 GCA_016930275.1 Chitinispirillaceae bacterium
AATATTTATCAACTATTGTTTTTATCTCTTCATGCATTTGAATTTTCCTGCGCGCGATCTTTATGGTGCCTTAAAATTTCGCCTAACTAGACATTAGACGTACTTCCAGTGCGTCTAATGTCTATATATCTATATACTAAATATATACATATACATACATTGCTCTACATCCATATACCTTCTCAAGCATACATATCCATATACTTAACATTTCTTCCCGGTATATACATATATATGCGTCAGCTTCAATTCTCAATCCTTTTCTCCAAACCGAGGTCAATAGCGACACGGTACGGCAGTTCCCATCGGCGCATAATTTTATTCCATTTCCCTCCGGATTCCTTCACTTTGTTCCTGAGCGGAACTTCGTCGTATCGGATTTTGACAAAAACCTTCCGGTTTGCCGGAAACCACGGTTCGGAGGATTCGATCAACTCGACCGTCGTGTATCTGCGGTTGGTCACTTCGTCGTAGCGATACCGGACACAGAGAAGACGGTCACCGTATTTGGCAGCGAGCCGTTTTGTTCCCTTCTGTCCAGGATTGAGTTTCAGTCCTACTTTCAACTGGTATCTCCTCGAAGAATCTACAGGAACCTGTTCCCTGAGGAACAGGTTTGGAGCGGATTTCATTCAGCCGGACTTATGTCCGGAAAAAAAACGCTTACGGCGGCAAACGGGTGATTAAATAGTTTCTGTTCAGAATAAGGTACATTTCAGGTCTTCGATCAGGACGCCCCCTAAATCCCCCGAAGGGGGACGTGTAAGGTGTTGATTTTAATAAAGCGATAATCAATTAAAGTCCCCCTGCAGGGGATTTAGGGGGCGTAAATGTCAATTCTGAACAGAAACTAAATAAAGAAAACGGAAAACGGAAATACCCGGAGCGAAAGTGGCCCTCGGCTGGCGGGTACTGAAATCAATATAACTACGGATAGAAAAACGAAGCAAGAAAGATTTTGACGTTCTGCCTGCAAGAGTTGTAAGTTGAAAGATAAAGGGGCAAGAAAAAGAAGATCACCTTGTCCCCTCATTCGTAATTCCCACCTATTGCCTAAAATAGTTGAAAGAAGCGGGTTGAAAGTTTTTTCTTGCTCCTTGCAGCATGCTGAATTGAAATCGTGAACGTTCCGCACGACTTTCGTGGGATATCGTAAAAATCGAAGTGTTCACAAAAAATAGTGTTCACTTCTATCATAGATAATATTAATATTAATTTTCAATAAGTTACGTATTATTATGTTCACAAAATAGCTACTGTCTCTATTTTTTGTCTCTCCTTCAAGTTATCTGCAGCAGTATATTGTACCCATGGCACAGGCATCGGTATCCATATTCGAATTTTCCGATTATCACCAGTTTTTCAAGGCTTTTTATCAGTATTCGAAAGCCACGAAGCGTTTTTTTTCCTACCGTTATCTCGCACAGCGGTCGGGAGTTGCCGCGAGTCTGCTGATAGCCGTCATGCGGGGCGAGCGGAGAATCACCCCCACGGTCGCGAAAAAATATGCGGAAGGGATGGAGCTCACGGCACGTGAGACGGAGTACCTGCTCGCGATGGTGGATTTTGAACGCGCCCGGACGCATACGCGAAAAAATGAGGCATTCTCGCGCATGGTGCGTCTACGCGGACAATCAAAGATCCGGTATCTCGACGCCGATCAGTACGAATACTTTTCGCATTGGTATCACAGTGCCGTTCGCGAAATGATTTCGCTCCCGTTCTTCAGGGAAGATCACGCATGGATCGGTGCGACGCTGCATCCGCCGGTTCGTGCGAAGACGGTCGGCCGGTCATTGAAATTGCTGGAGCGCCTGCATCTGCTTGTACGGGATGAAAAGGGCATATTGCGGGTTACGGACAAAGCGGTCTCGTCGGAATACGAGATACAGACTCTGGCGCTGCGGAATTTCACCCTCGAAATGATCGAACGAGCCCGGGAGTCACTCGAAACCGTTCCCGTTGAAAAACGGGAGGTAAGCGGCCTTACCATGGGGGTTTCCGATGAGTGTATCGAACGTATCAAGCAGCGGATCAGAATTTTCAAGGAAGAAATCATTTCGATGGTGGTTGACGATACGAATACTTCCAGAAATGTCTATCAAATGAATTTTCAGTTTTTCCCATTGATAAAACCGGTTGATGAATCGGAAACGGATTACAAAGATGTGTTTTAACAGGACAATAGCGATCATCGGAGTGGTCGTTGTCGCCGCACTGATCGGGCTGCGGTGCTCCGGCGGGCAGGTAGCCGGTACTATAACCCAGAGCGGGAACGGTATCGTCAGCGGTTCGGTGGTGGACGGAGATGAGCCGGTGGCGGGTGCCCGTGTGCTCCTGATTCCCGTGCAGCACGATCCGGTAACCGATGCATCGCTTGCAGGTTCGCTGATTGACACAACGGGGCCGGCCGGTGACTTTCTCATTTTCGCTCCGGTGCAGGACGATTACAACGTGATGGTCGAGCATCAGTCAGGGAAGAACGCGCTTTCCTATGGTGTCAGTTTCGTTACCAGTGATACGCAGGATGCCGGCCGGCTGAGCCTGACTGATCCCGGTTTCGTTGCCGTCATTATTCACGATACCGCGGTTGCCGGATCGGCATACGTCTACATTCCCGGTACGACCATTTTCACTCCGGTACAGGGTGATACGGTTCTGCTCGAAAACATTCCGGCGGGAGTCATTCCCCAAGTCCGTTTTCATCCGGGAGACACAGCCGGTACGGACCATACCGTCTGTGAAGATATCAGTGTGTCAAGCGGCGATACCACGCTTGTCAACGATTATTCCCCGTGGAGCTTCTCCGCGACGATTCACCTCAATACCACAGCTTCCGGAGCGGACGTTCCGGGAGAGGTCGTTGATTTTCCGCTGCTTATCAGACTTTCATCAGATAATTTTGATTTCAGCCGGGCGGAAAACAATGGCATCGATATCCGGTTCACCAAACGTGACGGCTCATCGTTGCCCTACGAAGTCGAACGCTGGGACGCGGCAGCGCAACGGGCGGAAATATGGGTGAAGGTTGATACCATACGGGGAAATGACAGTACGCAGTCCATCGTCATGTACTGGGGCAATTCCGATGCATCGGAAGGTTCGGATGGAGCGGCGGTATTTGACACGGCGAGCGGATTTGCCGGAGTATGGCATCTGAGTGAAAATGGTACGACCGTCGACGATGCGACCGCCAACGGTATTGACGGAGTCGCGAAGGAAACGGTCACGGTCACCGGTGCGATCGGAACGGCGCAGGAATTCGACGGTACGTCGAGTTTCGTACGGGCCTCCGGGCCTGCAACCGATGCATTGAACTTTTCTGAAGACGACGACTATTCCGTTTCCGCCTGGATCAGGACGGATGCACTCGACACGCTTTTCCACGGTATTGTTTACAAATCAAATTTCCAGTACGGACTGCAGATGCGTCCTGAAAAAGTGTGGGAATTTCTCACCTACACGGATGGCGCCTCCTGGGAGATGTCACGCGCATCGGTAGAGGATACCGCATGGCACTATCTTGTCGGGGTGAGAAACGGAGCGGAGCAGTATCTCTACGTGGACGGTGTTCGTATCGATTCAGCCATGGTGACGATTGAAACGAACGCTGTCCGCGACTACAGTCAGCCGCTGGAGATCGGGCATTGTCCCGACGGAGGAGAAGATCCCGACCGCTATTTCGACGGGAGTATCGACGAAGTGAGGATAGCGAAGGTGGCGACCGGAGCGGATTGGGTGAAACTGTGCTACATGAACCAGAAGGACCGGGATGTATTGGTCAAGTGGTAGGACGTGACAGCAAAGCATCGCTTCCGTACAGGAGAGGTGCCATGTCTGTAAGCGGACGATTGTGTTCCGGTCATCAGAGACGTTGAACAAAGGAATCGTTTGGGTGAGAAGGGAATGTTACCGATGAAAACCGAGAAATGGTTACTGCTGGCGTGTATGAGTGTACTTGCCGGAGGGATTATCACCGCCGGGTGGGCCTATACGTCCCCGCAGACACGGCAGGTGAGGAATCTGAATAGAAACTGGAAGTATATCAACCAGGATGTCGCGGTTTCGCAGGCAACCGCCTCTACCGATCCGTCGAACTGGTCGTCCATCAATCTGCCGCATTCGTTCGACATGCCGTACTGGCGTGCAACCGGTGCCCTCCCCCCCGGAGTCGGATGGTACCGCAGGCACCTCATCGTCGATCAGTCGGTCATCGACACGAAAAAACGCATTTTCATCGAATTCGAAGCAGCGTTTCAGATAGCGTTCGTGTATGTGAACGGATCACTCGCCGGTATGCATAAAGGAGGATTTACGGGCTTTTCGTTCGATATCACGAAGTACGTCAGGACCGGCGACAACGTGGTCGCAGTGCGTCTCGATGCGCGATGGAGCGATACTATTGCACCAATCGGAGGTGACCATATTTTTATCGGCGGTATTTACCGGAATGTGTCGCTCGTTGTCACCGATCCGCTGCATGTCACGTGGTACGGTACGTTCGTCACCACACCCCAGGTATCAGCTGCATCGGCAACGATAAAAATGAAGACCGAAGTCAGAAACGACGGAACCGCTGCCGCGGACTGCCGGGTAAAAACCGTTATCGTGGATTCGTCGGGAGTCGAGGTGACGTCGTTCGAATCCTCGCAGAATGTGGCAGCGGGTGCGACCGCGAC
>JAFGHA010000168.1 GCA_016930275.1 Chitinispirillaceae bacterium
AAAAGTTATGTCCACTACACCCGAACCATGTCCGTAACTCGCTGATTTTAAAGATGTTTTTTCTTAATGGTGTAGAAAATGGGCTTGAATGTTAGTGAATAATAACTACAAGGGAGGCACAATGAGCACTTTTTTAGCAAGAGTATCTCGGTACCCGTGGATTACGATACCGCTGCTTCTGGTCATAACCGCGGTTCTGTTCATGAACATGAGGCGCCACTCCCGCATGGAAACCGATCTGGACGAATACATGCCCAAAACCCATCCGGCATTTGTCTACAGCGACCAGGCCGAGGAGTGGTTCGATATCAAGGACGGGATTATCATTGCCATTGAAGCTCCCAACGGTATCTACAATTCCGGTACTCTTCAAAAAATTCGTGATCTTACCGGTGAACTCCAGACGTGGCCGGAAATTGAAAACGATGATGTGACCTCACTCTACACCGCTGACAATATCGTTTCCAGCGTAGACGGAATGGAGGTGGACCCGTTTTTCGAGGAAATCCCCGTATCCGGTGAGGCCCTGAAAGATCTTCGATCATCGGTTGAAAACAACGAGATGGTATACGGCCGCCTTGTTTCCGAAGACGGAACGGTTGCCCTGGTTATCGCACGTATTGGTGACGATGTTTTTTCGCAAGAATTCTACAAGGAAATTATCACTATTGCGAAAAAGTACGAAGGTCCCGAGAAAATCTATGTGGCCGGAAGGCCGATTGTCGAAGGCACAATGGCCCTTTTGGCGCCACGTGATATGAAAAAAATGGTACCGGTGGTAGTCCTGGTCATCACGCTTGTTCTATTTCTGGTTTTGCGTGGCGTATGGCCTACCATAACGACGCTGCTGGTAGTCTTTCTAAGCACTATCTGGACTTTCGGCCTCATGGCCCTTTTTCGCGTACCCGTGTACGCCGTTTCGACCATGGTGCCTGTCATGCTCATAGCGATCGGGGTGGCTGACGGGATTCACCTGTACAACCATCTGCGGTTGTATGTTCGTGCCCACCCCGGCATATCAAAGCACGACGCGGTTGCGGAGATGCTGCACACCATGTGGAAACCCGTGACCATGACCTCAATAACAACGGCCGTAGGATTTGTTTCCCTGCTCACATCGAGCGTGTATCCCATCAAGTACTTCGGCCTTTTCACCGCATTCGGCGTTATGGCGGCAATGCTCTTTTCGCTGGTGCTCATACCCGCAATGATCATGATTGTCGGCATTCCTAAAGCCCCGACGGCACACGCAGGTGCGCGCCAGACAAAAGGTACGCGATTTGCAGAGGGATTCACGAAATGGGTTGACCGAAACAACGCCGCAACCCTGATTGTTACCGCCGTTGTCATTGCAATTTCGATCTGGGGTATTACCAAGGTATGGATTAACTCCAGCTTTCTTGATAAATTCGAAAAAGATTCCGATATCGTTCTTACTGATTCTTTTGTCAACCGTCATTTCGGTGGCACATCAACGCTCAATATCGTGCTCGAAAGCAACGAACCCGATGCATTCAAGCAACCGGCGGTGCTTGAAATCATTGATCAGATGCAAGAATCGGCCGAAAAAGGCGACAAAATAGGCAGTTCATTTTCACTTACGGATTATCTCAAACGCATGAACAAGGTCATGCACGCCGATAGCGCGCAGTGGGAGGCAATTCCGCAAACCAGTGAACTGGTCGCCCAGTATATCCTGTTGTATGAAATGTCGGGCGATCCGGATAATCTGACCCAACTGGTCGACTACGACTACAAGAAGGCAAATGTTACCTTGCAGCTCAAGGGTGATGATTCAAAAACAATCAACGAGGCCATAGGTACTGTTAATGAATATGCGCCCCGTTTTGCAGAGCTTGGTGTCAAGGTGAACTATGCGGGCTCTGGCTACAAGGGGCTTGTCTTCTCCGACCTTATTCTCAAAGGTCAGATATCCAGCCTTATCCTGTCGCTGCTCATTGTATTTGTCCTTATTTCAATGATGTTTAAAAGTGTATTCCTGGGGCTGATTGGCTCGGTACCCATTGCGATTACCACGATTGTCAGTTTTGGTATCATGGGATTGGGCAATATTCCATTGAGTACCACAACCGCTTTGCTGTCGAGTATCGCAATCGGTATCGGTATCGATTACGCCATCCATTTTCTCGACCGGTTTCGGCATTATCGCCGCACAAATGATAATATCGCCCAGGTGTCTCTGTTGACAATGAACAGCACCGGTCGGGCCATTCTGTTCAATGCCGTGGTTGTTGTTGCCGGATTCCTTGTGCTTCTGTTCTCGGTGTTCCCGCCCAACCGTGTTCTGGGGGCACTGGTATCATTGAACATGACCCTGACGCTCGTTGCGACGGTGACCATTATGTATGTACTGCTGCGCGCGTGGGCGCCGGTAATATGGAAAACTGACAAAAAAGATACGGAAACGCCGGGTCGTAGTCAGCGCCACCCTTCCGTTGAAACGACGTGAGTGTACCGAATTGAACAACAATCCGGATACTGTTCCATAAACTTTTTTACCAGGGGGATTGCAATGAAAACAACCAAAGTAAGCGAAGCACAACGAGTTGAAACGCCGCACGGTGTGGATGTACGCAAGCTGTACGACACCGAACACGCGCAGACAATGCACATCACACTCAAGCCTGGCGAATCGCTCAAGCGTCACGTCACGCCGGTGGACGTTTTCTTTTACGTTCTTGAAGGAGAAGGCGTCGTCGAGATCGGTGATGAAGAACAGACCGTGACGCGGGATACGATTATCGACAGTCCGGCAAAAATTCCACACTGCTGGTATAACCGGTCGAAAGAGAATTTCAGGGTGCTCGTTGTCAAGGTCCCGCGCCCCCAAAACCAGACAAAAGTCCTTTAACCATTGTAATCAGGGAGGTAATCATGAAAAACAGACTACATATATCGCTTTTGCTTGCGGCAGCATGTGCATGCATGGCTCTGGGTGAATCCGCTCCGGACGGCGCCGAAGTCATGCGCAAGGTGTATGACCGACCCGCCGGGAAGGACATGAAAGCTTCGCTCACCATGACCCTGCGCAATGCGCGCGGTGATACGCGGGTACGAACCATTCAGCAATTTCTCACAACCGGCAACGATGTTGAAAAAAAACTGATGTTTTTTCTCGAACCGGCTGATGTCCGCAATACGGCATTCATGAACTGGAGTTACACCGAAGCAGGAAAAAATGATGATCAATGGATATACCTTCCCGCACTCAAGCGGATAAAGAGGATTTCTTCATCGGGAAAAAGTGATTATTTCATGGGGTCGGATTTTACCTACGATGATCTTGGCGACCGCCATCCCGATGATGATACGCATCGCGTTACCGGAACGGATAAAATTGACGGCAAACGATGTTTCATTGTCGAAAGTACTCCCAGGGAAAAAGGGTACATGTACTCGCGTACAGTCACCTGGGTCATTGATGGACTCTGGATAGGCCTTAAAAAAGAGTTCTATGATACCAAGGGAAAACTGCTCAAAACCTTAAGCGTCAAGGAATATTCCGAAATTGACGGATACTGGACCGTTGCGCATACCGAAATGCACAACGTACAGAAAAATCACACGACAATCATGAAGCTTTACGATATCACCTACGACACCGGCATTGCCGACAACCTGTTCAGCGAGCGAACCATGCAAAGGGGGTTGTGATGAAACGGTTACAGGTGGGCCTTGTGGTGGGACTTGTCATGCTCACGCACGTTTCGGCACTTGACGGTAACGACCTGCGGTTTTCGGGCTACCTGCGCAATTACACCGGCGTGCTGGCGTCCCGGGATCCTGAATTCGCCATCATTCAGAACACGGTCAATCTTTCTCTGGAGTATCGCAGGGACAAGGTCGGGTTGAAGATTACTCCATGGGTTTACCATTACCCGCACAAGGAGCTGGAACTTGGATTGCGCGAAGCGTATCTGGACATGTTCCTGGGCCCTGTTGATATCCGTGTTGGAAAACAGCAGATTATCTGGGGAAAGGGTGAGGGGGTATTCATTACCGATATCGTGACTCCCAAAGACATGCGCGAGTTTCTTCTCCCTGATTTTGAGGAAATCCGTATCGGAATCAATGCACTGAAATTAAATATGTATCACGGAAACCATAGCGTTGAACTGGTGGTCGTGCCGCAATTCGAACCGACAGTCCTGCCCGAAACCGGTTCCCTGTGGCGCAAAGAACCGGTATTTCCCGTGCAACCGACAATTGATTCATCCCGTACCGAAGTACCGCTTCATGTTGAGAACAGCGAGGTGTTCGGGAAATACTCTCTTATAAGTTCAGCCTTTGACGTTGACGTGATGGGAGGATATATGTGGGATGCTGATCCGGCGATGCACGTGCACAGAGTCGCGGATCCGCAAACAGGGCGCTTGCAATCCATAACCGTAACCCCGCGGCACCACCGCCTGGCAGTGGGCGGCGCTGCATTCAGTTCACCCATTGGCGATTTTATCGTGCGCGGTGAGGGGGCATGGTATCACGGCAAGTACTTTTCCACGACGGATGCTGCCGATGCGGATGGTGTTGTAAAGAAGGACTATGTAAATTATCTGCTGGGGATCGATTACACACTATGGGAAACGCGTGTGAGCACGCAATTCATTCAGCGTGTCATCCTGGAGCATGACGATTACCTTGCCGACCGGCAATTCGACAACATGATGACCGTTCTGGTGAGCCGGGATTTTCTGCGCGAAACGCTGACCCTCGATGTCTTTGCCTATATCGGGTTATATGAGCCCGACGCTTTGATCCGGCCGCGTGCCACCTATATTCTGACCGATGGTTTGTCGGTGCAGCTTGGCGCCAATCTGTTTGCAGGCGACAGGGGCAAATTCGGGCAGTTTGACGACAACGATATGGTGTATCTCAAAACCCGATTCAGTTTTTAACCAATGCTCATTTTCAAGGAACTGACATATGTTTGAAGAGCACATTTCCATGGTAATCGGACCGCTGTATGTAATCATTGGAACCGTCGCACTGTTTCTCATGCTGCGCGCGGGAAACATGCGGCGCCCGGCCCGCATTACAGTATTGATTGTTTCAGCGATTCTGGGATTTCTCGCTTTCACACCAATGTTTCCGGTGCAGTTTCAGCAACTGCTGCTTGGCAGGGGGCCCGAGGACAGGCCCATTATTGCCGCGGCTGCGATCATCCTGTTGCTTGTATTGTCAACAATCGCCGTTGGCAGGATATTCTGCGGCTACCTCTGCCCTATCGGCGCAGTGCAGGAACTGATGTATTTCATTCCTTCGAAAAAGCTGATCGGGCGTTATGGCCGGATTTTCAGCATTGCACGGAGTATCGTATTTGTCGCATTGATTATGAGTGCTGTGTTTGGAGGGATCGCCCTGCTTGAATGGGCCGGTGTCACCGCATTTTTCCACCTTCGGACACGGTCGCCCTTTTTCTATATATTTGCGGCGATACTGATTGTGTCTCTGTTTTTGTACCGCCCATTTTGCCGCATTGCCTGCCCGCTGGGGCTATTGATGTCGTGGTCTTCGCGTTTGAACTTTTTCAAAATCCGCACCGGTAGTGCGTGTACAAACTGCACGTTTTGTGAAAAACAATGCCCAACCCAGACTGCCATTCTCGCCCCCGACCGTTCCGGAGAATGTTACCTGTGCCTTCGGTGTGCGGATAAATGCAATCAGGATGCGGTTGTTTATAGGGGCCGAAAAGATTGATTGAAGCCGATGCGGCCGCGTAGAGAATGAATAAGGTGAGCGAACGCCAGATACGGATGGTGCAGCAGCATGCGCGGCCCGGAAAACCGCATAACCAGGCGAATTTTATCGCGCATATCGAGCCGATAGCAATGATTCGGGCAATGCGAACAAACTGGCTTATTGTTCCCGAAACGGCAGTGCTCCAGCCGGTTGACGGCGTACTCAAGTAACCCGGTACAATCATCGCACACGCCACTACCGGTGTTATGCCGTTTGCGGCAATACAGGCGAATCATCGATTCTACGGTCATGTATTCGCGCTTGATTGTATCCATTCCCACGTGTTTTCAACCCCGGATCTCACGTCCGCGTTCGACCTTCATCCTGTTACTTCCACTCATACCCTCGGCCATTCGGTAGGCTTTCAGTCCTTTTTTACGCAATAATTTCACTGCATCCAGCGACAGAACGCAATAAGGGCCACGACAATAGGCAACGATTTTTTTGTCGCGGGGAAGATTCCTCAGGTGGGTTCTGAGCTTTTCGAGCGGCACCGACTGTGCTCCCCGGATATGCGCATGCGTATACTCCTCTTCCGGCCGCACGTCTAGAAGCACGATTTCGCCGGTGGCGACACGGCGAAGCACATCGTCCGAATCGAGAACGTCAAGATCGTGCGGGTCGGTAAGAAACGCCGATACCGTTTTTTCTATTTCGCGCAACTGCTTGTGCCCGACAGTCTGGACCGCTTTCCAGAGACGACAGATATCAGTACCCGCAATACGATAAATGATGAAATTGCCGTCGCGTCGGGATGACACAATACCCGCCTGCCGCAGCATCTGGAGATGCTGCGAGGTATTGGCAACGCCCAGGGAAGCTTCTTTGGCAAGCCCCTCGACGGTTCGCTCCGCCTGGCACAGCAAATCGAGTATCTGCAGGCGGGACGGGCTCGACAGTGCCTTGCCGATCAGGGCAAACTGCGCAAGTACATGCGGTTCAATGTTGGTTGTCTTCGTATTCATGGTGCTCGGTTTCGCCAATCCCGGAAATATGGTACCCTACCGGTTGGTGAAAATAGTTGATGTGCAAGTATTCAAGCAATCACTTGAATACTTGTCCGGCAGATGCCATTTTGATTTTTATACCAACGAACAATTGTCTTCGACCATCATGAGAATGAGAAAGGACGCAGCAGTAGTCATGACGTACACCACCCGCTATGCAGAACCTGCCCGATGCAAAAAGTTGTTCCTGAATACGTTTCCGGTCATTGGATTTCTTGTATGGATGATTGCATTGTCGGTTTTTTCACGGATATATGCCGATAAAGTGACCAAACTGACGGTTTATTATTTCGGTTCGGAGACATGCGGAGAATGCCTTATAATCCGCAATGAACTGTTGCGTCCTCTTTCGGAGAAATTTTCCGACAAACTCGATATAAAAATACACGATATCGACAGGGAACATGATTTTCAGCTTCTCATGAAAATGGAACAAAGCTACAGTGTGGCGGTGTCGTCTGCAACAGAGTTGTTTCTGCCCGACACCTTTCTGACCGGTTTCGAGGATATCATGCGGTACGGCAAGGAGTATATCCTGAACCGACTCGAGGATCCGTCGAAATGGAAAACAAGAGATATTACCGTCGATTCCTCACACTATCAAGCAACGTTGAAGCAGACGTTCAGCCGGTTTTCCTTTATCAGTATCCTCCTGGCCGGTCTTGCCGATGGCGTGAATCCCTGCGCGATCGCGACCATGATATTTCTCATTTCATTTCTGGCAACACAGAAACGGAAACGCTCCGAGATTCTCGTTATCGGGCTATCCTTTACCGCGGCTGTTTTTCTGACGTATCTGCTCATGGGCGTTGGCGCATTCAAGGCGTTGACGTTTTTAAGCAAACATTTGTGGATATCAAGAACCGTCAAATGGACGGCTGTAGGGTTTGCCGGATTGGTGGGTGTTGTCTGTTTCCGCGACGCTATTGTTTATAAACGAAGCGGAAAAGCCCGGGACATCAAGCTGCAACTGCCCAGAGCGGTCAAGATGCGGATTCACCGGGTCATATCAACGCAACTGTCGGGTACGAGTCTGGTTATCGGAGCGGTTGTGACCGGTTTTCTCGTAACGCTGCTCGAAGCGGTCTGCACCGGGCAGGTCTATCTGCCGACAATCGTGCTCATGACACGGCAGGAGGGGCTTCGGTTGACCGGACGGCTTTACCTGATATTCTACAATATCCTTTTCGTTTTACCGCTTCTGGTTGTGATGATACTGGCTTACTACGGCATGACCTGGGATAAGCTGTCGAAAAAAATGCAGAATCATCTCGTGCCGCTTAAGGTGCTTCTGGGATCGGTGTTGTTGTTTCTGGCGTTGTTTCTGGCAGCGTCTTTGTGAAAATGTTAATGAATATGACCGTACCATTGACCAGGGAGAAAAATGCAGGGTTCAGAAATACTCGTACAAAGCCTTGTCGATCTGGGCGTTCAACATGTTTTTGGCTATACGGGCGCGGCGATACTGCCGGTCATGGACGAACTTGCCAAACAGGGTGTCGATATTGTCGTTACGTCGAATGAACAGTCGGCGGCGTTTGGCGCAAGCGGCTATTCCCGTTCCACCAATTCGGTTGGCGTGGCCGTTGTTACCTCGGGACCGGCAATCACCAATACGCTCACGGCGGTGGCTGATGCCTTCGCCGACAGCATTCCCATGCTTGTTATTGCGGGCCAGGTACCCGAGCACAAACTGGGGACCGACAGTTTTCAGCATATCGATGTTTCCCGGGTATTCGGAGCAACAGCAAAAAAGGTAGTTCTTGTAGACAGCATTGACAAGATCGAGACCATTATCAAGGACTCGTGGCATTTGAGCTTGGCGGGGAAACCGGGTCCGGTTGTTATCGATTTCCCTATCGATTTGCAGCAGAACTCATGTTCGTATAATGACGAGCCGGTGCAGGACTATGCGGCGTTGTATGAAGATGCTCGTCATCTCTCAGGCAAACAGTGCGCCCTGTTCTTTGAACTGCTGCAATCGGCGAAACGGCCGTTGTTGTACCTCGGTGGAGGGCTTAACAATGAGCGTGGTGCCGAAGCAATCAGACGTTTCAACATGTTGTCTGCAATTCCATCGGTAAACACGCTTATGGCCAAGGGTGTTCTGGACGAAAATGATCCCCTTTCGCTGGGGCTTCTTGGCATGTTCGGCACTCCCGCCGCGAACACAATAATCCAGCGCAACGATTTCTTTTTTGCCATAGGCGTTCGCTGGGATGATCGGGTGGCCGAAAAAGTCGGTTTTGCCATTCACGCGCGAGTCGCATATATCGACATCAATCCGGAAAAGGTGCGGCAGATCCGTCTGGAACGAAAGCCTGACTTCTCCGCAATCGGCGATGCAGCAACCATCCTCGGCGATCTCTGCGACTATGCCGAAGAATATGGTATTTCGCTTGATATAGCCCGGTGGCGCGAGGAAGCATCGGGAATAAAACACTCCTGGTCGCTTGATTATAATTACAAATCCGCAGCCATACAGCAGGCTGAGGTTCTGCATCGGCTTTCCGGCATGCTGCCCGACAATGCAATTGTTACTACCGGCGTGGGCAATCACCAGCTTTTGGCAGCACAGTACCTGAAAATGCGCCATCCCCGGCGCTTTTTGACCTCCGGCAGTTTCGGGACAATGGGCTTTGGATTACCAAACGCCGTTGGAGCCTGTGTTGCCAATCCCGATGCAACAGTGCTGTGTATCGATGGTGATGGCAGCTTGCGGATGAACATGGGAGAGTTGCATACTGTCGGTACGCTGGGCCTGCCGGTGAAGGTGCTGTTGCTCAACAACAGGTGCGACGGCATGGTGCGAAATCTTGAAGATGCCGCATACGGCGGAAGGCATTCCGCTACGGAGCGAAATTCCGATGTTGATTTTTCCAAGATCGCAAAAACATGCGGATTTCGGCATGCCCACCGTGTTGTCAAGCGCGAAGAACTTCAACAGGCACTGGAGAGCTTCATGGAGTCGAAAGGCCCGGCAATGCTGGAGGTCATTACCGACCGGGAAGAAGTATTGTATCCCATAGTACCTCCAGGAAAGAGTTATCATGATATGGATCTGGGACCGTATATGCATGAAATTAGCGACCAGTCCGACAAGAAACCGGTTAACGAGCGGAAAAACCATACTTCAACCGGCATAAGAGCCGCAAATGTCACAGCATAATATGAGGATGCGGAAAATTCCGGGAATACATGAAGCTGCTTGCGACAATAGAGCAGCGTCTCGATATGGATGTATTGCTCGATGCGGCCCGGAAATTGGGTATACCGATGAATGCCTTCAAAGGCTATATGAATAACCCGGCGGTTCGCGCGCACGCTCTTCGCTCAAGGCAGGAGGGCCTGGACTATGGCGTAAAGGCAACCCCGACGTTTTTCATTAACGGGCGACAGTATTACAGTTATTATAACCCGATGTGGATTGTTGATGCCGTTGAGTATGAATATGAGCAGGTTCGTGCAAATATCGGTCCGTGAGAGAATGAAGATGTTCGATATCAGTTACTGTATCAGCCGCTGAGAACCACCGGCTTCCCAACTCAGTTTTTCTCAACGGGCAGCTCGAAACTGATGAGGTCTGCTACATAATCACCAAACCCGACTCGACCGCAGCTTCGGTTGAAGGCGTCTTTGCCGCGGGCGACATACAGGATTTTAAATTTCGTCAGGCAATAACCGCCGCGGCAAGCGGGTGCATGGCCGCTCTTGAGGCGGAACGCCGGCTTCTGAATAGAAATTTGCACCATGGAGGATTACGGCAACCAAAAAGCGACGAAGCTATTACAATGCCTATCTGTATTGCAGCAAAAAAAGGGAGGTTTCATGATTTATCTCGATTACAATGCTACTACCCCCATCGACCCGGTAGTCGCCGAAACAATGCTTCCGTTCATTCACGACAACTTCGGCAACCCGTCAAGCAGTCATGAACTTGGACGGACTGCGAAAGCAGCCGTTGAAAAAGCACGGGAGCAGGTTGCTGCACTGCTTGGCGCAAAACCTTCAGAAATTGTCTTTACCAGCGGCGGTAGTGAATCCAACAATACGGTTATCAAGGGGGTGGCCCATACCTTTCGTGATAAAGGCAATCACATAATCACCTCCCAAATTGAACATCCAGCCGTCCTGAATCCCTGTCGTTTTCTGGAACGCAATGGGTACGAGGTCACGTATCTGCCGGTTGACCGCTACGGCAGCGTGGATCCTGTAGATGTCCAAAAAGCTTTAACGGACAAGACAATTATAGTCACGATCATGCATGCCAACAACGAAACCGGCACGATTCAGCCGATACGGGCAATTGCCGATATCTGCCGGAAAGCCGGGGTGCTTTTCCACACCGATGCCGCTCAATCGGTGGGTAAGATTCCAACTATGGTCGATGAACTCGGTGTGGATTTTTTAACCGTTGCCGGGCACAAACTTTATGCTCCCAAAGGTATCGGTGCGCTGTATAGCAGAAACGGAATCACCATCGAGCCGCTTATCCACGGAGCAGGTCATGAAAGCGGAAGACGTGCAGGTACGGAGAACGTGATATTCGAAGTAGGTCTGGGCAAAGCGTGTGAAATTGCAGACGCATTGCGTGATGATCATTCGATAAAGAATCTCACGGATCGCTTCTATCGTGATTTGAAGTCCCTGTTCGGAGATAGGGTAAAACTAAATGGTCACCCGGAAGAGCGCCTGCCTAACACGCTTTTCATCAGCTTTATCGGGTATGCGCTGGCAGATGTGCAACAGGCACTGACCGATGTAGCGATATCCACCGGCTCAGCATGTCATTCCGGCCAAACTACACTTTCTCCTGTACTTGCAGCAATGGGCGTGAAAGCCGAGGAAGTCGCTGCAACGATCAGATTCAGTCTGGGTAGATACACGACCCAAAGCGATATTGAAAGCGTACTCAATAATTTGTCACGCCTTACGATAAATGTTTCCAACCACTAACCACAAGGAGTTCCTCATGAAAATTCTCATAATCTTCAACCGCATCCCCTACGACAGCACCGATGTCACCTGGAATGGATTGCGATTGGCGGGCCAGTTGAAGAAGACGGGTGAAGAGGTGCGCATCTTTCTCATGAACGATTCCGTTGACATGGCCCGTGATATCTGCAAGGCACCCGAGGGCTATGACCAGGATCTTTCGCAGATGCTCAAAGACCTTATTGCACAGGGCGTGCCGGTGAAAGTGTGCGGAACATGCATGGCGCGTTGTGGAATCCATAAAAATCATCCGTATTTCGAGGGTGCGGAGAAATCAACCATGCCGGCACTGGCCGAGTGGGTCGTGGACAGCGATAAAATCATTACCTTATGACGCTCCGTCGCGAGAAAGGAATTGAAACGATGTCGGACAATATATCGGGATCGGCTACCTCAAGGGCAACACCGCCATTGAGGCCGATGGCGCTGATAAATTTCAAAAAAACAGATGACGCATTGGCAAAAATTGTAGGAAGCTTCTGGCAGCTGATCTGGTCAAAAAAGAACCCCGCCATTGATCAGAAAACAAAATACCTTCTCTCGTTGTCTAATGCAGTCGGCGCACGTCGATTTCGCCAGGCGACGCGCGAGCTGGTCAAAGCCTATGCAGCCGGCACCACCATTCCCGAGCTTGACGAGCTCTTTTCTCTTTTTGTCTGGAACCAGGGGGCCGGTGAATTCGCATCCGAAATAGGCCCCTCACCGCTGTTTGGTGCCTATCAGTCAATAAAAAAAATGGAAACCGAAGGATCGAACAGAGAGGCGATCATCAACATGCTGAAGGTGCAATTCGGTGAAGAAAACCCCGAAGTGGGGACAGCGTTTCAAAAACCGCTGCAGTAAAGAAAAAAAAGAAACGGCACATGAACCGGAATTCGCGCAAAACACTCTTCGAGCGCTTGACCGAAGCCCGCAAAGTACTTGGCCTTGGTGAAGAAGCTACTCTGGATGAAATCAAGAAAACGTTCCAGGACCTCATCCGCACATGGCATCCCGATAAGGCGGGCGAAAACAGCGAATTGCACCACGAGAAATCCCGCGCCATTATCGAAGCCTACAAGACGATAATGGAATATTGCAAAGAATACCGGATATCGTTTTCTCGCGAGGCAGTCAACCGATATCGCCCCGACGAAGAGTTCTGGTGGGAGCGTTTTGGACATGATCCCATGTGGGGGCCGGGCACCTGAGGCCTGACGGTACGGGCTGCCAGAGTTTCTACTGTTGACATGGTGGCCACAGCGGCAAAAGCAGCCTCACTTCTGCGTAAACATGGCATTTCGCCGACTGTGGTCAATGCCCGTTTTGCCAAGCCCATCGACAGCGAGGCATTTGTTGACCTGTACCGTGCTCATGACTGCATTTTCACGATGGAAAGTAATACCATCGTTGGCGGATTCGGCGCTACTGTGGCCGAAGCTCTTTGCAGCTACGGTCTTATCCGCTAGCTTGTGTTTCTGGGTTACCCGGATACCTTTGTGGAACACAGTAGCAAATCAGTCTTGCTTCAGGACTTGGGCCTGGATCCTCAAAATGTGGCAAATCGAATCGAGGCGGAATTCTCGGCATATTACAGCCAGGCGTGTTCCAACGGAACGGTCGGCAGGTCTGGATATCTCCAGCAACATACTCTCAAATATTGAGCTTCAAGCCGATTACCTTCGCACCTCACAATCGGTACGACAGGTATTTGAATCCGATTCCATACCCACGAAATCAACCGCTCCTTCATGGGAAGCTTTGACCGGCCTGCGGTTTTTAACCCAAGTTCGACATTTAACCCAAGTGTGCAAAAGGACTTGTAGCGGTTTTTCGGGTCTGGCAACGGTTCTGATTTTCAGTTCTTTTCCATCTGAAACCATGCAGGGAGGCAGCCGATAATTGTCCTGTGAAGGTAATGGAGAATTAAAATAACTGCATATGGTGATATGTGAATATTTGATTGTGCAGAAGGCATACCTGTTGATCGAAGCATGGGGTGCCGGGTTTTCTAATAAAAAGAAAATGTGTGCATTTTCATGTAACATTAACCTTTCGATATCTGTCTAACTATATTTATGCATCTGAATTTAAATATGGAAGGAACATTGCATGGAAATGATTGCCGCACACAATGTCGCCAAATCGTACCAGGTCGGGAAAGTCGCTGTCCCGGCGCTTCGTAATGTTACGTTTACCATTAACGAAGGCGAAATCGTCTCGTTTATCGGGCCGTCAGGCAGCGGCAAGACCACGCTTTTAAACATGATTGGCTGTCTTGACCGACCGACTTCGGGAACATTGACGGTTGATGGAACAAATGTTGCATCCCTTGACCGCAAAGCTGCGGCCGGCTTTCGCGGCAACACTATCGGGTTTATCTTCCAGGAATTCAACCTCGTACCCATCATGACCGTCTACGAAAATATCGAGTACCCGCTGGTCATGGTGAAGAATATCGCGACATCCAAACGTAAAGAAGCGGTTTCAGAACTGATTCGTGCGGTGGGACTCGAAGAGCATCGTGACAAGCTCCCCGATCAGCTATCGGGCGGCCAGAAACAGAGGGTTGCCATCGCGCGTGCCCTTGTGTCGCGACCTCGGATGGTGCTTGCCGATGAGCCGACCGCCAACCTTGATCACAAGACCGCATACGACATACTTGCCCTGATGCGGACTATTCGTGATACCTATAAAACGACATTTATCTTCTCTACGCACGATCCCAAAATCGTCGGAGAGGCTGAAATAATCTACACCATCGAAGACGGCGCGATCAAGAGCCGAGAGGATAAGAGAGGGGGCCGTTCATGATGGCAGTAGTGAGAATTGCATTGCGCAACCTGCTGCGATATCGCCGGCGTACGATCCTGGTCTCTCTGCTTATCGCTATCGGCGTCGTGGCGGTACAGGTGTTCCTGTCGGTTTCCGGTTCATATAAAGAAGTCGTTATCAGTCAGATTACCGATGCAGTGCTGGGGCATATGCAAATCCACCGCAAAGGTTATGTTGCTGCTATCGACAATATTCCCCTGCATCTTAACCTCACACCCGAAGGCGCCGCGCGTATTGAAAAAACGCTGAAAGCTACAGCAGGCATCGAAGCGTATTCGCGCAGAATCCGCTGTGGCGGCATGCTGAGTAATTTTACTGAGACGGTTAATATCCGACTGTATGGGATTGAGCCGCAAAAGGAATATGCCACGGTTCCACTTCTGCCCAAGCGGGTTATTCAAGGCTCGGCAGATTTCAAACCGGGTGAGATCCTGGTACCGGCGCTTCTTGCGCGGGGACTGAAATTGAAGGTGAACGATCCCGTGGTGATTATTGCAACCAATGTGGACGGCTCGGTGAATGGGATGCAATTTACCGTGGCCGGTATCGTGGAGACCGTACCCGGTCCGGGCGGCAGAGACGGCTATATTCACTTTTCGGACGCGGTCCAGCTGCTGCGTATGGAAACGCCCGAAGTCAGCGAAATTGCTGTGCGGGTCGCAATTTTCAACCGACTCAACGCGGTAATGTCTGATCTTTCGGGACCTGTTCTCGAACAGAAAAACAGCCGGGGCATGTCAATGTTCGAAATGCACGGATGGGAGAAACTGTCGCCGTTTGCCAATATCGCGGGCATGATAGACCTCATGTCACTGTTTGTCAGGATAGTGCTTGTGGCAATAGTCCTGGTCAGTATCATGGATGTCATGATGATGTCGGTGTATGAACGGACGCGGGAGATCGGCACACTCGCCGCAATCGGTACGCCGCCGGGCAGAATTCTCGCGCTGTTTATTACCGAAGGCGCACTGCTGGGTGTTGCAGGTGTTATTGTTGGTACCATAATAAGCTGGGTAATAGTTTTGGCAATCAGCATGGCAAAGCCGACCTTCGCCTTTGGCATGCGGGACGGGTTCGTATTGCACCCGTCAATGCAGCCTGTGGAGACACTGACTATTTCCATTATTGTTCTTGTTGTCGCCGTTATTGCGTCACTACAGCCGGCAGTCAAAGCATCGCGCCTTGACCCGATAAAAGCGCTCAAAACTGTTTGAAAACCATATCTGACAACGATACGTTTCCTGTGTATGTAATTTACGGTAAATCGGTCGAGTGTCTAACCGGCCTCCAACTTAATAACTTTCGGCAATAGTCGGTTTAATGATTGGGAGAAACATATGAAGAAACAAAGCAGTGCAGGAATTTTGTTTGTAGTGGCTACTGCGATGACGGTATTCGCCGCTGATGACCCCGCTGTGTTACTTCAGAAAATTGACCGTAATCTTGAGCCTCAATCCTATGAAGCGTATCGCAAGATTATAAATATCGAACCGGGAAACAAACGCAAGGAATTTGTTTTTTACACCGTTAAAAAAGGCAACGAAAAGGTCGCCGGGGTATTTCTTGATCCACCGTCGGAGCGTGATCGCTCCACGCTGCGATTAGGAGAGAATATGTGGCTGTTTATTCCCAATGTCGGTAAACCTGTCCGAATTACAAGCCTTCAGTCTACTACCGGCGGCGTTTTCAACAACTCCGACATCATGCGCATCGACTTTTCGGCCGAATACGAAGTGGCACTGCTTTTAGATACGGCGGGACAGTACCAGTTTGATCTGAACGCCAAATCAAAAACAGTGGCCTACGCCAGGCTGCGCCTGTGGGCATCGAAAAAGGAGCTTCTGCCGACGAAAATCGATTGTCTGACCGACAGGGGTATGCTTCTCAAAACTCTGTATTTTAAGGAAACAAAAAACTTCGGAGGGGGAATAGTTCGACCGTCGGTTATTGAAACCGACAGCCCACTTTATAAGGGACATACATCAATCATGGTGTACGCAAGCATCAAGGCGCGCGGCATTCCCGATGAGGTTTTTTCGATCAACTACATGGCCAAGCTCAAGGATTTCCGGAAATAAGGAATCGATGAAAGTTGCGGTATGGATATTCTCATTACTGTGCATTTCGCGCGTCGCCACAGGTCAGGATTCGGCCGAAGCTGTCGGTGATTATTCCTTTGATCTCAGTTCTTACGAAAAAAGTCCGATCGAATATTCCCTGCTGTTTGATGTTACCCCGTCTCTTCTGATTGCCGACAGCTATTCACCGCTCACCCGCCTTCGGTATCCATCACTGAATAATCCCATGTTCGATACCTGGTCGCTGAGAAGTGAAGGTAACCTGCAATTTTCAAAGAACTGGTTTGCCGCGTATGGTGCGGGAACGGTCGGCGCAGGATATTTCCGCGGAGAAGACAGTCTAATGTATACGCTGAACTTGTACGAAGCATATGCAAAAGCCGCTTCGGGCTCGTCGCTTTCGTTTACGGCAGGTAAAAGGAACCTGAAATGGGGCAAGGGCTATGTGTACAGCCCGGTTTCTCTTGTGAGCGGCAGGAAAGATATTAATGACATAGAAGCGACACTCACGGGGTACTGGATGGCGGCGGCGGAATATATCAAGGCTTTTTCCGGACCGCTGCAGACATTTGCCGCGACGATGTGCATACTGCCCATTTACGGCAGAATCAATGAGGGATTTGCGGATGATCGTACCGGCTCTCTCGCATCGCAGCTTTACTTTCTCCTGTTTGATACGGATCTGGATGTCTACGGCTTGGCGTGTTCCGACGGAACCTGGTCGGCAGGCCTGGATGTGTCCCGCAACCTACTCTCAAATATCGAGTTTCATGCCGATTTCCTGCACACCTCTGAATCGGTGCAACGAGTATTTGATTCCGATTCCACGTCCATGAAATCAACCTTTTCTTCCTGGGAAGCATTGGCCGGGTTGCGGTTTTTAACCCCTTTCAGTACGACCATTATTCTCGAATACCTTCATCGATCATCAGGGTATAGGGCAGTTGAAATGCAGGCGTACCATTCGGCGCTTGCCTTCCTAGTGGAGCAAGAGAAAAACGACCCGGTTCGCAAGGCTGTTCTCCGAACCTCGTCGGAGCACTATTCCGGGCAGTTCATAATGCGTAACTATTTGTATATGAAGCTTTCGCAGCCGGATTTTCTCGGTATCGTTTATTTCAGTCCTTCGGTATATTGCCTGTTCAATCTGGACGATTTCGGTTGCATAACGGGTGTTGAACTTCCCTATGCACGTTTTGAGCACGTGTCGTTGTTACTGCGCTATGTCGCCTTTGCCGGCAAAGCCGATTCGGAATACGGCATGAAACCATACAATCATCGTGGAGAAATTCGTATTCGTGTAATGTTGTAAAAACTCTTGTAAAAAAGAGAACATGAGATGTATATTAAATTGAGAATGAGTCTCAATCGCAATATAGAGAGGGCATTGTGAAAACATCTGTAGCGCAACAGAAAGATGTTTCTCAAATAGAGCACAAACTCAGGAAAAAAGGTATTTCAATTACACGTCAAAGGAAACGTATAATTGCCGAGATCATGCGCTGCGGGTCTCATTTTGATATCGAATCCCTCGCGTCGCGAATGCATGTCAAAGACCACCAGACGGCGCGGGCAACCGTATATCGCACGGTTAAAATCCTTACCGACGCCGGCATCGTAAAAAAAGGAATGCTGGGAGAAACCCACTCTCATTATGAGTTTGTGGAACAGGACCATGGTCATTTCGTCTGCTCCTTGTGCGGCAAAATAATCGAACTTTCATGTCCGACACTCGAAAATTTTCTTGTGACTGTTTCAGAATCACACAATTTCTCAATCGATCACCACTCAATCGAACTTTTCGGTATATGTGGAACCTGTATGCACAATCAGCGGAAAGAGATCGGATAATGGAACATAGCAGCGGCTTCCGTTCGTGTGTCGTTTTCAGCTTATCTGCAATTTCTTCTTCATACGCGGCTCGTTTATTTGTAACCCGCGTCAAACAGAAAGAACCCGTATGAGTGCAATTGTCAGTCTTGCTGAACTGAAATCCGGCGATAATGGTGTCGTGACATCAATTACCGGCGGATTCGGAATGGTACGCAAACTCAATGCGCTTGGCATATACGAAGGACGGATGATACTTAAAGTCAGCACGCAATGGATGCGGGGACCGGTTGTCATACGGGTAGGCAGTACGGAAATGGCCATCGGCTATGGAATGGCCGGCAAAATAATGGTTCGTCCTGAAATGCGGGCTGTTGCATGAAACTACTGCTCATGGGTAATCCCAATGTCGGTAAAAGTGCCCTGTTCAACCGTCTCACCGGTGCAGACGTTATTATTTCCAATTATCCGGGTACAACAGTCGAGTTTTCTCAGGGGAAAATAAGGCTTGGCGAAGAACAGATCGACATCATTGATGTTCCCGGCACCTATACGCTTGAACCTACGTGCCGGGCTGAAGAAATCGCAGTACGCATACTCGAAAATGAACCCGATGCGATAGTTGTAAATGTTCTTGCTTCGGTCAATCTTGAGCGAAGTCTCTTTCTTACCATGCAGATAATTGAAAAACAACGGCCGATGGTATTCTGCCTGAATATGTGGGATGAAGCCGCACATGCGGGAATACGTATTGATGACCGGATGCTCGAAAAAATTCTGGGTTCTCCCTGCGTTCCTACCTGCGCTTTAAGCGGAGAAGGAGTAAAACAGTTGGTCGAAAAGCTGCCCCGGGCATGCATACCCGATCTTGCCGCCGGGACTTCAAACCGGTGGGAACATATCGGCATGATTGTGGGTAAGGTCCAAAAGGTTCACCGCCGTCATCACACGTTCGCCGACAGACTTGTGGATGCTTCGGTGCATCCGTTGCCGGGGCTGGTATTTGCGATCATGATCCTTGCTGCATCGTTTGCAGCTATCCGGTGGATCGGAGAAGGACTTATCGGTCTGGTGTTCGAGCCGTTTTTTGAAGGCGTCTGGAGTCCACTCATGATGCGGTTGTCGGTTGCACTGGGAGGAAACGGCATTTGGCATGATCTTGTTATCGGAAAACTGATTGAGGGACAAATCGACTACAGTCAGTCGTTCGGACTTCTCACTACCGGTTTGTTTGTCCCCTTTGCAGCGGTCCTCCCCTATGTTTTTGCCTTCTACACGATACTCTCGATTCTTGAAGATATCGGATATCTTCCACGTCTGGCCGTTATATCGGATGTGCTTATGCACCGGATCGGGCTTCACGGCCTGGCCATAATGCCAATGCTGCTTGGATTGGGCTGCAATGTTCCCGGTGTATTGTCCACGCGTATCCTGGAAAGCAGGAAGGAACGGTTTATTGCCGCAACATTAACCTCAATCGCCGTTCCGTGCATGGCGCTCCAGGCAATGGTAGCCGGCCTTGCGGGTAAATATGGCATACGAGGGTTGTTGTTTGTCTTTGGAACGCTGGGGATCGTATGGTTTGTTCTCGGGTTGATTCTTCGTAGGATGGTGAAAGGGGAGTCACCGGAGATTTTCGTCGAAATACCACCGTACCGTTTGCCTGATTACCGTGTTCTTGCAAAAAAGGTCTGGATCCGGATCAAATGGTTTTTAAAAGAAGCTGTTCCTTTCGTGCTTTTGGGAGTTTTTATTGCCAATCTGCTGTATACACTGGGAGTGATTCGCGTGGCAGGTAAGGTACTTTCGCCAATTACCACACGAGTGATGGGGCTTCCCGCAGACGCTGCGGGTGCGATAATTGCCGGATTCCTTCGCAAGGATATCGCCGTCGGGATGCTCGCTTCCCTCGATTTGAGCCTCAGGCAGCTTGTCATAGCCTCAGTTGTTCTTTCGATGTTCTTTCCGTGTATAGCGACATTTTCCGTTATGCTCAGGGAACTCGGGATAAAGGATATGATCAAATCAGCCGGTATCATGGTTGCATCGAGCATTGTTGTGGCGGGAATTCTGAATATGGTGCTGCCTTCTCTCTGAATAACGCCGGGTTTATCAAGCTGAATGTTGTTCTTGTTTATTCGGGTACTATAGCTGCTGTTCGTGTTGCAGGTATGCGACACATTTATTTATTCCAGGCAGTAGCGTCACTACCCGATCTATGACCGAGGTCGCTGTTACAAGCCAATTTCGATAAAATGATAGGCCTGAAAAAATATCCGGAGTAATCCGTCACTTTGTGCATGGTTTTTGCATTGCTGTTTGCTATTATATAATGTTTCAACTAACGAATGAACTCTTTTCAGGAGGATGCTTATGCCTAATAGAGACGGTACGGGTCCATTTGGATTCGGTTCCGGAACCGGTCGCGGCCGGGGATGGTACCGGTCCGCCACTTTCATGTCGAGAGGTTCCGGTGTGCGACGAATCGGTTTTTTTAGTGCACTGATTCCTGTCGCAGTAGCTGCGTTGCGGGATTTGGCTAATCCGGGAGGCCTTTTGAGGTCTGCCGGCAGAAGACTCATCACACGAAAAACAGATGGTCGTCAAAAACCGGTGAACGCCTCATTCACTGTCCTTGATGAAACGGATTCCAAAGCATAAACTGCAACCGCAGGAGAAATGAACAGTGAGTGTTTTTGATTCAGTTCAAAATGTCCTGAGCTACGAATTGTGGTTTGAAAAATATCCACATGTTTTTCAATCCGAAGTCGCGGTAATCAAAGAACTGCTTCCGTATGGCACCGGATTCGAGGTTGGTATCGGAACAGGTATCTTCGCCGGGCAACTGGGAATCCGCATGGGAAACGATCCTTCTGAGGAAATGCTGAAGATTGCCCGCAGGCGGGGACGATTGGTGTATCACTGCGGAGGTGAGCGTCTGCCGTTTCATGACGGTTTTTTTGACTATACGCTTATGGTAACCACGATCTGCTTTCTTGGCGATCCGATGGCAGTGCTGCGCGAGTGTTATCGTGTGACAGGAAACAACGGTTCGATAGTTATCGGTTTTGTCGACAGCGAAAGTCCTGTCGGTAAATCGTATCGGGATCAGGCGTCCCGCAGCGTTTTTTACCGTGAGGCAACGTTTTATTCCGTCAATCAGGTCGCTGAAATGCTGACCCGGACGGGGTTCACGGTTAAGTGCACCCGGCAGACACTGTTCGGATCATTGACTGATATAGCTGAATTTCAGGCGTCGCGGGAAGGGTCCGGTGAAGGGTCGTTTGTGGTTGTCGGCGCGCGAAAGGCCGGAAAGTAAAGAACAAGGTTTATTCAAAACAAGAATACCCCGTCCTATGGGCGGGGTCAGAGATAAGAGGCTTTGCCATTTACCTCTGCACAATGGTTGCTGTAACTGTTTGTGCTATCGCACAATGTTTTGGGTAATCCGCGCCACACTATCGTGTGTCGACTCCCTCCTGCTTATAGGCCTCTGGCCTCAAATCAGGAGGCCCCGTGCTCCGCGCGGGGAGGATTCACTCAGTGAGATTGTTTACCGGTAACTTCAGGGGGAGGCGAAATTCCGAGTGACCGCATTTTTCGGAATAAGGTACTGCGGTGTATCCCGAGCATTTTGGCGGTTTTCTGCCTGTCCCACTTATTGCGCTTGAGCGTTGTGATCAGGTGCGCAAGTTCAATACCTTTAACCGCCTCTTTCGTGAAAATGATGTTTCCCGCCAAAGGGGTACCACCGAATATTTCGGGAAGATGACGGGGTTGTATATATCCGTGGCGGCACATGACGAATGCATGCTCGATAGCGTTTTCCAGTTCACGCACATTGCCGGGGAAATCGTAAGCCATGAGCCGCGTCATGGTTTCTTCTTCGACACCCCGTATCCGTTTCCGCTGTGACTTGTTGAGACGATCAATAAAATAATCAACCAGAACCGGAATGTCTTCTTTTCTCTCCCGGAGGGGCGGGATGGTTATGGAGACCACATTAAGCCGGTAAAAAAGGTCCTGTCTGAATTGCCCTTTTTGTACCTCATTTTGCAGATCCTTATTTGTCGCGGCAATAATGCGCACGTCGGCATACTCGCTTTTTCTGCTTCCCAGCGGTTCAAACACCTTCTCCTGAATAACGCGCAGTAACTTGACCTGCATGGCCGGGGGAGTTTCCCCGATTTCATCGAGCAGGATTGTTCCGCCTTTTGCCAGAGCGAACCTCCCCGGCTTGTCTTTTTTGGCATCGGTGAAGGCGCCTTTCTTGTAGCCGAAAAGCTCTGATTCAAGAAGGTTGTCGGGTAATGCACCACAATTGACAGCTATAAAAGGCCCGTTTTTTCGCGGGCTGAAATCATGTATGGCTTGTGCGAATACCTCTTTGCCCGTGCCGCTTTCTCCCTGAAGCAGGACGGTACTGTTGCTGTCGGCTATCAGAGGCAGTTTTGTAATGAGTTTCTGGATATTGGGGCTTATCGTAATGATGTTGTGATGCGGGTGGGCGGAAAGCCGGGTATGCTGTTCCGCCTCTTCACATGAGATGTCGCGAAATGTTTCTATCGCTCCGGTGGTATTCCCTTCGGAATCACACAACAATGTGGTTGCAATCGAAAGGTTCTTTTTAACCCCTCTGGCATTGATCATAACGACAGGTCTTTCTAAAAATAATTCGCCGGTGGCAAGTGTTTGTCGTAGAGGACAGGCCTGGCCGCAGCAATCGGCACGAAGCACCTCCCAGCACAAGCGACCGATTGCATGAGATTTGTCGGTTGCCGTTATGCTCTCTGCCGCATGATTGAAAAAAGTTATCCGGTTGTTTTTATCGACAACAAATACACCCTCCTGGATGGTGTCTAAAAGACGCAGAAGTTCTTCCTGAGTCCAGGACATATCGTATCGCTTTCTCTGGAAAGAGGTCGTGGTTGTTTTTTGATGACGTTGCCGCCTGATATAAAAATATAATGTTGCACTCGTGCAACACAAGCAAGGTGTCTTGTTTCACGAGTGAGACGTTGATGGGAAATGGAGAATACCTTGCGGACAGGATGCTTGTCGTTTCAGAGCTGCAAAATGCCTGTTTTCGGACGTAATCGTCATTCCGGTATCGCAAACTGATTACCTGATACGGATCGAACTGAAATGTGCATGGTTATTGCGTATGGAAAAGTCTTTTAAATGATATTCAGCGTATAGGTGGAAAGGATGTTGAAAAATGGTTATTGCAGTAGCCAGTGGTAAGGGTGGAACGGGAAAGACGACATTTTCAGTGAACCTTGCGTATGCCCTTGCCGACACGAAAAAAAAAGTACGATTACTGGATTGCGATGTGGAAGAGCCCAACGATCATCTGTTCGTGAAGCCTGTTTTCACTGAACACCATGCCGTGCATGTTTTAAAGCCGGTACTGGATACGGAAAAGTGTACGGGGTGCGGCAAGTGTGCCGAAGCGTGCAATTACAAAGCGATTGCGGTTATCAAGGGGAAGGTACTGCTTTTCAATGAACTCTGCCATTCGTGTGGCGTATGTAGCTATGTTTGCCCCGAAAATGCCTTTCTGGAGAAAGAGGCAAAAATAGGCGTGGTCGAAACAGCTCCCGCTCACGACGGATTTTTCTTTGCTCATGGAAAATTGGATATCAGTGAGACTCTGGCCCCGAAAGTTGTCGCTTTTGTCAAAAAGTACATCGATCCCGAATCGATTAACATTATCGACGCTTCTCCGGGAACGGCTTGCCCGGTGGTCAAGGCGCTGGAAGACGCGGATGTCGCCGTATTGGTAACGGAACCGACTCCTTTCGGGCTGAATGATCTGAAACTTGCTGTTGCCATGTCGCTTAAAATGGGAATTCCAACAGGCATTATTGTCAACAGATCAGACGGCAAAGACGAGATCATCGAGCAGTATGCACGTAACGTTCATGTGCCTATTATCGGCAGGATCCCTTTTTCTCGTGCGTATGCAGAGACCTACTCTGATGGTGGGATCCTCGTGCAGCACCATGGCGAATTGCGTGATAACCTGCTTGAAATATTCGAAAATACCGCTGCTCTTGCAGGCAAGGATATTCCCGCCGTTCCCCTGATCGAAGATTTTGCACCTTCGACCGCGAGCTTCAGCCACTCCCACTCCGGCGGCGACAGCGCGGAAGCCCACAAGGAAATTACGGTGATCAGCGGGAAAGGCGGTACCGGCAAGACAACCATCACCGCATGCTTTGCGCAGCTTGCCGGAAAACAGGTACTTGCCGACAACGATGTCGATGCCGCGGATTTGCACCTGCTTTTCTCGCCGCGTGTGAGGGAATCGCATCCGTTTGTCGGCGGTATCAAGGCTACTATCGATTCATCAAAGTGTATCGGTTGCGGCAAATGTGCGGAAATGTGTCATTTTAACGCCATCAGACGTGATGGACCGGCAAACGATACCATACAAAAGACATACCGTATTGAGGGTTTTGCCTGCGAAGGATGCGGTCTGTGCCCGCGAGTATGTCCGGTAGACGCAATCAGCGCAAACGATGCGGTTACCGGGAACTGGTTTGATTCGGTAACAGCCTGGGGACCAATGGCGCACGCCCGTCTCGGTATAGCCGAAGAAAATTCAGGTCGCCTTGTTACACAAGTCCGCACCCGCGCGGCCGATCTTGCCCGTGAACAACACCTGGATCGTATTCTGGGCGATGGTCCTCCCGGAACCGGATGTCCGGTTATTGCCTCCGTGTCGGGAACCGACCTTGTAGTGGTAGTCACGGAACCGACGGTCTCGGGTGTTCACGACATGGAACGCGTATTGGAACTCTCCTCACACTTCGGTGTACCGGCGGTTGTTATTATCAATAAGGCCGATATCAATTCGACGCAGGCTAAACGCATTGCCGATATCGCGGTTGCACGTAATTCAAACGTGATCGGATCCATACCCTTTGATACTGCGGTAAATGATGCCTTGATGGACGGAGAAACAGTAATCGCTTACGGTGATAGCCCTGCAGCTCAAGCTATCCGGAGTTCATGGGGGATTGTGTGCGAAATTCTGCGAAAATAAACAAGTGCCGGTAACAAACCATGCGTTTAACCGTAAAACAAAAGGAAAATGTCCATGAAAGTAGCTGTAACTTCCAGAGGAAACACACTTGAGAGTGAGGTCGATCCGCGGTTCGGGCGCTGTCCATACTTTCTGATCGTAAATAGTGATGATATGACATTCAAGGCAGTAGACAACGCAAACATATCAGCCGGCGGGGGAGCCGGCGTACAATCAGGTCAGCTTATGGCCGAACACGATGCTGAATGCGTTCTGACAGGCAATTGCGGGCCGAATGCATTCAGTACCCTCAACGCAGCGGGAATCAAGGTGATAACCGGTGTCGACGGCATCGTGCGGAATGCAGTCGAGCAGTACAAAAAAGGTCTGCTCGCGCCAACCGACGAGGCAAATGTCGGAAGTCACGCGGGAATGAATAGAGTGGGAAACCCGTAACAATGAAACGAATCATGCTCAAGTCCAAGATTCACCGGGCAACCCTGACGGGTGTTGAACTTGATTACGAAGGAAGTATCACTGTCGATGAAAGTCTGCTTGAGAAGGCCGATATTGTTCCCGGTGAGCAGGTGCACGTGCTTAATTGCAATAACGGCTCTCGCTGTGTCACCTATACGATTCCCGGCCCGGCGGGGTCCGGGATAATGCTGCTCAACGGTCCGGCGGCGCGTCTCGGAATGCCGGGTGACCGGGTTGTTGTGATTTCGTATTGCGAGATAGAGCAATCCGAATTGGCGACACTTGTTCCCCGGATTGTTTTTGTCGACAAAAAAAACCGGCCGGTAAAGGCATCCGGAAAAGGAGTGTGATGGGCCTGTGAGTGCAAAAAACATGGGAACGGATTCCTTTGCTAACCTGAAGCGACTTCAACTCCGTGTGCTGCCGGACCAGGTGTTGCGGAGCGTCGGTGCGGATATCGAAACGTTTGACAAAGGATTGCAGGATTTTGCGAAGAGGATGCTTTCTTTCATGAGAAAGAAAGGGGGTATCGGCCTCGCCGCGCCACAAGTGGGAGTTCTCCGGCGGATTGTCGTTGTGGGCGTCCATGGCCAGGAAATGGTACTTATCAATCCTTCCATTATGCCGGTAACCACCGATTCTGACACCAAGACGGAGGGGTGCCTCAGTATTCCCGATGAAACATATGACGTAACCAGACTGTTCCAGATAGAAGTACGTGCACGTGATGTCAAAGGCAAAAAGCTTAATTTCGCAGCTCACAACCTTCTTGCGCGGGTTATTCAGCATGAAATTGATCACCTTGACGGTGTTTTGATTTGTGACAAGGAGGCCAGCGGAATCGGCAGTCGCGAAAGGGGTATCGACAATGCCAACATATGAGTACCGGTGCGACGCGTGTGGACATACGTTCGAGAAATTCCAAAGCATGACCGAGGAGCCTCTTCGTAAATGTCCAGAATGCGACGGCCAGGTAAAAAGGCTCTTGGGGATCGGCGGAGGATTTATTCTCAAGGGCAGTGGTTTTCATGCAACCGACTATCCCAGAGCTTCGTCCGCACAAACTCCCTGCGGCCGTGATACTACCTGTTGCGGCCGCGAAACGCCCTGTGACAAGCCGCCGTGCGGCGAAACATGAGAAAACCGGATTGTCATGATTGCTCAAAATTCGATAAAAGGTTCGGTACCGTGCTATGGCACGAGTGCACTCGAGGAGGCAGAAATGCAACAGACGTTCAAAGCAAATGATATAGAAATCGGTTATCATCCATCCGGATACAGAATCGATAAAGCGGCTTCGCCCATGGATAGATACACCCGATGGGAAATTGATCCAGCCGGAAACTGGCATAAGAGTGTCCCGGTCTGTTTTGACTCAATGCCTAAAGATGGATGGTTCAAAACCGACAATCAGCATTCGACGGAAGGAAAATGATGGAAAACGCAAATGTAAATGCTGAACGAGAACCCGCCAGTAATGAGAAAGAAAAGATGCGAAAAAACGAAGCGAAACAGCAAGCGTATCGGGCTGGATTGGAACCGCCGAACAATATGGGACGCATGAATGATCCGGACGGTTCCGCATGGACAAAGGGACAGTGCGGCGATACGATGGAAATGTACCTGGTCATAAAAGATGATCAAATAACGGAAGCGCGTTTTCATACCGATGGTTGCACGGCATCTCGCGCCTGTGGTTCAACCGCCGCCCGGTTAGCCGAAAGCAGGACGCTCAAGGATGTTCTGCGGCTTTCACCCGCTGATGTTCTGGATGTCTGGGCGGATTTACCGCAGGGGAATATCCATTGTGCGATACTTGCCGTCGGCACATTGCATAAAGCCGTTGCCGACTATCTGCTTAGAAAACAGAATGGGTAACAGATACAACCGTTGCGCCTGATACTATGTACGATTCAAACCGAAAGGAACTGTATTTATGCTACAACTGCCGGCTCTCGTGAACGAACAATGGGAAAACCGTGAAGGGCCAATTGTACTTACGACTGTTGACAGAGAAGGTACGCCAAATTCCATTTATGCAGGATGTGTCAGGAAGCTGGACGACGGGAGAATTCTTGTCGTCGATAACTATTTCGACAAGACCCGCAAGAATATACAGAGTGGAACCAAAGGGGCGGTACTATTTATAACAAAGGAGCGGAAGTCATTTCAGATCAAAGGAACGGTTGAATATCATAAGGACGATGCTGTTTATGCCGGAATGAAAGACTGGGTTGATCCCAGGTACCCGGCGCATGCGGCCGCGGTGGTGAATGTCGAGCAGGTCTATTGCGGTGCGGATCGACTTGTATAACGGGGAATGCAGATGGTTGATGAGCTGACTCTTCACGGACTGAAATCGTGGTTTGAAAAATATGTTTCAGGATTCGCATCGGATGATCAGGATATCGCGATGAATATCGAACTGAAGAAACGGCATACCATGAACGTTTGTATTGAGATAGTGGATATCGCGAACAGTATTGCCCTGAATCGTCAAGATGTATTTCTGGCGGAAGCGGTGGCGCTCCTGCACGATGTCGGCCGTTTTGATCAATATATGCGGTATCATACCTTCGATGATGCAACTTCTGAAAACCATGCAATGCTCGGAGCCGGGATACTCGACCGGGAAGGTGTCCTGGAGGATATTGACCGGGCAACCCGTAAGCTTATACTTGATGTTGTCGCTTGTCACAACCGCGCCGAATTGCCTGTTGAAGATGATAAACGGAGAACTTTTTTTTTAAAGCTTCTTCGTGATGCCGATAAAATCGATATTTGGCGGATTGTAACGCAGTACTACGAGCGACATCCATCCATTTCAACCAGGAGTATCGAACTGAACCTCCCTGACACGCCTGAAATTTCGAATCAAATAGTGGAAGCCCTCCTGGCAGGTCGAACTGCACGCACAAAAGACATGAAAACACTGAATGATTTCAAACTGCTCCAGATCGGCTGGGTGTTTGATCTGAACTTTTCCCGAACATTACAGATAGCCGCCGGGAGACGATACCTGGATCGCATCCGGGATACCTTACCGGATTCCGATATCGTTAACAGGGTATTCAGAAAAGCGAAAGCGTATTTACATGCCGGATTCCCGGCGTAACAATGTGACATGAAACAGTGGTATCTTCACGGGGGAGGGTACCTCAAGGCGCAATAACGTATCATTCAAAGCTATCGAGCAGCATTGGAGCACATATGGTTACATCAACTAAATCTTCGTATATATTCGGTCCAGTGCCGTCAAGGCGATTGGGTCATTCTCTGGGAATTGATCTCGTACCGTTTAAAACCTGTTCTTATGATTGTATATATTGCCAGTTAGGAACGACAACGAACAAGACCATCGAGCAGAAGGAATACGTGCCGCAGGAAGAAGTCATTGCCCAACTGAGCGATAAACTTCAAACCCTGCCACCTGTTGACTATATAACGCTTTCCGGTTCCGGAGAACCGACCTTGTATTCCCGTACGGCATCGCTGATTGACCGCATCAAGGAAATGACGAACATTCCCGTTGCGGTACTTACCAATGGATCGCTACTATTTAAAAAATCGGTACGTAAAGCCATTTCCAGGGCTGATCTCGTCATTCCGTCACTTGACGCGGGAAGTGATCCGATCTTTCAGTTCGTGAACAGACCGTATCCGGGAATGACTTTCGATACGATGGTGGCCGGCATCAGGGATTTCCGGCAGGAGTATACCGGGATACTCTGGCTGGAGGTTTTTCTGCTGGATGGAATCACTGCAACCCGGGCGGGTGTCGAAGAAATCGCGCGGCAGGTGAGTGCTGTTTTACCAAATAAAGTTCAGCTTAATACCGTCACTCGTCCCCCTAGTGAGAATTCCGCCCGTGCCGTTTCACAAGCGCGAATGCAGCATTTTGCGGAGATGTTTGAAGGAAAGGCTGAAGTGATAGCCGATTATCGGAATACGCATAACGAGAGCCGGTTTGTAGCCTCACGAGAAGAGGTGCTTCAACTTGTCCGCAGAAGGCCTTGCACGTTAGACGACGTATCCGCCGGATTGTCAATCCATCGAAACGAAGCGCTTAAATATCTGGAACATCTAGTGCATGATGACGAGGTCAGGATAGTTGTGCGGGAAGACAGATGCTTCTATGTACCATGTTGAGAGGAATGTTCGGACAATGACGCATCGGCAAAACCAATATGGCCTTTTCGTCCGCCCTGCTGGTTTATATTCTTCTTACAGCAGGTCTTCCGGCTAATACGTTAGCCGATAAAATCAGCGATAACGAAAACAAGCTTGTTGTGCATTTTTTCGGTTCCGAAACTTGCGGAGAATGTCTGACGGTAAGGAAAACATTGCTTGAACCGTTGGCCGCCAAATATACCGGTAAACTTGACGTTTGTATACATGACATCGAAAACGAACATGCCTTTCAGTTTCTTGTTCAGATGGAAAACAAATATAATGTACGTGAATCTTCTGCTGAGGAGCTCTTTTTTCCGACACCTTTCTTACCGGGTTTGATGATATCATGCGTTTTGGTGAGCCGCTGATCGAGCGTTATATCGCTTGTCCCGAGAAATGGCAGGCATCCGGTCCGGCACGACCATCGACACTACTCGATTCAAAGAGACGCTTTCGCAGAAGTTTCAGGAGTTCACGTTCCTGGGAATACTGCTGGCAAGGCTTGCCGATGGTATCAATCCTTGTGCGATAGCAACAATGATCTTTCTTATCTCATTTTTAGCAATACAAAATTATAACACAGAGAATACTAACGATTCCCGGCAGATTGGTACTCCTCTCATACTTACCGATATGCCTTCAGCCATATCGGTAAACGACGCAACCGGTTGATGGTGAGTTTTTTATTTCTTTTATCTTTCAATTAATAACGGGTAATGGTATATTATTGAATAATAAATACCGTATTTCCTCTCAATCCCCTGCTTTTTACAATCTTTCGAATGTACTTTCAGGCGAAATAGATCTATACGGGAATCTTTTTGCTCTTATCAGAGGTTTTTCTGAAAAGCTGCCACCTATTGTTACCGGCCATCACCGGTACCGGACATCTTTTTTGCAGGAACTTCAACGGGGAATTTTATGGCTCAAAAACTTTATGTCGGTAATCTGTCGTTCAATGTAACGGAAGATCAGCTTCGCACACTTTTCTCGGAATTCGGTGAGATCGTATCGGCCACCCTCATAACCGATTCATACACCGGTCGTGCCCGCGGTTTCGGATTCGTTGAGATGGAAAATCATGAAGCGGCGATTTCGGCACTGAACGGAAAAGAATTTGAAGGAAGGCCGTTGACGGTTAATATCGCACGGGAACGTTCGCCAAGAGGTGGCGGAGGCGATTTCAATAACCGCGGCAGAGGTAATTTCCATGGAAGGAACCGGTATTGATTCCGGTTTCTCCTGTGTAATCGGCGATACAAACAGACAACCAAAAACCTGTACGGAATTTTACAAAAAACGGATAGGATATTCTATGACACAAGGTGAAATTTTTGTTGGAAACCTCCCCCATAGCGCAACCGAAGAGGAAATCAAAGCCCACTTCTCTCCAGTCGGGCAGATACATTCGATCAATCTTGTTACCGACCGTAAAGGCAGATCACGATGTTTCGGATTTATCTCCATCGATAACCCGGAAGAAGCGGTCACACTGCTTAATGAGAAGGAATTTCAAGAGAGAAAACTTCGTGTTTCGCGTGCAATCAAGAACGATTTCCGGCCACGACACCAGGGGTTTCATCGCCGTGGACGTTGAATGACGGGGATTTACTTTTCGATGTGAAAACTGGTCTTTCTTATAAATCATCCGGCAGACAGCGTACTTTTTTCCTGAAGAATACCGCTCTGAGTTTTTTCTCTGTAAGTTGTTTTTACCCGCGCTTCGTAACGTCGATACAAGATGGAATACATTTTCCACGATAAATGATATTTCTTTTCTTAAAAGAAATATCATTACTGTCCGACGAGGGAAAAAAGGTAAACCATGTAACCCACCTATGCCTCCAGTCTATACCTGACAGGAAAGGTATTTTCGGTCGTGCGACCGGGAGGTGAGGTCACCTTCAATAAAACCAACTACGGGTTTCTTTTTCAATCATTACCCGAAATCACATCCCAACCCGCACTCAGCATCGCTTCACCAACTGTATAAAACGATCCTGTTATACATAGCACCGCCTCCTCACGCCGGAACGCACACTTCACGGCCTCCCCCACGCGGTCGACAATGGAATACAGGGTCGAAGGAAGATCCGCGGCAAGGGCCTCCGGGGTTGCGGCACGTTCTGTCGCGGGCCGGGTTAAAATAATATGTTGTGCGACTGCGGTATAAGAGCGGAGCATGGCTGGATACTCCTTATCTGCCATGATCCCGACTACGAAACAGAGAGAGGAATCGGGAAAGAATCTGCGGAGTGTCCGGCAGAGTTCGGCGGCAGCGGCCGGATTGTGGGCGACATCGAGAACGACCGTCTTTTTTCCTGCGGTAATCCGTTCGAAGCGGCCGGGGATGAAGGCATCGGCAATACCCGCCTGCATCGTTTCACGGCTGACACTGGTTTTCGCACGGGCAATCGCACTTATCGCGAGAAGCGCGTTCTCCACCTGATATCCGCCCGTCATCCGTGTGGTAAAGGAGGTTCCGTGGTGAATGAATGAAGTACCTCCGGATGTTTCCCGAATTTCATAGGCGTCATTCGCCGATATGAAGGTGCAGTGTGCCTTTCGCTGCATACAGACGGTCTGCGCCATGCTGCGAAGATCCGGTTCTCCTGGATCGGCGATCACCAGCGGCACCGTTTCCTTGACGATACCAAGTTTTTCTCTGAACACTTCAGGAAGCGTGTTCCCCAGATACTCATGGTGATCCATCGCCACGCGAGTGATAATCGAGACACGGGGACGGAGAATATTCGTCGCATCGAGTCTGCCGCCGAGGCCGGTTTCATAAACCGCCCAGTCGATGTTCCGCCGCCGGAAGCATTCCGCTGCCATGAGCATGGTCGCCTCGAAAAACGTCAGCCGATTATCCGCAATGTGCCGTTCCAGATCGTGGTACACCTCCACCCATTCACTCGTCTCAACCATTTCACCGTTGATACGGAATCGTTCCTCGAACCTCACGAGATGCGGCGAGGTGAACAGCCCGGTACGATATCCCGCTTTTCGAAGAATTGACTCTATATAGCTGCAGGTGGACCCTTTGCCGTTAGTACCGGCCACATGATACGACGGACAACTGTTCTGTGGATTGCCGAGCGCGACGGCTGCAGCAGAAATCCGCTCTAAATCGTATTTGATTCCCCTGGTCGTGAGGGCGAAAAGCGATTGCCGTATCTGTTCGGGAGTGCGGTTCATCGGTCACGGTTCCGGTGAAAAGTAGTAAACGGATATATCCGGTCGTTACCATCGCTCCTCCCCTGCAAACGGGGAAGGAGCAGGGGCGGAGAGATTACACCCGGTCCTTGAAATCATACGTGATCAGATAGGTATCGTCCTCACGTGTGGTGGTGACTTTGAATCCGCTGTTGTAAAACACCGAAAGCATCATATGATTGGTGGCGAGTACCCGTGCTTCGAAACCGCGGATACCCCTTTTACGGGCGATGTCGGTGAGAATATCGAGCAGATAGGTACCGAGTCCCTTCGCCTGCCAGTCGTCGCGAACGAGAAACGAGACTTCCGCATGGTGCGTTGCCGGATTGAGGTAGTAATGGGCAACGCCGACGATCTGATCGCCGCCGAGATCCTTTACCATGGCGACAATCGCCATGTCCTTGCTGAAATCAACGGTCGTGAAATCCTGTATGAACTTATGCGGAAATGATTTGACCGGCTGGAAGAACCGGAACGCTATCGATTTTTCCGACAGATCGTAGAACATGTCGCGCAGCGGCTTGTCGTCGCTCGATTTGATCGGCCGGATATACAGCTCAATGCCGTCGGCGAGAATGCGGGTGGTTTCGAGTTCTTTCGGATACTGGAGTCCCGAGGTCGGCAGTTCCTTCTGATGCTGGAAGATGTATTTGCGGTTCTTCGCCTCTTTAATGATTTCGTTGCGAAAATCGGGATGAGCGATTTCGGAAAGGGCCAATACCCGTTCGCGGATGTTCTTTCCGAACAGATCGGCGATACCGTATTCGGTTACCACGTAGTGTACATCGGCACGACTGAGCACCACACCGGCACCTTCGGTCAGTTTCGGGACGATACGTGATATTTTCCCGTCGCGGGTGGTTGACGGAAGCGCGATAATCGCCTTTCCCTCGCGGGCGCGTGCCGCACCCCGGTTGAAATCAACCTGGCCGCCAACACCGCTGTAGAAGTTGTACCCGATCGAATCGCTGCAGACCTGCCCGGTCATGTCGACTTCGATCGCCACATTAATGGCGACCATTTTACGGTGCTGACTTATAATAAACGGATCGTTGACGTAATCGGACGGACGGAATTCGAACATCGGGTTTTCATGAATATATTCATAGAGTTTACGGGTACCGAGACAGAATGATGCGATAATCTTGCCCCGGTTGATGGTCTTGCGCGCTCCATTGATCACCCCTGATTCCACCAGCGGAATGATCGCGTCGTTGAACATTTCGGTGTGAATCCCGAGGTCCCGTTTTTCACTCAGATACTGCAGCACCGCCTGCGGAATCGTACCGATCCCCAGCTCGAGCGTGGCACCGTCGTCAACGAGCGAAACGACGTTGCGGGCGATTCCCTCCACCACCGGATCTCCCGTCGGCAGGCTGTATTCGAGCAGATCACGGGTGCTCGGCACCACCGCATCAACCAGTTCCAGGGGAATTGTCGAATCACCGAACGTTCGCGGCATGTTCTCGTTCACTTCGGCAATGATGGTCAGACTGTTTTCCACCGCAGCCTTGACAATATCAACCGAGATGCCGAGGCTGAGCTGACCGTTGCGGTCGGGAGGGCTCGTCTGCACCAGCGCCACGTCGATCGGCAGACGGCCCGTCTTGAAGAGTTGCGGAATATCCGAAAGAAACATGGGAATGTAATCACCGCGCCCGCCGGCGATCGCATCGCGCACATTGGCGGCGAGGAAAAAACTGGCGGTGCGGAACTTCTTCGCGTATTGCTCGTTGATGTACGGTGCACTCCCCTGCGTGAGCAGATGATAAATTTCGGCATCCACGATGTCGTTATCGTCGCTCACCAGTTCATCGACCAGGGTCTGCGGCTGCCCGCATCCGGTACCGACGAAAATCCGGTCACCCGCTTTTATTTTTCTGATCGCGGCTTTCGCCGACATTTTCTTCTGTTCATACAGTTCCTGCCATGCGGGCATACCCTACTTCTCCTTTGACAAAATTATCCGCGCATCGACCACGTAGGCGTTGTCGCCGGTCTGGCCGACCTTGAGCGGGTTGATATCCACTTCATCGATTTCGGGGAAATCGATCACCAGTTGTGAAAGCCGCTGCATATTGGAAACGATCAGCGAAATATCCACCGGTTTCTGCCCCCGGGCACCGAGCAGCAGTTTGTATGAACGCGTACTTTCGATGATCTTGTAGCACTCCTCCTCGGTAATGGGGGCCAGTCCGAAAGCGACATCCTTGAGCACCTCCACGAATATTCCCCCGAGTCCGTACATCAGCATCGGTCCGAACTGCGGGTCTTTCTTCATACCGAGAATCACCTCCCTGCCGCCGAGAATCATCTTCTCGACCAGAACACCGCGCAGTTCAGCATCGGGTTTCTTCCGTTTGATGCGCAGCAGCATCAGTTCAAACGCGTCTTCGACCGCCTGCGCGCTGCCGAGCCCTATCTTGACTCCGCCGACATCCGATTTGTGAAGAATATCCGGACTGGATATCTTCATGGCGACCGGATACCCCACCTCATCGGCGAATCGCACCGCCTCGTCCACCGACGTGGCCAGCGTTCCCGGCGGCACGATAAAATTATAGGCTTCGCATATTGTTTTCGCCTCGAATTCCCCGATCTCGTATACCCCCCGTGCGACACACGCCTTGATCGTCTTGATGGCCGGAATTTTATTGACGGCAAACCGGTCAACCACCCGCAGGGGACGTTCCTTATACCTGCTGTATGCCACCATTTCACGCATTGCATTAGCGGCACGTTCCGGTACCCCGTACTGCGGAATGGTATTCTGTCGCAACAGTGTCACTCCCTCAGCCACGATACTTGCACCCATAAAACAGCTGAATACCGGTTTACTGCCCTTCGCGGCGGCGTCGACAATCGCCTGCGCCGTCCCGACGGCATCAGTCATTTTCTGCGGTGTGAGAATGACGATCAGACTGTCCACCGAATCACTCCCGAGAAGAATGTCGATGGTTTTCCCGTAGAGCGCTCCCGTCGCGTCACCAAGCACGTCGACCGGATTATGCACCGATCCCGCAGCGGGCAGCAGTCCGAGGAGTTTCTTCTCGGTGGTGACATCGAGGTTTGCAATGGTCAGACCAGCCATCTCGAGCGCGTCGGTCATCATGATTCCGGGCCCCCCTGCATTAGTCACCACAGCCACCCGGTCTCCCTTCGGCAACGGCTGATAGGCAAGAGCGGTCGCAATATCGAATAAGTGTTCGATGGAATCGGCGCGGATGACACCGCTGCGCTCGAACGCACTGTCGTACGCCCGGTCGGCACCGGCAAGACTACCCGTATGCGACGATGCAGCCTTTGCCCCCGAAGCGGTTCTTCCGCTTTTAAGCACGATAACCGGTTTGGTTTTATTCACCTGCTCCGCTACCCGCATGAACTCCTGCCCCCGGGAGATATCTTCCAGATAGGCGGCAATTACCTTTGTATTAGTGTCTTTCTGAAGGTTCTGCAGAAATGCTACCTCGTCGAGAGAAGCCTTGTTGCCGAGTGAGGCGAGCATCGAAAAACCGATATTCTCGTTGATTGCAATATCCTGAATAGCGGTGATGAGCGCTCCGGATTGAGAAATGAGTGCAATCGGTCCGGGAGCACCCAGTCCCTGTCCGAATGAGGCATTTAATTTGTGCCAGGGATTGATCAGTCCGAGACAGTTCGGTCCCATCATCGTCATGCGGTTCTGCCTGACGATCTGCATGATTTCCTGCTGCAGTTTTCTCCCCTCTTCCCCTGTTTCTCCGAATCCTGCGGTAATGATGATTACCGCCTTGACCCCCTTCTGACCGCACGCCTTGAGTGTCGGAATCACCAGATCCCGTTTGATGACAATAACCGCGAGGTCGATAGTTCCGGGAATATCCGAAACATTTTTGTAGCACTTCAGACCCTCGATTGTATCAGCCCCGGGATTCACCGGATACACTTCACCGGCAAAACCACCCTGAAGAATATTGACCAGTACGTTACTTCCCACTTTGGCACGGTTGGCGGATGCTCCAATAACCGCAACAGAAGCGGGACGCAGTAGTTTATCAAAGCCCATCGGGCTTCTCCTTTCCTTTCGCTACAAACGAATAGTACTATGAAAAAAACATATAAAAATACATTCTGCTGAACTACATTTGAGCAAAAACCGGTCCAGCCCGGTGATATTATTTGTTAAATTGCCCCTGCGAAAAAGTACCGGTGCTTCCCGGGGCAAAACATAATTTTAATATTCGGTCATTCCTCCGGGCAGCCGAACGCTGCAAAGGTGGATTCCGGTCGGATACTGATTATACTATGAATTGGATTACCCCGCCAAGTTCATTACTATTGTAAACAACAAATGAGATTCTGATTTCTCCGGAGCGGATATGTCATCATTCAAAGCAGCAGTGCTGCATTCACCGGAAATTGAAACCTTTCACTACCCCGCGGACTGCCCGTTCAAAACCGAACGGGCTGCCGCGATGCTTGCGATTCTCGCTTCCAACGGCAACAGTTTCTTCACCGTGGAACCGCCGCGCAATGCAACCCGTAATGAGCTGCTGCAGTTCCATAGCGACGAGTATCTCCATATTCTGGAACGGGTTTCCGGCGGATCCTTCACGTCCGACGACCTCTTTTACGGCCTCGGTACCAATGATACTCCGGTCTTTGCCGATCTCTTTCCTTATTCCCGTCTTGCCTGCGGCGCCAGTATTACCGCCGCAGAACTGCTGCTGAGCGGAGAATACCACTACTGTTTCAATCCATCGGGTGGGTACCACCATGCCTATGCCGACAAGGCCGGCGGATTCTGTTATTTGAATGACGTGGTACTTGCCTGCCGAACCCTCGTGAATGCGGGAAAGCGGGTATTCTGTCTCGACCTCGATGCCCACCATGGTAACGGAACACAATCGGCGTTTTACGACAACCCGCGGGTATTCACGGTGTCGCTTCACGAAAGCGGGAAAACACTTTTCCCGTGGGCGGGATTCGAAAGCGAAATCGGCGAAGGCGAGGGAAAGGGATTCAATGTTAACATTTCCCTTCCGGCAGGTACCGACGACGATGCCTATACCCGCATTTTTCCTCAGGTGGTTCCGCCGCTCATCGAAGCATACAAACCGGATTTTATCGTTCTGGAAAACGGAATGGATATTCTGTCGGTCGATCCCCTCACCCATCTGAGCATGACCAACAATGCGATTGCCGATGTTCTTCCGCTGCTCACCGTCACCGGTATTCCGATCCTCATGGTCGGCGGCGGCGGGTACAATGCCGATGCCGTCGCACGCGGCTGGGCGCTCAGCTGGCAGACCGTCTGCGGCGTGTCAACCGACACCGATCTGACGATCGGCATGGGAGGCATGTTTCTCGGCAACGCCGAGTGGCACGGTGGATTGCGCGATATGCGCAGTTACGCCCACACTGACGAGAAACAGGTTATCGATGAGCAGTTGAACCGTTCGATTGCAATGATCCGGGAGACCGTGTTTCCACTGCATGGGATCTGAATTATCCATTCATCGTCACCTGATTCTTCCTAACAACCGTAACAATCCATCAAGAATCGTATACGGATGAGGGGGACATCCCGGGATATAGAGATCGACTGGAAGCAATTCCTGCACTCCCCGGTGCACCTGTTCATGATTCGCGAACACTCCGCCGGAAATCGCACAGGTTCCAACGGCAATTACCACTTTTGGTGCCGGAGTGGCATCAAAAGTTTTTTTAAGGGCAAGCGCCATATTTTTTGAAACCGGTCCGGTGATCAATACACCGTCGGCATGTCGCGGCGAAGCAACAAACTGTATACCGAACCGTGAAAGATCGAACGCAAGGGTGTTGAGCACATTGATGTCCGCCTCGCAGGCATTGCATCCGGCGGCACTCACCTGCCTCAGCTTGAACGAGTATTTGAAAAGACGCAAACGAGCTTTGTCAAGCGGACGGAAGACCGGACGGGGATTTGCGGAGGATATCAGCAAACTTCTCCGGTCAGTAGTGCCGAGCCGATGATCGCCGGAAAAAGAAATGCCTCCATCCGGACAGGCCTGTTTACATTTACCGCAAAAAATACATTTGCCGACATCGATCGTTAACGGCCCCGGATGAACGCTGATTGCCTGTACCGGGCAGGCGCGGGCGCATTCCCCCGTGCAGGAAGAAGTGCAGCGTTCATCCGCTAACACGGGCAACCCCATGAAGCGATCCGGAAGTGTTGGCGGTTCCTTTGGATACCTTGCCGTACGATACCCCTGCGCCAGTCTGGTCTTAATGACATCGAACATCGGGATTATTGTCCTCCATCTACAGGTCGAATCCGCAATACGAGAGATTGAAACTCTTGTTGCAGAGGGGAAAATCGCTGATCTGCTGATCACGCAGCGCCAGGGCCAGTCCGAACCAGTTGTGAAACGATGGATCGGTAATCTTGTAGGCAGCAAACCTGCCCTGATGATCGGTAACGACAACATGGCAGATTTCTCCGCGCCACCCTTCAACGAGCGAAACCGTCAGACTGTCCGAAACCAGCCGCATTGCCGGATCGATGTTGAAAATGGCAGTGCGATCCGCTGACGGTCCATTTTTTGCGGATGCTATCTCTTCCAGAATGAACGCGACGGATGCCTGTACCTCCTGCCATCGCACATGGGCACGACCAAATACATCACCGGTGTCACAGGACGATGCCGGGATATGGGCATAACGGTAATAACCATACGGGTGATCCTGACGGACATCGTGCACGCATCCACACGCACGTGCTGCAGGTCCCACCAACCCGATCGACTCAGCGGTTTCTCTCGTGAGACTGCCGGTAGTCTCAAAGCGGTCGGCTACGGAAGCGGTGCTCCAGAGCAGACCGGTAGCACTGGTAAAATCTGCAAGAACAACGGCTATACGTTTCGCAAGTTCCTCTTCACGCTGTTCGTCGATGGTGCATCCGATACCACCGGGAACGACAAGTCCGCGACCGAAACGATTGCCGCAGAGCAGTGCGGTCAGATTGAGAAAATCGCCCCGTATCCTTCCACAATAGGACATGGTGGGAAGAAAACCGACATCACCCGCCAGTGCTCCAAGATCACCGGTATGATTGGCACATCGTTCCAGTTCGAGTGCGAATGCCCGAATACGCTGGGCGAATGGTGATACCTGACACCCGGAAAGACTTTCAATGGCCCGGCAATAGGCCGTCATATGGCCGATCGAGGTATCCCCGGCAACAACCTCCATTTGATGTGGTGTTACCGGATACGGCCCGCCCTTGATATGTTCTTCAATTCCACGATGCTGGTAGCCGAGCGATATTTCAAGATGAAACACCGTCTCCCCTTGACACTGAAATCTGAAATGTCCCGGTTCGATAATACCGGCATGAACCGGCCCCACCGCTACCTGGTGAATCTCTTCACCTTCCACACGGAAATAGTCGGTTTCACCAATTCGGGTTGCGTGAAGGTCGGGGAACAGCGGTTCCGGAGGAAAACGAACCGGTTTGAGCCACGGATGGTTTTCAGGGAAGAGACCTGTCTGTTCGTATATTTCCCGTTCAAACAGCTGAATCTGCGGATACCGGGCAGCAAGAGACGGATATCGCTCTCCAGCCTGAAATTCCCCGCAGGCAATGTACAGCCCTGCCGTGAGGTCGTCTGCAAAAACAGCATAGACCTTGATGTTCTTTTCCGAGCGGACAGCGAACATCGAACAGAGCCGTCCGGCATCCATCAGCATCTTCTCCAGCTGCTCCGTAAAACGGTTGCCCGTGTAAACCGGAATGTCGGTGATTTTTACCGTGTGGTTATTACTGCTCCGTAAAAATCCGGTTTTCATAACCGAACTCCCTGTTCAACGACGGCGGCGGCTTTTCGGAGAAAACCGCTGACGGTGTCGGGCAGCCATAACCCGGGAGTAATTGCCAGCAGAAGAAGCACGACAACAAGGATCACTTCTAAAGGACGAACAGCATTTCCCCGTGGTGGTGGTGCAGCAGTACTCCCGAAGGAAGCGTGCATCACGTTTCTGAGGGCGCCGATAAATATTGCGAGTGTTAAAAACATAAACAGTACCACCACTACAATTTTTCCGGTGAAAAATGCCTCTTTCAGAATCAGCAGTTCACTGAAAAAAACAGCACCCGGAGCGATACCGAGTAGAATAAGGACCGCCACAAAAAACGCTCCACCCCAGACCGGAACCCGTTCGACCGCACCGCGAATCACCGACATGTCACGGGTTCCGTAGCGATCGCCGATATGCCCCGCCGAGAAAAATGAAAGCATCTTCGCCACGGAATGGTTGACGCTATGCAGAAGTGCCGCGAAGGTACCCAGGCCGCCGGTTGCCAGACCTATCGCTATGATACCGATATGTTCCACGCTGCAGTAAGCAAGAAACCGTTTCATGTCCAGTTGAATGGGAATGAACACCGCAGCGAAGAGCAGCGACAGAAAACCGAACAGCATAAGAATCGAGTGCACATGATGCGTATTCCCGAGAGCCGCAACGGTAACCGGCATATACCGCAGTATACAGAACAGTGCCACATTGAGCATTACACTTGAAAACACAGCGGAAACCAGTGTCGGTGCCTGACTGTGTGCATCGGGGAGCCAGGTGTGCATCGGTGCGAGTCCGGCCTTGGTTCCGAAACCGACCACAATAAGAATAAATGCAAACAGCATGATTTTCGGGTCGATAAGGTCCGGATGCTGCGCCAGCCGGCTCAGCAGGTAGACGGAATCGATCCCTCCAATCTTCCGTGCGGCAGTAACGGTGAGAATAGTGCCCATAAACGCAAAGACAATACCGACCGAACAGATCAGGAGATACTTCCACATTGCCTCGACCGATAGATCATCGGAATCGGAGAGTATCAGAAATGCCGAAACCAGGGTCGTTGCTTCTATGGCAACCCACATAAGACCGATGTTATTCGAGAGCAGCACCAGAAGCAGCAGCAGTTGAAAGGTCAGCCAGAGTATGGCGTATCGCTGCACATACGAACGCGACAGAACTCCACTGGCGATTGGCTCCCGGAAGTAACCGGTGGCATATACCGATGAACAGAGGAAAACGAACGAAACCAGAAGTATATGCAGCAGTGAAAGTTCATCGATCAGCAAGGTACCGCCGAATATGAGCGACGGCCCCTCCGCAAGGAGATGCCGCAGGAGCGCTACCGCACCTGCGGAGGTAATCAGCGACGATACCACCGGAACGGCTATAACGCGTCGTGAATCGCGCAGTATTTTACACAACACGACAGCAACGCCCTGCAGTATGAAAACAGCGGTAATGATCGCTTCCAGTGACATGTTATCGGTTGAGCCTTTCGAGCGGTTTGATACTGATGCTGTTATGCGCGGAATGCACATACCGTATTGCGACGACCATAATGAACACCCCTACCAGGATATCAAGGAGGGTTCCCATTTCAATAAAAAGCGGCTGGAAGGCAGCCACGGAAACCGCCAGAATGAAACCTGCGTTTTCGAAAACGAGATACCCTATTACCTGGCTGACCACGTTGCGGCGGGTAACGATCAGGAACAGACCGATAGCGGCAGTGGCGATTGCAGTTGACGCATGAAAAGGAGATACCGTCACCGAAGAAAACGGAATTTTCCTCAATACGTAAAACGAAAGAGCTGCTGCGAAAATACCGTATGCGATGGACAGGGTGTATCCAACCGAGGGATTGGAGTCACGGACGGCGCTGACACCACGGATCGCTCTTCTCAGATAGTACGGAATCGCGATACCTTTCACCGCAGCGCTGAGCACTACCATAATGACCACATGCAGCGGTTCCGCCGGGTTGGGCAGCAGCAGCGGTAGAAAACTCAGAAGAAACCCCTGCACTGCCACCGCACGTATCATGGCAGGAAGACGGCTGGTACCGAGCAGATAGAGATTGCATATAACGATCGATAAAGAAACCCAGGCCAGCAGATTGAATTTCATACTATGTTCACCATGTCAGAGCCCCGGTAATACTCACGAAAAAACCCAGGAGTGCCGCGACTCCCGCTCCGAAGAGCAGTTGTGGAACCTTGAGAAGCCGTAAACGAGCCATGACTGATTCGACAACTCCTACAGCAGCGGCGATACCTGCCACGATACCCAACAGCAGCAGGGTCTGCAGCAGAGGATGAGCAGCCGAAACCGGAAGCAGTATTCTGCCGATAATAAGGGCGAAAAACCATAGCTTGATTGCTGCGGCATATTCAAACAGTGCAAGCCCGCTTCCACTGTTGTCGAGGATCATCACTTCGTGAATCATGGTCAGTTCCAGATGCGTATTCGGATCGTCAAACGGAATACGTGCGTTTTCTGCAAGCAGCACGATGAAAAAAGGCAACGCCGAGAGGATCACCGAAATCGAGTTGGTAAAAAGCGACGCACTGGTCAGCGCAACGGCAACACTGCCAGTATGGGCCTCACGCATCAGATTAATGAAACAAATGAAAGCAACCGGTTCGGCCATAAGCGAGAAAAATGCCTCGCGGGATGCCCCCATTCCTTCGAATGCCGAAGCGGTATCGAGGGCGGAAATAATCATGAAAAAACGCGCGAATGCGAGAAGATAAAGGAGAATGACAAGATCGGACGGAATTGCGGTCGGGGTAGCCCAGAGGGTCACCGGAATAAAAAAGGTCGCTGAGAGGGTTGCTGCAAAAACTGCAACCGGTGCAACCCTGAAGATCCACGAAGTGGACGTGCTGTATACCGAACATTTTTGCAGCAACCTGATGATTTCGAGGTAAGGCTGAATTAACGGCGGCCCCTTACGTCCGGCAAAGAACGCCTTAACGCAGTTGATGATTCCCGGCAGAAGCGGGGCAAACACCAGCGCGAAGAGCGGAGAAAGGAGATTACCCGCAAGCGAAGGGAAGTTTACAGAAAATATTTCCATAGAATGAGCCCGAGTACCGTTAGTACGATATACAGGATATACAACTGGCTTTTTCCGCTCTGGAACCAGTGCAGCAGAGAAAACAGTTTATTTACAGACGATATGACCGGAGAAAATATTCGCGACAGAAACCAGTCGTCGACCGAGCTGCTGAAAACCCATGGTGCTCCGGGCAAAGGCGCGGTCGTTGTATTCAGCGTCCGTTTTGCAGCCAATGGAAGCCTGAAAAACCGGACGATCGGATCGGCGAATGACGAGGCGGTATACTGCATTGATGCATCAGGCTTCACATAACCGCAATCCCATGTGGGAGTAGAACCAGCCGGAGCTTTTCCGCGGTCGATGAGAATTCTGACGAAAGCAACCGCGACCATCACACCGATACAGGCAATCAGCACTGCGCTGATTTGCAGGGAAAAACCGGAAAGCGGTTGCGCCAGGGCTACACTGCTGCCCGCAGGCAGCAGCATGAATACCGGCTTGATGAGAATGGGCACGACCATCGGGCTGCCAAGGCCGATTAATACGCACAGTATAACCAGAACCAACATTCCGGCTACCATCGATGCAGGTGCTTCCTTGTAAGTTTTCCCGGAGTCCGACCTTGGCTCGCCCAGAAACACCGCTCCGAATACTTTCGCGAAACATGCGGCTGCAAGACCGCCGATCAAACCGAGGGACAGAAGCACGGTCATTGCAAGCAATGCCAGCTGCGGTTGCGTGCTGAATACCGCCGCACGGATACTTCCGGCATAAATGAAACATTCGCTGATGAAGCCATTGAAAAAAGGCAGTCCGCAGATAGCTATGGCACCGATAAGAAACGCTGCAGCGGTTTTCGGCATCGACCGGATCAACCCGCCCAGACAGTCGATGCGTCCCGTTCCGGCCTGTTTGATGACTGCCCCCGCTCCGAAAAACAGAATCGACTTGAAAAGTGA